>CAZUFB010000099.1:0-7049 GCA_964619775.1 uncultured Coriobacteriaceae bacterium
TGGAGCCGCCCATCTTTTCAACGATTTGTTTGGCGATGGAAAGCCCCAGCCCGCTTCCTTTTTCTGAGCGACCCATATCGCATTTATACAGTCGGTCGAAGATGTGCGCAAGGTCGACTTGGGAAATCCCGACACCGTTATCCAAAACAGAAATGCTGATCTGCCGGCCATCTGTTTCCAGAGCGATGCCTACATGACTGGCACGGCTGTGGGCGACCACATTCTGAATCAGGTTGTTGACGATGCGCCGATATGCGTCTGCGTCCAGCCGTGCCATGCACGGGGTCTCCGGTATAGAGATATCAAAGGTGAGGCCGTTTTCTTCCAGAACAGGAACCCAGTCCTTTAGATTCTCTCTGGTCAACTCCGTTATCTCTACGGGCTCCATGATAAATAAAAATTCATCTGAATTCAATTTGAACCAGTCAAAAAGAACGTCAATATAGGCTTTTAAATCATAGGCTTTCCTCTCGGCGATGCGGACATAGTCGTCATGTTCCTTTCCGGTCACAGCCCCTCGGCAGGCGGCATCCAGATAGCCGATCAATGTGGTGAGAGGCGTCCTCACGTCGTGGGAAAGGCTTGTCATGAGCTGCCTGCTCATCTCGTCGTTGCGGTGCATGGCGGCGAGCTGTGCTTCATACCCCGAAACGATCTGGTTGACCTGATAGGTAATGGAGGCTGTCAGATCTCCTGGTTTTGCCAGCAGCTTTCGGTTTCCGTTCCCTTCTCTGATTTCTGAAAGTATGTTTTCTATTTCACGCAGCTGAGATTTTGTGTGCAGCAGCTTGATCCCCAAAACCAAGATGAAGCAGAGTGCCACGATTCCCCATATAAACACGATGGCCGTTATCCCATCATCCATGCGTCTCAGAGCTCCTTGTTGAATCGGTAGCCGATTCCCTTCACGGTTTGGATTACCGTGGGGGAGCCGGGGTCCGGCTCCACCTTTTTTCGCAGCTTGCTAATCATGACCATGATGCTGGCATCATCATAGCAATATTCTTCCTGCCAGACTGCCTCGTAAATTTGCTTTTTTGTCATAATTTTCCCCTGATTCTGGGCCAGATATAAAAGAAGCTCGAATTCCTTATTCGGCAGTTCAACCGTCCCATGCTCAGTGGTTACACTGCGTTCATCCAGGTTGATTTTTAGTCCGGTATAGGAGAGCACTCCGGTTGTGTCCGTTCCGTTCAGCACGGTATACCGCCGGATGAGGGAGACGACTCTGGCTAAAAACTCGTCCATCTCAAACGGCTTTGTCAGATAGTCGTCCGCTCCGGAGCGCAGGCCGCGCACTTTGCTGGCACTATCGTCTTTTGCCGTTAGCATCAGAACCGGGACGGAGCTGCTTTCCCGGATTTTCTCAAGCACGTCGAAGCCGCTGAGCCCCGGCATCATAGCATCCAACACCACCAACTGATAGCAGCCTTCGGAAAGAGCCGCAATGCCTTCTTTGCCAGAATGGCGGCAGTCCGCCTGTATCTCTTCTAATTGGAGCTGCCTCTTCAGCAGGGCGCACAATTCTCGGTCATCATCAATAATCAGAATTTGTTTCACGATGGCCGCATCCTTTCCCAGCTTTGCCCATTCCTTATGCCGACCAAGTCACTGCGCTCGTTATAATTTATAGGTTTGGATAGGCTTGGACGACACAAGGCATAAAAACAACCAATGAAGCGAATCAATGGAATATAAATCCAGAAAAGCCCTCTGGAAGTAGACGCATGACGGACCTCCCGCTCTTCTCGGGGAGCCAAAGCCGGTGTCGTCGCGGCGAACCTGCCATACGATGCGTTGAGTGAAAACGGTTTAAAACGGGGTGTGAACGGCGATTGGGTGCCGTTCATGACATTTTTTCGGTTGAAAAATACATCGCGAGACCAAATCGGTGAAAAGAGATTGAACTTTTTCAACTGTATGGCTTTAATGCAATGTACTTTACAGCCCGTCGCATCCGCTTGAGCGCGGAACGCCGGCGGGTTGTGGACGAGGATCCTCTTTTCCGGCAAGCCTGCAAGACGACCGTAGATGCGGGGGGGGGGGCTTCAAAGACATGACGCACGCTATGCCATTCTCGGCTACATGCTTTGATGCATGCCTGCCTTCTAGTTCCAGACCCTTCGACTCGGCTTGGGCTGGCGGCTTGTGCCGTTCGGCGTGCTGCGACCGCTGAGGTTTCCGCATGTATCGGGTAATGGTGGCGCTTGAGTCTGGCGACCGCGCCGAGGAGCTCGTCCAAGCGATTGTTTCCCACGAACTTGCAGCCTTCCTCGACGTTTTCACGGTCGCGTCGCTCGACGAGTTCAAAGGCTCGCTGACGGGTGCTCGCTATCCCGACATCGTGTTCATCGACCCTGCGTTTGACGCCCGGGCTGAGGGTCCCAGCGGCATCGACCTGATCGAGCGGTATTTTTCCGGCAGTGCGGGCGTGCAGGTGGTGTACGTTTCGCAAGGGTTCGATTACGTGATGCAGGTCTACCGTACCCGGCATATCAACCATCTGGTAGGCCCCGTCACGGAGGAGGGCGTGCACTGGGCGATCGACCAGGCGGCCAAACGCTTGCGCGTCATTGCCGATCGCCCCCTGACCGTGCGTGCCGACGGCCATCTGCGGGCGCTGTTCCCGCGCCGCATCCGCTTTGTGGAGAGCGACCGGCGCAAGTGCCACATCCATGTGGACGACGAGATGCTGACAACCTATGCGACCCTCGACTCGTTGGCGCGCGAACTGCCGCCGTCGTTTGTGCGCAGCCACAAGAGCTTCTTGGTGAACATGGGCTTCGTCGAGTCGGTGGGCGTCGCGTACGTCAACCTGTTCGGAGGCGAGCAGGTGCCCGTGAGCCAAAAGCGCCGGCATGCGACGAACGAGGCCTTCATGCGCTACAGCGAGGGCTGCCGGCGCATGCTGTAGCACCCTGTTCTTTTCTCCCGACGTGCCACGCTGCCGTCGGGGCGTTTGCGTGTGCGCGTCTTTGAGCTGCTACACTATGGGACGGGCGGCCGCGCCGTGTGTACCGCCCGCCCGTCAGCGTCCAAAAGAGAAAGCAGCCGGCCATGAACGCATCGTCCCAGACCGTCCCCCTCGCCGACCGTCAGCGCATCTACCGCATCTTGGCCGACAAGTTCGAGTTCGGCAAGGCCATCCCCATGGCGACCATCGCGTTTGCCCTGATGGACGCCGGGGTCGACAAGGAGGACTACGGCTATAAGAAGCTCAAGGCGTTTTTGGCCGACATGGACGACTTTCTCTCGTTCACCGACATCATCGCGGGAGGGGTGCCGCAGCGCCTGGTGACCATCGAGAAGCGCGACGACTGGACGGCCGAGCGCACGTCCGACGCCCCCGACGCGGCGCCGGAGCCGTCGGGCGGCGCGGGCGAGTGCGACCGCCCGGCTTGCGGCGGCCCCGACGACGGGGAGGCGCTTTCCCTGGTCCGCCGCATGGCGCAGACCTCTGAATACGTGCGCGGCCCCGTGCCGCGCGGCATCATGGAGGAACTGCGCTCCCGACTGTCGAGCTTTACGTATTTCCCAGGGGCAACGCTCGACATCTTGCGCGAGAGCGCCCCGGGCGTCCCCGACGTGGCCCGCCTGCTCGACGAGGACTGGACGCGCGCCTTTGAGGCGGGGGCGCTGCGCTACTACGAGGGCAAGGTCATCTTCCCGCTGCATGTGATGCGCGGCGACGGCAAGACCCCCATCGAGATCTCGATCCGCCACGTGAACTATCAAAACGAGGAAGAAAAGCCTTGGTATCTCTGCTACGTGGACGACTACGTGCCCCCAAGCCGGCCGAAGAGGCGCACGGCGCCGAGCCTCGAGCTCGAGAAGTTCGCGCGGCTGGGTTCGTGGGACCAGTTTTTGGGCACGCTGGCCGGCCTCGCCCTGCCCGAGCCGTGGGACTTCGGCTCGCCGTCGGAGGACGGGACGCAGGGGCGCTGGGCTATCCTCAAAAGTTACGTCCGCATGACGTTCTACCGCCTCAAGCTTGAAGACAAGATCTGCATCGACGACGACGGCACGTTTGCCGCCTTCAACACGGGGCTCGCGACGCGCCGCTACGACGACATCTACGCCTGCTTCGAGTCTCTGGGCGGCGCGTCCTCCCCGACGGGGGGACGCAGGGGCGGGGACGGGGCGCCGGCGTGGAGGTTCGCCGGCTTCTGCACCGGGGGTTCGCGCGGTCTGGGCAAGCGCCTGGTGAACCTGTTCAGCCCGCTGCCCGAGCCTGCATCGTACTTCGAACGCAAGGACGACCTGCTGTTCGACTTGGAGAAGAAGCTCATCATCGATTTCGAGCACGTGCTGGTGGACAACATCAGCCGCCTGCCCGTGGCGTTCCTCGAGGATGAGATGCGCGGCAACGACGCCGCCGTCGAGCTGCTGGCTAAGGGCGTGGCCGGTGACGCCGCCACGCGTGCGCACTGCTTTGCCGAGCTGGGGGCGATCGTCCGCGACGACGCGCGCCTGTTCCGCCGGCTGCGGCGCTGCGTGGACGAAGCGGTGGAGGTGGCGCGCAAGCGGGTGCGCTGGAACTTCAAGACGGCGATTCCCTGCTACTACCCCCGCGTCAACAGCATGAGCCTGCTGCTGCCGCTGTGCCTGGTGGAGGATGGCGTCGCCGACGCGGCGCTGGTGGTGCAGCAGACGCTTTCGGACAACTACCAGGGCCAGACCATCCTCACGATGCGCCAGGCGTACATGCACGCGCGCCTCATCTGCCGCCCCGACAGCGAATGGCTGACCACGGTCAGCTGCAGCGGTCCCGGCGACGAGGAGGAATAGGGACCGTGCAGAATGCATGGGTCCCGCCCCGGCGCGCGGCGCGGCCGGTCGGGCCGTTGGACGGCCGACGTTCTGTTTGTTCGACTTGACAAATGAATAATGGCTCTGAACTGCGCTTTCGTATTCCCCCTCAAAATGCGTCTACCGTTATGCGCCCCAAGGGGACAACAATGGCGGCAAGACGCACCACAGCGCGGCCGCTTCGCCGCCTGCCCAGACGCCTCGAAATGGCCCTGGACGGAGACGGAGGTTTGCAGCGGCGGTTTTTTCTGGGTGCGTTATCGGGGGCGCGTCATAAGGGGGCGCGCCGCACGGCTGCAAGGAGGAAACCCATGGAATGCACGCGCAGGGACATGCTCAAGGGGGCCGCGCTGGGGACGGCGGCGATGGCAGGCTTTGCGGCCATTCCGCCGGTCGCGCTGGCCGAAGGCGAGGACCCGCAGTTCGACCGCGAGGTCGACTTCCTCGTCGTGGGCTACGGCCTGGCCGGCGAGTGCGCCGCGCTCGAAGCCAGCGACATCGACCCCGAGGCCGACATCCTCGTCATCGAGAAGATGGACGAGGCCAACCAGGGCGGCAACTCCATCGCTTCGGGCCAGACGGTCATCGTGCCTTCGCCCGACGACATCGACACGTTCAAGACCTACGTCGCGGCCTGCTTCGAGCCCAACCCCATTCCCGACGAGTACCTCGACTGGATGTGCGACGAGTTTGCCAACCAGGTGGACTGGATCCAAGGCACCGTGTCGCCCGTGGGTTACGAGATCGGCTACGTATCGGGCGGCCCGCTTTCGTGGGGCAAGCTCGTGACCGAGTTCCCCGACCTGGACGGCTCCAATTTCGTGGGCTGCTCGGGGCATGTCCGCGCGGCAGGCGAGACCTTCGAGTACGGCGGCGTGTGGCGCGGCTTCCACCTGGCCTGTCAGGCCCGCGAGAACATCACCGTCGAGTACGAGTGCGTTTTCACCAACGTCATCATCGATGCCGACGGCAAGGTCGTGGGTGCCGTGGTGGACAACAAGGGCACCGAGGAGCGCATCGGTTCGACCCACGGCGTGGTGCTCGCCTGCGGCGGCTATGAGAACAACCTGCAGATGCAGCGCGACTTCCACGGCATGGACATGGTGTATACCGGTGGCACGCCGGGCAACACGGGCGACGCCATCCAGGTTCTGATGGGTCTGGGCGCCCAGATTTGGCACATGCGCAACCAGACCCAGTCCGGCGGCCTGTGGCTCGGCATCAAGGTTCCCGACTACGAGAGCACGTTCATGCGCTCGTTCACCATGGCCGGCGGCTCCTGGATCGAGGTCGACGCCGAAAGCGCCCGCTTCTACAACGAGTCGGGCTCCTACCACCGCCAGCACATGAAGTACAAGCAGTACGGCCACTACGTCGACCTGCCGCACGACCGCGCCCTGCCCGTGCACCTCATCTTCGACGACAAGGTCTGTCAGGCGGGCCCCATCGTCACGATGTGGCTGTCCTGGCCCATCACCACGCTCGGCTATACCTGGTCCGACGACAACTCGGTCGAGATCGAGAAGGGCTGGATCGTCAAGGCCGACACCGTCGAGGAGCTCGCCGGCCTTATCGACCGCGACCCTGCGGCGCTCCAGGCGACGGTCGACGCCTACAACGAAGGCGTGGCCGCCGGTGCCGACGAGTTCGACCGCGACCCCGAGACCATGGCCGCCATCGACACCCCGCCCTACTACGCCGTCTCCATCACCCCGACGCTCGTGGGCACCACGGGCGGCGCCAAGCGCGACACGAGCTCCCGCGTCCTCACGTGGGACGACACCCCCATCGAAGGCCTCTACGAGGCGGGCGAGCTGGGCTCCTACGTGGCGAACCTCTACCAGAACGGCATGTTCCTGGCCGAGTGCATCGCCTCGGGCCGCGCCGCCGCCGACACCGCGTTCGGCGGGCGCTCCACGGTCTCCGAGCCCGCTCCCACCGAGAACCTTGCCGAGCTCATCGACATAAGCAAGAAGCCCGACGGTACTTACGAGCAGCTGATCAACGGCAACGACGGCCAGTTCACCATCTCGGTCACCGTCGAGGGCGGCGCCATCACGGCCATCGAGGTCGTCGAGGGCCGCGGCAACATGTTCATGACCGACGAGCAGCTGCAGGAATATATCGACGCGGTTATTGCCGACCAGACCGTCGCCGTCGACACGATCTCGGGCGCGACGCTCGACACCAACAAGCTCAACCAGGGCCTGCAGACGCTGTTCGCCGACACGGTAGAGTAA
>CAZUFB010000100.1:0-1731 GCA_964619775.1 uncultured Coriobacteriaceae bacterium
CGACGAGCTCGGCACGCCCGTCTACTACGAGACGCGCGCCGTCGAGCTCATCACCAACGCCGCCGGCGAGGTCATCGGCGTGACCTCCGAGGACGGCCGCAACTTCAAGGCCAACAAGGGCGTGCTGCTCGCCACCGGCGGCTTTGAGGCCGACCCCGAGATGATGAAGACCTACCTGCCTGCCGGCTACCCCGACACCATCGGCAAGGGGTCGTGGTACAACCGCGGCGACGGCATCAAGATGGCGCAGAAGCTCGGCGCGCAGCTGTGGCACATGAACAACGTGTCCGGTGCGGCGCTCGGTCTTAAGATGGACACCTCCGACGAGCACGACGCCCGCACCTGGACCCGCTGGGCCACGCACAACTACATCTTTGTCGACAGCCGCGGCCACCGCTTCATGGACGAGGACGTGCTCTACACCGAGCTGCTGCGCCACGGCAAGCAGTACCGCGAGGGCACCTTCACCGAGTCGTCGATGCCCTCGGGCGCCTGGGCGATCTTCGGCCAGGAGGAGTTCGACGGCGGCTGCATCTTCTCGACCAGCTGCTTCGCCGCGATGAAGGCGACTGACGGCCGCTTCACCACCAACCAGGAGGGCCTGGACGCCGGCGTCATCGTGAAATCCTGGAGCCGTGGGAGTAGGGCGGTCCCCTACACCGTCGCGCCGGCGTCCCAGCGGGTGTGGGGCGCCGGCGCGACGCGGGGTAGGATGGGCAGGCCGCCCAGCTGCCCCGCACAGGGCTGTCTTCCACGACGGTGGATTCTATGCCCCCGACACCGCGTCGACGACCCAGCTGACGCCGTATCCAAACGCAAAGCCGATCGCCATGACCACCAGCACGACGCCAACAGCGAGCGCGATGCGTGCCGCAAGCGGGCGGGCTTTCTTCGCGGCGATTTGGCGCATGAGCCGGTCCGACCGCTGTGAGCGGTCGATCTCGTCCCTGTTGGCGAATGCGAGAATCTCGCGGTAGGTGTAGACGTCGTTATCGCGTTTAATCTTCTCAATGGCAAACGACACCACCATGACGGGCACCCAGGGCACCAGGGCGAGAAACACGCCGCCGACCCCCCAAAGATGCACACCGAGCAGCGCGAACGGAAACATGAGCACCAGCCCCGCCACCATCACGGCCCCGAACCGCTTTATGCGCTTTACGTCGGCCCTCTCCACGGATTCCTTCATCATCTCGATGTCTCCCTTCACGATCTCGTCGATGGTCGTGTCGAACAGGACGCTCAGGAGCAGCAGGCTTTGGATGTCGGGATAGGTGCGGTCGGTTTCCCAGTTCGACACAGTCTGGCGCGAAACGTAGATACGCCGCGCAAGCTCTTCTTGCGAAAGGCCCATCTTGGTTCTGCGCTCGCGAATCTGGTTGCCGATGTCCATCCGTCGTCCTCTCCCATGCTCGTGGCTCCGTTCGACTGCCATCATCATCGTGCGAAGGGCGACTCCGTGCAGCTAAATGGCTTTGTCACGCGTATGAACTGGTAGTTTATCAAGAAAAGCGACAAGGGATAACGGTGGCGGGGGGTCCGGGGCGAGACAGGGTGACGATGCGTCAGTTGGACGGGACCGTGACATTGACAGTATGTTAATGTTGATATGCGCCTATCGGGATTACTGGTAGCGAGCTGCGGTTTCTTCACCAATCGGTCGGAGACGCCCCTCCGTCCGGCCGCATGAGGCATTCACGGTAAGGATATTTTGCCCACCGAAGGGCGCTT
>CAZUFB010000100.1:1831-6982 GCA_964619775.1 uncultured Coriobacteriaceae bacterium
CCCCGCCAACAGTGCTAGAATCCGCGCTTATTATTTGTCGCGTTTAATGGGAGATGCGGCAAGCCAGGCATCCCCCATCCCAGGAAAGGAGTCCGGAGCGGATCATGAACGGAGTCACCCTACTTATCATCGCCGTCGTGGTGTTGGCGGCGGGCTATCTGCTGTATGGCCGCTGGCTCCAAAAGACCTGGGGCATCGACCCGCAGGCCTTGACCCCCGCGAAGCGGCTCGAAGACGACAAGGACTACGTGCCCACCGACCGCCTCACGGTCTTTGCGCACCAGTTCTCGTCCATCTGCGGCGCCGGCCCGGTCACCGGACCCATCATCGCAGTCGCTTTCGGCTGGCTCCCCGCGTTTCTGTGGATCCTCGTGGGCGGCGTGTTCTTCGGCGCCGTGCAGGACTTCGCCGCGCTGTACGCCTCGGTGCGCAACGAGGGCAAGTCGATGGGCCTGCTTATCGAGAAATACATCGGCAACTACGGACGCCGCCTGTTCCTGCTGTTCTGCTGGCTTTTCACGATGCTCGTCGTGGCGGCCTTCACCGACATGGTGGCCGGCACGTTCGTCATCGGCTCCACCGACGACGTGACCTACGCCAACGGCGCCACCGCGACCATCAACATCGCGTTCATCGTGGCCGCCGTCGTCATGGGCCTGCTCACCGCCAAGCTCCACATCCGCGGCGTCGTGAAGTTCGTCGTCGCCATCGTGCTGTTCGCGGCCTCGTTCGCCGTGGGCATGGTGTGGCCCATCGAGGAGTCCGACAAGGTCACCTGGGACGTCGCCATCATGGTGTACCTGTTCTTCGCCTCGTGCGTGCCCATGCAGTACCTCAAGCAGCCGCGCGACTACCTGTGCTTCATCGTGCTTATCGGCATGGTCGTCTTCGCCTTTGTGGGCGTCATCGTGTACAACCCGTCCATCCAGGTGAACGCCTTCAACGGCTTCCAGCTGGAAAGCGGCAGCATGCTGTTCCCCGTGCTGTTCGTGACCATCGCGTGCGGCGCGGTGTCGGGCTTCCACAGCCTGGTCTCGACCGGCACCTCGTCCAAGACCATATCCAACGAGAGGGACATGCTGCCGGTGGGCTACGGCTCGATGGTGCTCGAGTCGCTCGTGGCGGTGCTCGCCCTCATCTGCGTGGCCACCGTCGCCACCGCCGACGGCGACTATTCGAGCATCGGCACGCCCTTCAACGTGTTCTCGACCGCCATCGCCTCCTTCATGGAGCGCCTGGGCCTGCCTTTGGTGCTCTCGCAGGTCTTCATGACGATGGCCGTGTCGACCCTGGCCCTCTCCTCGCTCGACGCCGTGGCCCGCATCGGCGCGATGAGCTTCTCCGAGCTGTGGCTGGGCGACAAGGCCGACGGCAGCGACGTGAACGCCCTGCGCCGCTTCCTGGGCAACCGCTACGTCGCCACCCTGCTCGTGCTCATCCCCGGCTTCGCGCTGGCGCTGGGCGGCTACAACAACATCTGGGCGCTGTTCGGCTCGGCCAACCAGCTCCTTGCCGCCATGGTGCTCATCGCGCTGTCGGTGTTCCTCAAGGCAACCGGCCGCAAGGGCCTCATGCTCGTGATCCCCTCGTGCTTCATGCTCGTCGTGGTGTTCGTGTCGCTCGTGACGATCCTCATGGGCATCTTCCCCGTCGTCGGCACGGACGACTTCGACTTCCTGACGCACGGCCTGCAGCTCGTTTTTGGCGTGCTGCTGCTCGTGCTGGGCGTCGTCATCGCCGTGAGCTGCTTCAAGAAACGCGCCGACACCGAGTTCGGCAGCGAGGAGTTCGAACCTGAGGTTGCAACCGCAGTCGAAGGCGGCGTACGGGACTAAAGGCCCCGCGCTGCACTTGAAGCTGTCCCCGTATCGAGAAGGGCCCGCCGGATGCCACATCCGACGGGCCCTTTGCGTGGGTTCTGGGGAACGACGCCGGTCGGGTGCCGCCTCAAACCAGCGACGGGGCCGAGGCGCACCGGAGCCGCATGGGCCTCGCCACAGTCGGGCGGCCAAAAAGAAGCGTGCCGTGCTCGCTTCCGGGCTATCAAGCAAGCATGTATATGGATACGGCTCGCAGGTGCCTGTTATACATGCAAGGGTGGCTCCGTCGCATGCAAAACCGCCCCGTACGGCCGTGGCCCGCCCCGCCCCCTGCACGACCCGCGCATCGGCAGGCCCGGCGGCTCGGCGCAGCCTACTCCTCGGTCACTTTGACGTAGCCGCCGAAACCCTCAGACAGCAGGCGGGACAGCTCATCGACCGAAAGGCCGGCGCCCTGGGAGGAAGACCTACCCTTCTTGGGAGAGGTCTTCTTGGGCGAGGTGGCCGGCACCGCAGGTGCAGCCGAAAGACGCGAGGCGGAGGCATCGGGCGCCGCGTCGCCGAACCTCCGCGGGGCCGCAGGCTGCCCGGAAGCGGGGGTAGTCGGCAACGCAGGCGCGACCGGTGCGGACGGCTCCTCCCACGGCGGGGTCGCGTCCGATCCGGACGCCGGTGCCGGGCTTTCGATAGAGGCGCCCGACGCGCGAGCCGCCTCTCCGTCCGCCCCGCCTGGAACCTCCGTCGCAACGTCCTCGGGGCCAGGCTCCGCCGGCGGCTCGTCGTCGACGGCATCGTCGTAGGCGTCGTAGACCTCGTCGGGCACAAACTCGTAGCCCGGCGCGTCGTCCGGGGCCGGCTGCCGGACTGAGGGCCTTTCGGCAGGCGCCGGCGGGCGCCGGTCCTCTACGCCGCCTGAAACCGCCGCGGCCGCCGCGGCGGCAATCGCCGCAGCCGAAAGCTCGCCCGACGGCGTGCGCGCCGCAAACCCGGAGGCCGACGCCGGCGCCGAGGAGGGGGCGGGGGTTTGGAGGGCCTGCCGGGGAGCCGGCTGTGCGGCCGCGGGCGGCCGCTGTGCCGCCGGGGGCTGCTGCGCCGCCTGCCGGGGAGGTGAAACCGGCTGCCCGTACGGCGGGACGCCCGAACCTCCCGGCGCACCCGAGCCGCCGGCGGTAGAGGCGGCACCCGGGGCGGGGGCGGCGTTGGAAGCGCCCGTCCCGGCGATCGCGATGCGCACGGGGCGGCCGTACACCTGCGCGGCGGCCCGGGCGATCGTGTCCGACGAGCTGGGGCGCATCAGCATCTGCGCGGCAAACGACGAGCCGTGGTTGACGACCGTCAGCGTTCCGTCGTCGGACAGGACGCCCTCGGCGTTGCGCAGCAGCGCTCCCACCGAGGCGCTCGCCTTCACCACCGCCTCCACGACGCGGGCCCAAAGGCGCCGGGCCTCGCCGGCGTCCATCGACGCCGCCGGCACCGGTGCCGCCTCCTGGGCGGGGATCGACGGGCGCGGCGCGGGGACGCTCGCGGCAGGGACGGGACCGGACCCGCCGCCGGCCGGGAACCGCCCGCCGTCGGACGCACGGGACGCAGGGGCGGCCTCCTGCCGCGGGGCGTTCGCCACAGCCGTCCCGGCCTGGCCGGTCGCCGGGCCGGCCGAACCTGCCGGGCCCGTCGAAGCCGCCGGCCGGGCCGCCACGCCCGCCGGAGCATCCGTCGGACCCGCCGCGCCCGCCGCTGCGGGAACCCCGTGCGCCTGCAGGTCGGCCAGCCGGCGCTCGAGGTCGGCCACGCGCGCCGCCAGCGACTCGAGCGTGAGGTCCGAGGTCGGGCGCGCCATGCGGGTCAGCGCCACCTCAAGCGAGAGGCGCTGGTCGAGCGAGGTGCGCAGCTCGGACTCCAGGCGCCCGAGCACGTCGAGCATGTAGGCTATGCGGTCCGGCCCGCCCAGCTCGCCGGCGAGCCCGGCCAGGCCCGACGCCGCCGCGGGGTCCTCGAACCCCTCGTCGCCCGCCACGCACGCCACGTAGACGTCGCGCACGTAGCGGGTCAGGTCGCGCGCGTACTGCGGCACGTCGAAGCCGCGGTCGGCCAGATCGGCCACCTGGGCGAAGCACCCGGCCACGTCGCGGCGCGCCACCAGGCGCACCATCGAGGCCAGCGCGTCGTCGGACACCTCGCCCAGCACGCCCTGGGCGTCCTCGAGCCGCACGGCCCCGTCGCCGAAGACCGACAGCTGCTCGAGCATCGACAAGGCGTCGCGCAGGCCGCCGCGCGCGTGCTTGGCCACCAGCCGCAGCGCCTGCTCGTCGTAGGCGAAACCCTCGCACCGGCACACGTAGGCCAGGCGCTCCTCGATGTCGGAGGTCACGATGCGGTGGAACTCGAGGCGCTGGCAGCGCGACAGGATGGTGTCGGGCACCTTCTGCGGGTCGGTGGTGCACAGCACGAAGACCACGTGCTCCGGAGGCTCCTCGAGCGTCTTGAGCAGCGCGTTGAACGCCGCCGTCGTGAGCATGTGGACCTCGTCGATGATGTATACCTTGTAGCGGCCGCGCGTGGGGGCGAAGGCGACGCGGTTGATGATCTCCTCGCGCACGTTGTCCACGCCGGTGCGCGACGCGGCGTCGAGCTCGTAGACGTCGGGGTGCGTGCCGTCGGCGACGGCCTTGCACTGCTCGCAGGTGCCGTCGGGGCGGGGCGTGGGGCCGCGCCCGCACAGCAGCGCCTTGGCAAGCAGGCGCGCCGTGGTGGTCTTGCCGGTACCGCGCGGCCCGCTGAACAGGTACGCGTGCGCCGTGCGCCCCTCGGACAGGGCGTTTTCGAGCGTCATCACGATGTGCTTCTGGCCCACCATCGTGTCGAACGTCTGCGGGCGATACTTGCGGTACAGGGACTCCATCTGTCTGGCTCCTATCGGCGGCTGGATGCCTCACAGTGTAGGGCATGGCGACAACGGCAAGGTGAGCGAAACCGCACCTGCACGGGCTTTGCGGAGCGGGCGCGGGCAGCACCGCCACTCGGCCTCGAGCCAATAAGTCCGCGCAAAGGCTCGACCGGCACCCCTGCCGGCACGTCGGCATCTGCGAGTACGTCAAACTCGCCCACGCCGCCGACCTCCGTCAGCGCAACAAAACGGCCAGGGCCGGGATGCACCCCGACCCTGGCCTAAAGTCTGCCGACTACGCTGCGGCGTCAGTCCGAACAGACGGGACCTTCCCTGCGAAACGGCCCCGGGAGCATCGTCCTACGCGATGCTGTCCACCGCGCCGGCGGCGTGCTTGCCGGCCACGCGGCCGCTCGTCATGGCGTTGCCCATGTTGTTGCCGGCGCT
>CAZUFB010000101.1:0-4097 GCA_964619775.1 uncultured Coriobacteriaceae bacterium
TTTTCTGGTGCCCCCGGGCCGATTCGAACGGCCGACACCCGCTTTAGGAGAGCGGTGCTCTATCCCCTGAGCTACGAAGGCGTATGCGCTTGCCTAGTATAGCGCCCGCACCGCGAGGCGTCACCCCGCGTCCACCGCTCCATAGCGAGACTCCACCGCTCCACCGCACCTCGGTCTCCGTCCGGTTTCCGCCGGTTTCCGGGATCGGGAAGGCGCCCCGCCGGCCGCTACGCCAGCACCACCGACGCCACGGCCAGCGCAACCACCAGCACGCACACCGCGACGGCCGCCGCATCGCGCGGGGCGAAGGGGTACTCCTTGAACGCCGACGCGCCGGTGCGCAGGTAGAAGCCGCGCACCTCGGCCGCGATCGCGGCGCTGTTGGCCTTGCGCACCGAGCTCACGAGCAGCGGGACGCACAGCGGCACCATCAGGCGGACCTTCTTCGCAAGACTCCCGGCGTCGAACTCCACCCCGCGCGCGGTCTGGGCCTCCATGACGCCCTTCATGTCGTTCATGAACACGGGGATGAACCGCACGGTCGACGTGAACGTGAACGCGTAGCGGTACGGCACGCGGGCGTTTTTCACCAGCGCGTTGGTGAGGTCGGTCAGCTTGGTGACGTACAGCACCAGGAACAGCGGCACCGCGGCGGCGATGAGGCGCAGCACGGTGGTGAGCGCCGCCACCAGGCTGCCGGTGCCGACATAGCCCCACGGCAGCTCCACCAGCACCGCGCCGCGCGGGGTCGACAGCACCTGGATCGCGGCCAGGACCAGCGAGAAGAAGAACACCGCCCGCGCCAGCCCCAGCGTCTGCCGGCCCATGCCGCAACTCGCCGCCAGCACCGCGTCGAGCGCAAGCACCGCGGCGACGAACGCGAGGCTGTCCGCCACAAAGCACGCCACCGAGACGAGCAGGGCGCACAGCAGCTTGGCGACCGGGTTCATGCGGTGCAGCAGGCTGTCGCCGTCGACGTACTCCAAAAAGCGGCCCATCAGCGCACTCCTTCCCCACCGTGCGCGCCCCCGCGCACCGACACGATGCCGGCGACCATCTCGTCCACGGTGTTCGCCCGCGCAACCGGCGTGCCCGCAAGCTGCGGGTGGCGGCCCGCCAGCGCCATCGAGATGCCCGCGATCTGCGGGGGCATGAGCGACGCCCGCGCCAGCGTCTCGGGCCGGCGCAGCACCTCGAACGTCGGGCCGTCGTCCACCACCCGCCCGCCGTCCATCACGACGACGCGCTCGGCGTAGTCGCCCACGACCTCCATGTCGTGGCAGACCATCGCCACCGTCGTCCCCGCGCGGTGCAAGCGCCCCACGATCTCCATCACCTTCGTGCACTCGCGGTAGTCCAGGCCGGTCGTGGGCTCGTCGAGCACCACCACGGGCGTCTCCATCACCACGACGGACGCCAGGGCCAGCAGCTGGCGCGTGCCGCGGTTCAGCAGAAACGGGTCGGCGGCGGGGTCGAATCCCAGCTCCTCCACGATGGCGTCCACGCGCCGCTCCGCCCGGGGCCCCATCAGCCCGAGCGCCTTGAAGCCGAAGAGCAGCTCGTCGCGCACCGTGTTGCAGCAGATCTGCCGGTCGGGGTTCTGGAAGAGGAACCCCACGGTGCGCGCCAGCCGGCTCGTCCTGAGGCCGGACGTGGGCACGCCGTCGACGAGCACCGTGCCCCGCGTGGGCTTGAGCAGGCCGTTCATCAGGCGCATCGTGGTTGACTTGCCCGCGCCGTTCGTGCCCGCAAACGCCACGAACTCGCCCTTTTCGATGGTGAAGCTCACGCCCCGCAGCACCGCGTGCTCGCCGTCGTACGACGCGTGCACGTCGCGGAACTCGACCGCCGCGCTCATGCCGGCACCGCCTCGGACGCCGTCTCTTCCACGCCCAGGACCGAGCCCACCATCGCGCAGGCCTCGTCCACGCCGCGGCACACCGGGCCCGCGTACAGCCCGGATGCGCGCAGGCGGTTGCCCAGCGAGGTGGCGCGCGGGCAGTTCACGCCGATCTCGAGCAGCTCGTCGCTGTGGGCCAAAACCGCGGCGGGGGCGTCGGCGAAGCGCACGCGGCCCCCGTCCACCACCACGAGCAGGTCGGCGTAGCCCGAGAGCAGCGCGATTTTCTGCTCCACGACCACCACCGTGGTGCCGTGCTCGCGCGCGTAGCGCTTGAGCAGGTCGAACACCGCGACGGAACTCGCCGGGTCGAGCTCGGCCGTGGGCTCGTCGAGCACGAGCACCTGGGGCTTGAGCGCCACGACCGACGCGACGGCGACCTTCTGCTTCTGGCCGCCCGACAGCGACGCGATGGCGCGGTCGCGCAGGTCGGAGATGCCCATGTCGGCCAGCGCCTCGTCCACGCGCGCCGCGATCTGGTCGTGCGGCACGCCGAAGTTCTCAAGCCCGTAGAGCACCTCGTCCTCGACCACCGACGACACCATTTGGCTGTCGATGTCCTGGCACACGCTGCCCACCAGGCGCGACAGGTCGGTCAGGCTCGTCTCCACCGTGTCGCGCCCCTGCACGGTCACCGACCCGTAGAAGTCCCCCGGGTAGCAGTGCGGGACGATGCCGTTCATCGCGTAGGTGAGCGTCGACTTGCCCGACCCCGCGGCACCCGTGATGCCCACGAAGGCGCCGTCGGGAACCGTCAGGTTCACGTCGCGCACCGCCGGGGCGTCCCCCTCGCGGTAGCGGAAGGAGAAGTCGCGTATCTCGATCATGGCCGTACCCTTCTTTCCGTCCCTGGTTCGTCCTGCCCGCGGCGCCGCCGAGCGGCCCCTGGGCCGCCCTAGCGCTTGAGCACCTTGCGCAGCGGGACGACGAGGACAGACACGAGGATGCAGTTGAACAGCGCCGTGCCGAACACCATGGGGGCGTAGGTCACCGCGGCGACCGGGACGTCCATGCCGTTGACGGCCGCAAGCAGCAGCACGAACGCGTAGCCCGAGACCACGGTGGACAAAAACGTCGCGACGGCGGGGTTGGCGTCGACCTTGCCGAACTTCATGGGAACCGCCGCGAGCAGGCCCATCGCCAGGCCTCCCAGCAGCTCGCTGGGGATGTTGAGCCACGGCGTGCTGTTGAGCATCGGGATCTGGCAGATGCAGCCGGCCAGGATGCCGATCACCACGGCCTGCGGGACCCTGGGCCGCACCAGCAGGATGGCGAGGCAGTACATCGCGATGATGAAGTTGGGCTTCATGCCGCCGAACGACAGGACGCTGCCCAGCGTGAGCTTGAGGATGGCGCCCGCCGCAAGCAGCACGGCGACGAGCACGAGCGACCCCACGTCGAGAGCCCCCTTCCTGTTGGGGGCGACGTCGGTGGAGACGACGCGGGGCTGCGCGGTCGGGGTGGTCGGGCCGTTGGTGTTCTCGCTCATGGCAGTGCCTTTCTGGTCGGCTGCGGCTGCCCTCTTCTTGGGGTGCCTCGCAGCTGCGGTGCGGCGGTTTGGAGGAGGCGGGCGGCAAACAAAAAGGGCTCCTGGCCGATGCCAGGAGCCCTTACGTTGCGCTAGCTATGGATGCGCACGGCTCACCATCGGCCAACCTCGTTGCCCGTGCGCCACCACCAGCCGTTGTTGCGAACGCTTGTAACGGGGGCGATGTGCAGCATCTCGGTCGGCCTCCTCTCGGTGAACCTCGCGGCCCGGAAGCGCACGGCGCGCCCGGCCTTGTCCAAATCGTTGGGCGCGACTATACGCCGTCGTCGCGCAAAACGCAAGGGCCGGCTCGGAGGCAACCCGCCGGTCAGCAGAAGGGTTCTCGGGCGGCCGCGCCGTTCCCGGTGATGCGCACGGGCCCCTCGCGCGCAGCCGCCTTCACCTCGCCCTGCCGCTCCTTCAACGAAGCTCCCGCGCCTTCGCGATTCCTTCCGGACCGACAGGCCCGATCCCGCGCGCACAACAAAAAGCCGGCGCCCGCGCCTCCGGAGAGGAGAGCGGGCGCCGGCTTGGCTTCGCGGCGGAGCTGCAGGGTGGTCGGCAGGCCTTTACGCCTCGACGGCCACGAGCACGTCGGTGGACTTGACCAGGGCCACGGCGTCGACGCCCTCGGCCAGGCCGAGCTCGTCGATGGCCTCGTTGGTGATG
>CAZUFB010000101.1:4197-6836 GCA_964619775.1 uncultured Coriobacteriaceae bacterium
GACGCCCTCGGCCAGGCCGAGCTCGTCGATGGCCTCGTTGGTGATGTCGGCCTTGACCTTGGTGCAGCCCAGGTCGATGGTCACGATGCCGTTGACGGCACCCTTCTTGACCTGGGAGACGGTGCCGGCGAGCTGGTTGCGGGCGGAGATCTTCAGCATGGTTGGTTCGTCCTTTCGGTTGCGGCCGTGCGCGGCTCGGATCTTCCGGCCGCCGGTCGGCGTTGGTTGACGGCATGCACTATACGGCATGCAGCCGCGTCCCAAGGCGGCGCGCACCGCTTCGCGCGCCGCCGCACCAACGCACACCAACGCGCACCAGCACGCGGCCGGCGGAGCCCCGCAAAGGCGGATTTGCGGGGCTACGGGGCCTCGCCCTCCTCGTCCGGCACATATTCGAGCAGGTCGCCGGGTTGGCAGCCCAGCTCCCTGCACAGCGCGTCGAGCGTGGAGAACCGGATGGCGCTCACCTTGCCCGTCTTGATGCGCGAGATGTTCACCTCCGAGATCCCCACGAGCCGGGAGAGGTCGCGCGACTGGATCTTGCGGTCGGCGAGCACGCGGTCGAGCCTCAGCACAATCATGGCGTCCCCCTAGACGAGCCCGTCGTCCTGCTCCTGCAGGATGCAGCCGTACTCGAACACCTTGGCGAAAACGAGAAGCAGGCAGCCGCACACTATCAGGGCATAGTTGACGAGGTCGAACTCGTACGACAGGGCCCAGTCGGACCCCACCAGCGCGACGCCGACCGCCATCGAAGCCAGCATGAGCAGACCCGGCGCAAACGACGCGACGATTATGAGCCCGGCGATGCACCCCAGCTCGCGGGCGCGCTCCCGTCGGAACGGGGAGCCCTCCCGCGCGATGCGCCCGAAGAACCGCGCTCCCAGGAACAGTATCGCCAGCCCCAAGCCGCCGAACGAAAGGAGCCGCACCATATAGGGCAGCGGCGCGGTCTCGGTAATGAACAGCGCGCCTTCGCCCTGCTCCTCCACCACAAAAGAGATTGCCCCGAAGGGGAGGGAGGCGATGCTGGCCACACGGCCCGGATAGTCGACGAACAGCCGCTCGGCCTGCGTCTCGCGCAGCCCCCATGCCTCGTCGGACGTGGTCGCCAGGTAGTTGACCTGCACGGCCATGCCTACGACCACGACTCCGAGCAGGATGATGAAAATAGTCAGGCAAAACCCTTGGGCAAGCTCGCTCGACTTTTTGAGGCTTCTCTTGATTGCAGGGCGATCGGCCTGCGCACGCTCGCGCCGCCATGCGGACAGGGCAGTCTTGGGTCCCCTCATCGCAGAACCGTCCTTTCCCCGTGCCCGGCCCGGCGGACGCGCCTACAACCCCCGCACGCTCCTGCAACTCCGCACGTCCGTCGATCCAAGGCGTTTAGAATTAATGTTCCGCACTAAGTATATAACGATAATCGATAAATATGCAAGCCCCCTGACGGCTATCTGCCGCCGCAGAGGTTTCCTAGGCCAATCGCGTACGGGCGTTTCGAAGCTCCTGGCGCGGTCGTAGAGCGTCTTGACCCGGTGCGCCCAGCCGCAAAAAAGGGGCCGGCCCTCCCGCTTGGGGAAGAGCCGGCCCCTTGGCCGTGCTTTGCGCTATGGCCTCGTGCTCGCCTGCGTCCGCGCGGGCAGCGCGTGCTGCGGCCGCGCTTGGCGGGCTACATCGACGCGCGCCTCTTCAGCAGCGCGCCGCCGCCCAGAAGGGCTGCGCACAGGCCGCCCAGGGCCAGGGCCGCCATGCCGGTGGCGTTGGTGGCGTCGCCGGTCTTGGGGATGGACCCGGTCGTCGTGGGCTCCTCGTAGGAGTTCGCGAAGGCGGGGGTGCCGTCGGGGTAGCTGACCTCGGCGACCAGGCTGCCGGCGCCGCCGTCGGCGACGCTCACCAGCATGCGGTAGGCGGTCGTGTCGTAGGTCATGCCGTCCTCGCTGCCCGAGACCTCGTAGACCACGAACTCGTAGTCGCCGGCCGCGGTGAAGGTCAGGCTCTCGAAGGACACGGTGCCGTCGGCCGCGTTGGTGCCGGTGGCCACGACCTCGCCGGTCTCGGAGTCGGCGACGGCGAAGCTGAACTCGCCGGCTACCATGTCGCGGCCGGTGAGGGTCTTGGTGGCCTCGGCGGTCACCGTGACCGGGTCGGCGCTGTAGGTGTTGGTGAACGCGGGGGTGCCGTCGGGGTAGCTCACCGCGACGTCGAGCCCGCCGACGCCGTTATCCGTGGCGGAGATGTGCACGGTGTAGGAGCTGGAGTCGTAGGTGACTCCGCCCAGGCCGCCGTCGACCTCGGTCAGCGTGTAGTCGTACTCGCCGGCCTCGGTGATGTGCAGCGTCATCTGGATCGTGCCGGCCACGCCGTCGCTCAGCGTGCCGTTGGTGGCGGACGCGACGACGTTGCCCTCGGAGTCGGTCAGAACGAAGCTGAACTCGCCGGCCGAGGCGTCGCGGCCCGTCAGGGTCTTGCTGAACGTGATGGTGGCGTCGCCGCCGTCGGCGGTGGAGTAGGTGTTGGTGAACGAGACGGACTCGACGGGGGTGCCGCCAGAACGAACGATCTGGTTGACGTAGGCGGAGATGGTGCCGTCGCCGTTGTCCTCGACCACGACCTCGAACGAGAAGGAGGTCTGGTCGTAG
>CAZUFB010000102.1:0-6719 GCA_964619775.1 uncultured Coriobacteriaceae bacterium
GGGCGACACGATGGCCCGCAGGCCGCACGCGGCTCCCGTCATCGGTTGCCCGCGCCGTCGTGCTCGATCATCCAGTTGTCGACGAGCAGCAGGTAGCGCGGGTTGTCCTCCACGAAGCACATGTGGCGGCAGCCTTCGAACAGCTCCCAGCGCGCCCCGGGGATCGCGTCGCGCATCGTCCGGGCCACCAGCGGGGTGCACAGGTCTTCGCTGCCGCTGATCACGAGTGCGGGCACGCCGATGCCGGGCAGCCGGTCGGTGTAGTCCCAGTCGCGCAGCGACCCGGCGGGCGTGAACTCGTTGGGGCCCCAGGCCGCCAGGTAGCTCGCCCGGCCGCCCACCTTGGGCCGGGCAAGGCACGCGGGGGCGTCGGCGGCGGGTTCGGGATCGGCGCAGTGGGCCGCCATGTAGCGCGCCTCTGCGGCGCGGTAGGCGGGGTCTTCGTAGTCGCCGGTCTCCTCGGCGCGGGCGATGGCCTGTTGGTCCTGCGGGTCCATGAGGCCGATGAGCCGGTGCTGCTCGCGGCTCCACAGCTGCGAGGACGGCAGGGTGCTGCTCAGCACCGCCGAGGCCACGCCTGCCGGGTGCTCGTCGCACAGGTACTGGATGGCCAGCATGCCGCCCCACGACTGGCCGAGCAGGTGCATGCGGTCCAGCCCCAGGAAGGCGCGCAGGCTCTTGAGCTCTTCGACCCAGGTCCGGGCGCACCACAGGGAGGGGTCCGCCTCGACGAAGGACTCGCCGCAGCCAAGCTGGTCGTACATCACCAGGGCGCGTCCGGTGTCGGCGAGCGCGTCGAGCGTCTCGAAGTAGTTGTGGGTCGAGCCGGGGCCTCCGTGCAGCATGACGAGCGGCGCCATGCCGCGTGCGAGGGACTGGCGGATGTCGCCGACCACGCGGAAAAACGTTCGGTATACGGCATCGTCCAGATATAGCGGCGCATAGCCTTCGGACACTATCGCACTCAACGGGGCCCCCTTCGGTTGCCGGCGCGTCGGCGCCGGAGGGGCGCGACGGTGCCCCGACGGCAGGTTTTGAGATAACATACACGGTACCCGGTCCCAAAACAGCCAATCGTTCGGCGGGCATTTCCACGGATATCCCCACACGTCGCCGCAGGCGCGAACGCATGGCTCGGCGGCGCCGGCGCGACCGTGCGATGGGCGGACGGCGGAGCCGGCGCCACGGCAGTCCGCAAAGATGCCGGGCGCCGTCGCGCTCGGGCTCGCGTGCCCCTTGTGCGCATCGCCCCCGCGCCTTGCTCGGCAATTCTGTGGACTGCCCCGATGCCCGCCGATCGGCGTTTCGTCGGCTATCGAACATGCGTATGATAGGCGTGAAACGCCGCGCCCCGTGCCGGCGCCGGCCGCGAGGCGGTTGGAAGGGCGTCCGAGGAAAGGAGCCGCGGGATGACCGGTTTGACGCGCGCCTCTGCAGGTCCCTGCATGGTCCGGGCCGTCTGCGCCGCCGCGGCGGCGCTGGTGCTTGCGGCCGGCATGCTCGCGTACGCCGCGTCGGCACGCGCCGAGGAGGCGGTGACCTTCTCCGACGTGTCCGCGCGCGACATATCCACGCTCGTGCGTGTGGAGGAGGGGGTCGGCGGCACGCGCGTGGTGACCCCCTACTACGCGGTGTTTTTGGAGGATCAGCTGTTCCCCGACGGGTTCGCCTACGAATACGTCGAGAGCGCCGACGGGGCATACGGCATTCTCAACGTCTACGTCGCGCAGTTCGTGTCGGCCGACGAGGCCTTGGCTGCGGGGTCGGACGAATCGTCGGGCGACGGCGTGGGGGCCGGCAGCCCGGCCTACCGCATCTACTGCGTGGACCAGGGCGAGTCGACGGCGCCTTTCGGGGGCAGTTATGCCACGGCCGAGACGCTGGGTTCCGTCGGCGACGGGTCGTACCGCACCGTGGTGGTGGCCGTGCCGTACGGGTCGGGTTTCTCCGACGAGGCGGAGGCGTCTGCGGAGGGGGACGGGTCCGAGGACGCCCGGCAGCAGGCCCTTGAGATGTGCGGGCACGTCTCGCCCGAAACCGTCACGCACACGGTGGCGCGCGATGACGGCGGCATCGACATCCAGACGCCCTGGTACACGGTCACCATCCCGGCCGACCTGTTTCCCGACGGGTGGTACTATACCTACTCCGACGACGTCGCCGACTGGTCGGGGGACGGGTCGGGGGCCTACTTCGGACGGGTGCTCAACGTGATTCCGGTGGGAGAGCTGCAGGCCGCGTTCTCGGTGTGCTGCGTCAAGGATTTCAGCGTGCAGGGCGAGGTGGTGGAGGTCACGGTGGGCGTGTTCGAGGGCGACTGGGCAGGCTGGCGTATCGACGTCTATCGGACGGCGGACTTTTCGACGCAGACGTTCGAAGAGGCGTTGGCGCAGCTCGAGCCCTATGCCGCTTTGGTAAGCGTCACCGACACGCCCAACGCGAACCCGCCGTCGCTATAAAGGGCTGGCCGCGGGGAGGCGCCGTCTGTGCCGGTGCCGCGACGCCTTTGGAAGGAAGCGATGGCCGATGACGATAGACCGTGCCCGCGCGCGGCGGGCGTTTGCGGGTTATGTGGACGCCTACGACCCCGACGACCCCAAAATCCACCTCAAGATCGAACACACCTACCGCGTGGCCGGCCTGTGCGAGCGCATCGCGCGCAGCGCCGGGCTGGACGCGGGGGAGGTCGACGCAGCCTGGCTGTGCGGCCTGCTGCACGATATCGGCCGGTTCGAGCAGGTGCGCCGCTACGGCACGTTCAACGACGGGGAGTCGGTGAGCCATGCCGCGCTTGGCGTGGACGTGCTGTTCGGCGAAGGGCGCGTGCGCGACTACGTGGACGCCGACGCCGGGTTGGACGGGCTGCTGCGCACGGCGGTGGGCGCGCACAGCGACTACCGCCTGCCGACGGGCCTCGACGCGCGAACCCGGGCGCTCTGCGACGTCCTGCGCGACGCCGACAAGGTGGACATCCTCAAGGCGTTCTGCGAGAACGACGTCGTGTCGGTGCTCAACGTGCCGCCGGCCGAGGTACGGGCCAGCGAGCTGTCGCCGTCGGTGGTCGAGGCGTTCTACGCGCACCGCACCGTGCTGCGCGGCGAGCGCGCGCACCCGGCCGACTACATGGTGGGGTATGCGTGCTTTGTCTACGAGCTCGTGTATCCCGAAAGCCTGCGCATCGCATACGACCAGGGCTTTGTGTTCAAGCTGTTCGAGGGGCCCTTCGAGCGGGACGACACGCGGGCCCGGGTCGAGGCGATGGGCGGGCATCTGCGGGCCTGGATGGAAGAGGCGGTGCGCGGCGCGCGCCGTTGAGCCTACGGGGGTGTCGGCATGAGCGACCAGTTTGACCAATCAAGCAGACCCGACCGGCCCGACGCGGCCGCAGCCGAGGCGCCGCGGCGCGAGCGCATCCTGGTGGTCGACGACGAGCGCGAGATCGCCGATCTCGTGGCGACCTATCTTGAGGCGGCGGGCTTTGAGCCGGTGGTGTGCTACGACGGGCTCGAGGCATGGGGGCTCGTCCAAAGCGAGGGGTTCGACCTCGCCGTCGTCGACGTGATGCTGCCCGGCATGTCGGGCTTCGAGCTGTGCGAGCGCGCCCGGCGCGACCACCTGTACCCCATCATCCTGCTGACGGCCAAGGTCGACGAGGAGGATCGCGTGCGGGGCCTCGCCGCCGGTGCCGACGACTACGTCACCAAGCCGTTTCTGCCGCTTGAGCTGGTCGCGCGCGTCAAGGCGCAGCTGCGGCGCAGCAAGCAGTACAACCGCGCGCCCGACGCCGCGCGCGAGACCGTCGAGGTCGGCGGCCTGGTGCTCGACCTGCGTGGACGCACCTGCACGATGAACGAGCGGCCTGTGGCGCTTACGCCCACGGAGTTCGAGGTGCTGCGCATCCTCTGCGAGAACCGAGGCAAGGCCGTGACCGCCAAAGAGATGTACCGGCAGGTTTGGGGCGATTCCTGCTACAGCAAGAGCAGCGGCGCCATAGCCGTGCACGTCCGCCATCTGCGCGAGAAACTGGGGGACTCCTTTGAAAAGCCAACCTACATCAAGACCGTCTGGGGATGCGGCTACAAAATCGACTAGCCTGACGGGCTACTTCGCGCCGGTCGCCGGCCCCGACGGGCGCGTCGCGGGGATGGGGCGCCCGGTGAGCGCGGCCGCCCTGTGCGTCATCGTCCTGCTGGTGGGCGTGCTGCTGTGCCTGGGGGCCTATGCGCTCGTCGAGTTCGGCCTCAACGACGCCTTCACGGCGTGGTTCACGAGGACCTGCATGCGGCAGGAGTTCGTGAACGTCAACGGTGCCGGGCTCATGTACAGCTACCGGGTGGTCGACTGGGACGCGGTGCGCGCCGTGGCCCGCGCCGCCCTGTGCGGCGCGGTGGCCCTGGGGTTTGCCGCCGCCGCCGTGCTGTGCCTGGTGTCCTACCGGGTGGCGTCGCGGCGCACGCTCATGCGCACCGAGGCGGTCATGGACGACGTCATGGGCCGCCACGACGTGCGCGTCGAGCGCTACCCGCGCCGTTTTGCGCCCGTGGTGGCCCGCATGGTGGAGCTCAAGGACGCCGTGCGCCAGCGCGAGCGGGTCATCCAGGACGAGACCGACCGCAAAAACGAGCTGGTCACCTATCTCGCGCACGACCTCAAGACGCCCCTGGCCTCGGTGGTGGGGTATCTGAGCCTGCTGTGCGAGGCGCCCGACATGCCCGACGACCAGCGTGCCAAGTGCCTGGGAACCACGCTGTCCAAGGCCATGCAGCTCGAGAACCTCATCGAGGAGTTCTTCGACATCGCGCGCTACAGCCTGCAGCAGATCGAGCTCGACAAGGTCGAGGTCGACCTCGACTTCATGCTGGTGCAGCTGGTCGACGAGTTCCAACCCCTGTTCGCCCGGCACGGCAACACGGCGTCGGTGTCGTGCGAGGAAGGCCTGACGGTCTACGCCGACCCCGATCGGCTGGCCCGCGTCTTCAACAACATCCTCAAGAACGCCATCGCCTACAGCTACGAGGGCACGCCCGTCGACATCGGGGTGCTGCGCGACGCCGGCACCGTGTTCGTGCAGATAACGAGTCGGGGCGACACCATACCCCGCCAGAAGCTCGACCTGGTGTTCGAGAAGTTCTACCGCGTCGACGAGGCGCGCAGCGGCAAGACCGGCGGGGCGGGTTTGGGCCTTGCCATCGCCAAGGAGATCGTGACGCTGCACGGCGGGCAGATTTCGGCGACGAGCGACGGCGGCGTCACGACGTTCACCGTCGCCCTGCCGGCGTAGCGCGCCCCGGTACGGGAAAGGCCGCGGCCGCGAGCCGCGCCACGCAAACGGGGGAGGCGGCCGGTTCTTCGACGGCCGCCTCCCCCGTTTGCGTGGCGCCAGGTGGGTGGGCGATGTTTGCATCGCTGTTCAAGCGTGTACCCGCGCCGCGCGTGCAATATGCCCGGGCGGCCCCGTTGGTTGCGGTATCGTGGGTCGACCACGCAATGCACACGGCTTTGCCACAGTTCGTGCGAGCAGTTGGTATTAGACTAAAGCGCTTCACAAAAAAGCGTTCCACAAATTGCTGCGCAAGGTGCGCGCGGGCAACGCGTACACGGGGTGTGCGGGCCCGCGCGGGACGGGGTGCGGCATTTTTGTGGAGTGCCCCTGCTCGGGGGCTTCCTGGTCAAACTTTGCCGACCGGCGGGCGGAGCGGAGGTGCCGCGCCCCGTCCGCCGTGCGGTCCGTCGGGCTGTAACATCGAGAGAGAGGCGTCCATGAACGACGAGCGTGAGAAGCCCTGCCTGCACCTGCCCGACCGCCAGGTGGCGGCCTTGGCGCCCGACGCGCTCGCCCCGGCGCAGGTCGAGGCCAAGGCCGAGGCGCTCGCCGCCTCCAAGGCGGCACTCGCCAACTCGAGGTGCTTCGTCCTTGCGATGTTCGCCGGGGCGTTCGTCAGCATGGGCGCGGCCTTCTTCGGCCTGGTGACGAGCGACGCCACGCTGCCGTTCGTCGCGCAGCGCGTGCTCGGCGGGCTGTGCTTCTGCCTGGGCCTGCAGCTTGTGCTGTGCTGCGGCGCCGAGCTGTTCACCGGCAACATGCTGATGGTCTGCGGCGCCATGGGCGGTACGGTCCGCTGGCCCGCCGTGTTCAAGAACTGGGTGCTTGTATGGGTGGGCAACTGCGCCGGCGTGCTGCTTGCGGTGCTGCTGCTGTATCTCGGCAACCTGCAGGACATGAACGACGGCGCGGTGGGCGACTCGTTCGTGAGCCTGGCGGCGGGCAAGGCCGCGCTCGACGCGCCCACCGTCTTCTTCAAAGGCGTCATGTGCAACGTCCTGGTGTGCCTGGCCGTATGGATAGGCTTCTCGGCGCGCACCGTGGCCGACAAGGTGCTGGGCATCCTGCTTCCCATCATGGCGTTCGTGGCGATGGGCTTCGAGCACTGCGTGGCCAACATGTTCTTCTTCAGTATGGGCATCGCCTGCCGCGCCGCCGGTTTCGGCGCCGACGTCGCCGCGGTCGAGGGGCTCACCGTGGGCGGCGCGGCGTTCAACCTGCTCTTCTCGACACTCGGCAACGTTGTGGGCGGCGCGCTGCTCATAGGCCTGGGCTATTGGTTCGTCTACCGTAAAAACGGCGACCCCGCCGAGGCGGCCCTCGGCGCATCCGGCGGCGAGGCCGCCAAGTAGGGGGTGCGCGGCCACAAGCCCGCTGCGGCCGGCATCTTTGGGAG
>CAZUFB010000103.1:0-6703 GCA_964619775.1 uncultured Coriobacteriaceae bacterium
TCAAAGGAAGAGGGACGTGCTTACATCGAATGGAAACTGAAAAAAGCAGGCTGTATCCCAAAGGATCTCGCCAGAACCGTTACTCTCGATAATCTCCTCAGTGTTACTGTATACGCCGTTCTCATAATAATCCTGCAGGAGGAACAGAAGCACAGCCAGCAGATTAAATGCACTGCTCTCGCTGCTGTCATTAAACATCCGAACGTTCTGTTCTTTGGTGTTATATTTTTCCAGGACTTTCAGCACCTGCCGCAGTTCATTCTTTGGCTGATCAGCAGTCAGCAGATACTTCGGATAGCACTTAAGAACGCAGCCGGCAACAACGATAACACCAACAAAGGTAAAAACATACAAGTATTTATCTTCGCCGATCTCAACGTCTGCGACCTCGATATCCTCATCTACGAGGTCGGACATATCCCGTTGGATGGCAGAGGATTTAACCGCCTTAAGGACGCCGAACTCCTTTAATTTTCGTATCAGCGGTACTGCTTTTTCTTCAGAGCATCGGAGTATTTTACACAGGTCTTTCTGCGTATATCTCTTTTGCTCCCTTACGAACTCAGAGATCATAAGCCACGACCTCCTTAGTTTTCATCTTCAGTCGGTGTCCACTGAGGCTTCTCCGGCTCGGCTTCAAGCTGGATATCGTGATTAAAGATACCGATTCCCTTGGCTTCAAACTCCCTACAGATTTCCGAATAACGGGTGCTGTCCTGGGAACAGCCTTCAAACAATTTAGACCGTTTTTGCTTTGCGGCATCTTCAAACAGGTACATAATCACTTTGTTCTTGAAAACACGGATAAACTGGCCACAATCAATCTCATCACCATCAGCAGGCACTACGATACTTTTGGCAATGAAATAGGGTCCAAGCTGCTTATCCTCATTGATTTTCTCTTTTGCAAGGAAATGGTTGATGGCTTTTCTCAGCTTGTTCCACTCGACTTTCTGAGATTTATCACCAGCGAGACACACGTACTTGCCACGGATTTTTTCATCACCGTCATCAATGCCAAGATAGGTAAAGTCCCAGCGGCGCTTAAAGGCCGTATCCATCGGGAACACACCTTGGTCAGCGCTATTCATGGTTGCCCAGATGAACATATTATCCGGAATGCGAATCTTGGAGTAATCCTCCGGGCTGCCGCCCAGTTCTTTAGCAAGATATGTCTTGATGTCCTCGGAGGCTTCTATCGGATACTCGCTGACCTCATCATCCCCGCGATCAAGAAGTTGGAAGATATCTCCAAAGACCGCAGCAACATTGGCGCGGTTGATTTCTTCTATAATGAGCAGATGCGGTTTCGGATTATCAGTTCTTCCATTTTTTAATGCATTGACATATACTCGCATAAACGGTCCGGGGACGTATTTATAGGTGATGGAGTCTTTGCCATCTTCATCCTTGCACGGCACAGGTTTATATGTTCCCACAAAATTTGCATAAGAATAATCAGGATGGAATGTCACACGTTCATAGTCAGTCTCATTGTCTGCTCCGAGCATATCCTTTCTATTCTGGTTGATGGTAAAGCTTTTTCCTGTTCCTGGAGCACCAAAAAGAATCCTGTTTCTGGAATAATCCGACTGGATTCCAGTGGTATATCTAATATCCGTATTTTCCGGTTCCTCGCTTAAATCAATCAAATGATTGTCAAGCAGGTAAGGACGGTTATCATATTTCTCTATGTAATCGTATATGGAATCCTTCCGTATAGCCGAAATAAAAAATCCATTTTTAGTTAAAATACGTTCAAATGCCCTGTTTGGAGCGAAGTTGTTCGGTATCACTACTTGGGTTCCACTGCCGGAACGGACTCCGTTTTTGGTTCCGGCAACCTCTGCTATGGTTTTTTCATTGCATTCAAGGCTGAATACATAATCCATATATCGTGGCACCTGATCGTGAACAGCAAAACAGAAATACTTAAGTCTGTTCTGAACAGCATATTTCCAGGCAATTCCACGCTCACGGGCTCCACTGTCCCGGGTGTCAAAAAAGTTTTTTGAATCGTCAGCTTTATGGCTTATTGGATAAATAAATATAACACAGTCTTCACCGGCATGATTCAGAACAAATCCACGGTCATCTGTATCATCAATGTAATTTACCATATTCTGGTCAAGATTCATATAACCAAACAGTGTTCTCTTTGCATCGCTAACCCTGTAAGGCATTTAAATCACTTCCTTCCTGCATCTCTGCGATCATACTTGTACAGTAAATCATAAACTGCATTTGCCAGGCATTCCGAAAATCGAGGCGGCACAGCGTTACCTATCATTTTGTAGGCATCACCATTACTTCCGTAAAAAATATAATCATCGTCAAAAGTCTGCAAGCGAGCCGCCTCACGCACCGTAAGTGTCCGAAGCTGTGATGAATCCGGATGTATATGCCTCAGTCCATCCTTATACAAGTGTGCAGGTATCAGATTGCTTGGTTCATCCCACCTGATAACGTGATATTTATGTACATTTGATTTTTTTCCGGTAATCTTTGTATACAGTTCCTTTAGTGAATCTGTGGATGTATACTTATTTCTTCCACTCTCTATATCAGTCGTCAGAAGCCGGAACACTTCAATATCACGTTTACTTTGCCATCTGGCCACATGATTATGTACAAAAGGTTCTGGCAGAGAATGTGAAATCCGCTTTCCATCGTATTTGCTGTCTTTTTCAAGCGGGCAGAGTTTTGGCAAATCTCCGATTGCCTCCCTTACAGTTGCTTTCTTTTTCACTTTATATGATGGTAGAATTTCCGTATAAAATCTGCTGATGATTTCTTCACATTTATCTTCTCCAAAATATTCCTTGCTCAGTCCTAGAATAATCACCCTTGACCTGTTCTGCGGAACTCCGTATTCCGTGAAATCGATAATTGCACTTCTTAACTCGGGCGGCAGACAATACCCGTTGTCTGAAAACTGTTCCTGAATAATTTCTATTATTGGGCGCTCACCAGGCTGTGCGCTGAGTATGCCCGGAACATTTTCAAACACAAACAATTTCGGCTTGTATTTTTTGACAACTTTCAAGTAGCTTTCAAACAAATAATTACGATAATCGTTCTTCATTCCATGTTCGTCACGGACACGTCCGGCAATGGAGTATGCCTGACATGGCGGTCCTCCGATGATAACATCTATGTCCCCTGCCTCAGCAACAAGAGAATTCAGACCGTCTGACTTCCCGTATTCCGGGTCATCCCATCCGTTAAACAATTCATCTGTCCTCTGAATATCAAAACGCAGAACACGCATATCTGCATCTTCATAATTCCATCGGGTTCTTAATCTTTCCCTGAGATTGTTACACGGAGCTTTTTCCCACTCTACAGCAGCAAGCGTCTGATAGTGCCCGGACTGTTCAAAGCCTTCCATAAGTCCGCCGCATCCGGCAAACAAATCAATCGATCTCAGTTTGCTGTTCATCTGATCTCCCCTCTAAAATCTTTTTCAATTCTTTTCCGAGCGCATAGCCCAACAGTGGTGGTACCGCATTTCCGACTTGGCGGCTTTGCTGTGTTTTTGTTCCGGTAAATACAAAACTGTCCGGAAATGATTGAATTCTCGCATCTTCTCTTACCGTGGGAATACGGTTCAGCTCATAGTGAAAAATATTTCTGTGTCCGGTATCAACTGTCCTTGAAGGTTTATTTCCATCCAAGCGCGTCCAGGCCATATGAAATTTGCGGCTCTCACCCCAACCAGGCGGCAGATCTTTATAATTCCCCCCTTCAGGGACAAGGGCAATGGTATCTTTGACAAATTGTTTATGATCTGTAGCTACATGGTTGCTGAGAACACTGCATGTACCCCTCATTAATTTCTGATATTCTGTCTGAGGCTCAGATGTGTATTCATCAGTCTCGCTTCCGAGTTCACTAATCCTTGGGGGAAGATCGCTTATGGCATCTCTGCAGGTTCTGTAGTGCTTTTCATCAAATATCGGATCAGGAAAATGCGGTTTTCCTATATCTTTACGGACACCCATAAATATGAGACGCCGTCGCATCTGCGGTACACCATAGTCAGCTGCACACAATATGCGGCAATCTATTTTATATCCCACCTGACGGAATCTTTTCAGTATCTCCTCTTTTATCTGACCGCCATACAAAGTAGCCATACCTGGTACATTTTCAATAATAAATCCCTTTGGACGGTATTGCTTCACAATTTCAATAACCGCAAGATACAGTTTGTTTCTGACATCATCAAAATTCCGAGAACCGGTGAGAGAAAAACCCTGACATGGGGGTCCGGCAATGATGACGTCAATTTCACGGTCACCTGCAATCTTTTTTATTTCATCAAAAGTTTCCTGTTTTGACAGGTCAGCGTTTATTGCAACCGCGCCATCATGATTTCTGGCAAATGTATTCAAGGCCGCTTGATCATTATCCACACCGACAATGATGTCATAACCTGCGTCCATAAATCCCTTGGACAGGCCTCCGCATCCTGCAAATAAATCTATCGCGTTCAATTAACTTCATCCTCCTTCAGAAATTCACATATGTCTGATATATCGCATTCAAGTTTCAGGCATATTTTCATCAGGACTTCCATGCTTACAATCTGATTTTTGCTGAGTTTTGCAAGGGTATTTGTCCCAATACCGGTCAGCTTGCGCAAATCACTTTTGTTCATTCCTTTATCTATCATGAGTTTCCATAGTTTATTGTAACTGACATCCATGCCTCTTCCCTCTAATCAAATCTGTCATATCCTTCTTTCTGCCTGTGGTTTCTGTGTCTATGCCATTATACCAGCTTGTACAAATATTTTCAAGTACTGCAAAAAACATTTCAATATCTATATCTTTTTCTTTGACAATATGTTATACTCGGTTTTGAATATTGCACATAATCGAGGAGGAAAAGTCAATGGCCGTATCAGTAGAAGATCTTGAAAAACTTGTCCTTAAAAACACAGAAAAATCAGATAGAACAGTCATCATCAGTGGTTTCTTCTCCGCAGATGTACTCGAAGACATAGCCAAAACAGGCAGACCAATATCGTTCTATTACGGAATGTATACATGGAGTCATCTGACAGAGTTGCAGCGCAAAGCTTTCCAACGGCTTGAAAAAGATTATCCCAACATGATCATTAATGTGGTTACAGCCTACCATGTACACACAAAATGTTATCTTTTCATGTCATCTGCCAGTGACAATGCATTAGTCGGATCCGCAAACTGCTCATCTGCCGGCCTGCTGAGTGACAGAAACTGCGAACTGCTCATTGATGTCTATGATGCAGAACAGCTTCATGATCTGAGAAGATATGCAGAAGAAGTGGCTGCTGCTTCTGTTCATTACGATAATCCGACAGTTATAACACACCATCGTAATACTACTGTAAAGAAAAAAATTTCCACATCAAAAGGCAGAATTTACTCTGGAAATCCTTTTATAGATAACATCCCTATGTATGTATATAAAAACGGAAAAAAAGCAGTCCCTCCAAAAAGCGGCATCAACTGGGGACTGCAGCGAGGGCATGCATCTAAGTCAGATTATGCCGAAGCATATATTCCAATCAAAGAATTTGATCTGAAATATAATGCCGCAATGTTTCCGCCGTGCGGATCCCCGGGAACAGGCACAGGCGGAAAAATCAGCCGTCGGCTCAGTCCTGTAACCGTAACCTGGGATGACGGAACTGTTATGCAAATGTTGTTTCAGGCGACTCAGGAATATCCTGCTAAGCGCAAAGACAACGAACCCTTCGTAGTCTATCCCAAACAGCTGACAGCGAGTTCCGGCGGTGCAGAGCTTGGAGAATATCTGCGTAAACGCATGGGGGTTCCGGGCCGTAAATGTCTGACTATAAAGGATTTCAAAACTTACGGCCGTGATTACATTACTCTTACTTATATAAGTCAGGGGAATTACGAGGCTGATTTCAGCCCGTTATAATAATGGCCGATGTTCATTCAAAAGAAGTCCGCAGCTACAATATGTCCCGCATCCGGAGCAAAAACACAAAACCCGAGGAAATTGTCCGAAAATACCTTTTTTTAAGAGGACTTCGCTACAGAAAAAATGATAAAAGATATCCTGGACATCGTTCTCCCTAAATATCATACTATGATTTTTGTTCATGGCTGTTTCTGGCATATGCATGAAAGTTGCCGATATTTTGTGATGCCATCATCAAATGTTGAATTCTGGAGTAAAAAGCTGAACAGAAACAAAGAGCGAGATGCGCGTGAGAAAACAGAACTCGAGGAAGCAGGATGGAAAGTCCTGACAATATGGGAGTGTCAGCTTAAGAAAGACTATCGTGAAAAAACTTTGCAAAATCTGTACTGCACTATCACTGAACATCACTCTAAACGGATTAAAGATTAAGGCAATAATAAAAAGCGATACAACACACAAATGCACACCCTCATAACGAAGCATTTTGTCAATCGTTACGGGACAAGGCTTTTTGTTATGTGCGTGTGCAAGCCCGAACAGGCTTCACACCTTACGCCGTCATACAAGAGGTGACTCTGCCGCTTGTAGGCAAAAAATAAGCCCTCTGCACACCCCTCGGTGTGAGAAAGGCGGTAATTCCTACGTATTCAAAACGCCCTAACGAAAAGGGGCAGAAATCCTTGTATCAATCACGCAACAGTATCCTCGCAGATGGTGTCCTCCGGGGTGGGCTGCAACAGCTCCACCATCATTTTGATGA
>CAZUFB010000104.1:0-4370 GCA_964619775.1 uncultured Coriobacteriaceae bacterium
GCGGCACGGTGGGTATCCCGCGCGCGCTCAACATGTACGAGGACTACCCGTTCTGGTTCACGTTCTTCACCAAGCTGGGCTTCCGCGTGGTGCTGTCGGCCCCCAGCTCCAAGAAGACCTACGAGGCGGGCATCGAGTCGATGCCCTCCGAAAGCGTGTGCTACCCGGCCAAGCTCAGCCACGGCCACGTGATGGACCTCGTCGCCAAGGACGTCGACTTCGTGTGGATGCCCTGCGTGCGCTGGGAGCGCAAGGAGGACGAGACCGCGGGCAACTGCTACAACTGCCCCATCGTCATGAGCTACCCCACCGCCCTCAAGCTCAACATCGACGAGCTCGAACGCGACCACGTGGAGTTCATGAACCCCTTCGTCCCCTACCACGACGTCAAGGAGCTCAAGCGCCGCCTGTACGAGCTGGTCGACGGCCGGCGCTGGGAAGACGCGCGGCGCGGCTACGGGCGCTTCTCGGGTCCGCGCATCACGCGCGCCGAGGTGGACGCCGCCGTGGACGAGGCGTGGGCCGAGGACCTGCGCTTCAAGGACGACATGCACAAGGCCGGCGAGGACGCCCTCGCGTGGATCGAGGAGCACCGCGGCCACGGCATCGTGCTGGCCGGCCGCCCCTACCACAACGACCCCGAGATCAACCACGCCATCCCCGAGCTCGTGAGCTCCTACGGCTTCGCGGTGCTCACCGAGGACTCGGTGGCCCACCTCATGAAGCCCGAGCGGCCCATCCGCGTCGTGGACCAGTGGATGTACCACTCGCGCCTCTATGCCGCCGCGCGCTACGTCACGACCCGCAACGACCTCGACCTCATCCAGCTCAACAGCTTCGGGTGCGGCCTGGACGCCCTGACCACCGACCAGGTGCAGGAAATCCTCGAGGGCAACGGCAAGATCTACACCGTGCTCAAGATCGACGAGGTGTCCAACCTGGGCGCCGCCCGCATCCGCATCCGCTCCCTCATCGCGGCGCTCAAGGACAAGCACGACGAGGTGCTGCGCGAGGAGCGGGCCAAGGCCGTCGCCGAAGGCCGCGACCCTGCGGCCGCGACGGTGCCCGCGCGGCGTCCGAGCAAGTCGGTGGCGTTCCCCAAGGTGAGCTATACCAAGGAGATGTACGACGAGGGCTACACCATCCTCTTCCCGCAGATGGCCCCCATCCACTTCGACTTGGTGAAGGAGGTGCTGCGCGCAGCCGGCTACAATCTCGAGCTGCTGCCGAGCGTCGACCACGGTGCCGTGGAGGCGGGCCTCAAGTACGTCAACAACGACATCTGCTACCCGTCGATCCTGGTGACCGGCCAGATTATGGAGGCGGTGAACTCGGGGCGCTACGACCTTTCCAAGACCGCGGTCATCATCACCCAGACCGGCGGCGGCTGCCGCGCCACCAACTACATCGCGCTTATCCGCAAGGCTCTGCGCGACGCCGGCCACCCCGAGATTCCCGTCATCAGCCTGGCCGTGGCCAAGGGTCTCGACGAGAGCAACCCCGGCTTCCAGTTAGGCCCCAAGCTGCTGCTGCCGGCGTTCTACGCGCTCATCATGGGCGACGCCATCATGCAGATGCTCTATCGCGTACGCCCCTACGAGGCGGTTCCCGGCTCGGCCGACGCCCTCTACGAGAAGTGGATGGCCCGCATGCGCGTCGAGGTGCCGTCGTTCACCCGCGGCTCGATGACCAAGATCGCCCGCGAGATGGTGCGCGAGTTCGACGAACTGCCGCTTAAGGACGACCGCTCCAAGCCGCGCGTCGGCGTGGTGGGGGAGATTCTCGTCAAGTTCCACCCCACGGCCAACAACGAGGTCGTCAAGGTCATCGAGGCCGAGGGGTGCGAGGCCGTGGTGCCCGGCCTGATCGACTTCTTCCAGTTCGGCTTTGCAGGGCGCCACCTGCAGCGCAAGGAGCTCGGCTCGCCGCTGTCCAAGGTCGTGAGCCACGACGCAGGCATCAAGCTCATCGACTGGATGCGTGCGCCCGTCGACAGGCTGCTGGCCGCCTCGAGGCGCTTCTCCCCCTCCACGAACATCTTCGATTTGGCCGACAAGGCCAAGACGATTCTGTCATGCTGCAACAACATGGGCGAGGGATGGCTGCTCACGGCCGAGATGGTGGAGCTCATCGAAGGAGGAGCGCCCAACATCGTGTGCTGCTCGCCCTTCGCGTGCCTGCCCAACCACGTCGTGGGCAAGGCCGTCATCAAGGAGATCCGCCGCCAGCATCCTCGGGCCAACATCGTGGCCGTGGACTACGACCCCGGCGCCTCCGAGGTGAACCAGCTCAACCGCATCAAGCTCATGATCAGCGTGGCCAAGGAGAACTTCGCCAAGGAGGGGGCCGAGTAGGCCCCTGCCATCCGCCCGCCGTCCCCCTGTGCCGTACGGGGTCGGCGGGCGGAGGTGCGCCTGCGGGGGCGGATACGGCCCGCGCGGGGTGCGTCTTGCGGGTGTGCGCGGTATAAACCGCACCGCCCGGCCTTCGGGCTGCGCCGCGCCTCATGCCGGCCTGCCCCGCGGGCCGCCTCCTCCCATCCCGCCGGGTCCGCCGCCCTGCCCGGACCCGTTCGCGGCGTGCGTGCGGCCGCCTGCCGCTGGGCGTATGTGCCGCATGCGTATCGTGCGGCCGGCGGTTCCGCAATGTTTCGGTTATGTTACCGTACGCTTTTGGTATACCGGACAAGCCCACGCCCGCCGACACCGTGCCGCGGGCGCCGATTGCGAAAGGGACCAAATGGCAGCTACGCCGCTGTCCGCGTGGGGCATCACGTGCGACGAGAGCCGTGTCCATACGGACGTTTGCCCCGCCGGCCTCATCCAGGCCGCGATCGAGCGTCGTGAGGGGAGGCTTACCTCCACGGGATCCCTTGCGGTCGAGACGGGCGCCTACACGGGCCGCGCCCCCAAGGACCGCTATATCGTCGACACCTCCGACGTGCACGGCCGCATCGCATGGGGCGACGTGAACATACCCATGTCGCCCGAGAGCTTCGAGGCGGTCTACCGTGGCGTGTGCGCCTACCTGTCCGAGCGCGAGGTGTTTGCGGTGCACGGCCTTGCCGGCGCCGACCGGCGCCATGCGCGCAAGTACCTGGTGCTCGCCGAGCGCGCGAGCCAGGCGCTGTTCGCCCGCCAGATGCTTGTGCGGCCCACGGCCGACGAGCTGGCGGGTTACGGCGACCCCGACTTCACGGTCATTGCCGCTCCCGGCTACCGCTGCGACCCCGGGCGCGACGGCACGCGCTCCCAGGCTACGGTGGCCATCAACTTCGAGCGGCGCATCGTCGTCGTTGCGGGCACCGCCTATTCGGGCGAGATTAAAAAGTCCATCTTCTCCACGATGAACTACCTGCTGCCGGTCGAGGACCATGTGCTGCCCATGCACTGCTCGGCCAACATGGATCCGGCGACCGGTTCCACGGCGGTGTTCTTCGGCCTGTCGGGCACGGGCAAGACCACGCTTTCGGCCGACCCGGCGCGCCTGCTCATCGGCGACGACGAGCACGGCTGGTCGCGCGACGGCGTCTTCAACATCGAGGGCGGCTGCTACGCCAAGTGCATCGACCTGGACCCCGCGCACGAGCCCGACATCTTCAGGGCGATCCGTTTCGGCAGCCTGAGCGAGAACGTGGTGCTCGACGCCGCGACGCGTATCGCCGACTACACCGACTCCTCGTTGACCGAAAACACCCGCGCCGCCTATCCCGTCGAGCACATCGACAACGCGCTGTCCTCGGGCACGGGAGGCGTGCCGTCGGTCGTCGTGTTCCTCACCGCCGACGCGTTCGGCGTGCTGCCGCCGCTTGCGCGCCTGGACAAGGACGCCGCCATGTACCACTTCATGACAGGATTCACCTCGAAGGTGGCCGGCACCGAGCAGGGCGTCGTCGAGCCGCAGCCGACGTTTTCGGCCCTGTTCGGCGAGCCGTTCATGCCGCTCGACCCGCTCGTGTACGCCAAGATGCTCAGCGAGCGCATCGTGGCCGACCACACGCGCGTCTACCTGGTGAACACCGGTTGGACCGCGGGAGGCTACGGCGTGGGCCACCGCATCTCGATCAAGGACACGCGCGCGCTGGTGGGCGCCGCGCTCAGGGGGGACGTCGAGGGGTGCCCCTTCGTGCGCGACGAGCGCTTCGGGCTCGACGTGCCCGCGAGCTGTCCCGGCGTAGACGACGCTCTGCTCGACCAGCGTTCGACTTGGGAGTCGCCTGCGGCCTACGACGAGGCGGCCGACCGGCTGGCGCGCATGTTCCAGGAGAATTTCGCGCGGCGCTACCCCCATGCGCCCGCCGAGGTGCGCGACGCCGGCCCGAGGCCGCTGGGAGTGTAACGCAGGCCGCGGCGCGGCGGGCGGCTCGCCCG
>CAZUFB010000104.1:4470-6691 GCA_964619775.1 uncultured Coriobacteriaceae bacterium
CGGGCCGCTCCTCCTTGGGAGAGATGCGCCTGTTGGAGAGCGCCCGTCTTGTCCCGGCACCACCGCGAAATGGCGGCCGGGTTCACCTCAAGCGTATGCGCCAACTCGCTCGGCGAGATGGAGAATCACTTGAACATAAATTCAATAATAAGAATAAAATCTAAAAGTTACGTCTTGATATAAAAATATGATTTTATGATACGGAAAATATAAAAATAATGCACATTTCCATTGAATGTAAATTTTCTTGCATTTAACGCAAGGAATTACTATTATTCTTTATATGGAAAGTGGCCACGTTGCGGATAGGAGGTAAGAATGGAAACTGAAATGTTCGGTGCTGCGCGCAGGGCGTCCGGCCTGACGGTCGAAAAGGCGGCCGCGGCATGCGGTGTGTCGCGCCCCACCTACAACGAGCGCGAGAGCTGCCCGCTCGACTTCCGCCTGGGCGAGCTCGTGTCGTTGTACGGCTCGTTGAGCGACATCGGTAAGGAGTTGCTGCTCAAGGCTGTCAATTCGGCGTTTGTCGAGGCTCAGTAGGGACGGGTATGGCGCCTCCCGATCTTTGGGAGCCGACCGAAGCCGGCGCATGCCTCGCTTTTGTGCGAGGCATGCGCCGGCTCCATGTGAAGGATTCACATGCCGAGAAGGCACGGTGCGCGGTGCGGCGCAACCCTGTCTTCCGTCTTTTGTGTGCCGCGTCGAAGGTGCGCCTCAGGCAGCCGCTTCGCCGCCTGCATGCGATATACTCGTCAACCACGACCGCTTTCCCATAACCGCCGCAGGTCCGCAGGCACGGTGCACGTCTGCGGCGGGCGCACAGAAAGGCCTCTCTATGCACGAGACCCCCGCATCCGACCCCGCAGGCATCGACGGCGCCGACAACCGGCTTGGCAAGAAGATCATCACCCTGCGCACCGCGCACCACCTTTCGCAGCAGGACCTGGCCGACCGCTGCAGCTGCAGCCTCGACGTTATCCAGGGCCTCGAGGCGGGCGAGCTGCCGCCTTCGCTGGCGCCCCTCATCAAGATCACGCGCGCGCTGGGCGTGCGCCTGGGCACCCTCATGGACGACGACGAGAGCTTCGGCCCGGCCTACATCGACAGCGTTCAGATGGAGGAGGTCACCCGCCTCAAGGCGCTCGAGACCTCGAGCGACGCCGGCGACCTGAGCTATTTCAGCTTGGCGGCCGGCCGCCCCTCGCGCCACATGGACCCGTTCATCATCACGGTGGACCCCTCGGGCGAGACCGACCACGAGCTGGTGGGCCACGAGGGCGAGGAGTGGCTCTTCGGCATGGAGGGCTGCATCGAGATCGAGTACGGCAAGGACCTCTACGTGCTTCATCCCGGCGAGAGCATCTACTACGACTCCATCGTGCCGCACCAGGTGCGCGCGCACGACGGCCAGAAGGCCAAGTTCCTCGCCGTCGTCTACACCCCGCTCTAAGGAGGCGCGCATGGCATCCCAACCCCGGGCGCACCGCCTCACGATGGACGAGTGGCCCGCCGACCGCCCGCTGCCCGAGGCCGGCTCGCCCGACTATCCGCTGCACTCGGAGCTGACCATCGGGCAGTACTTTCGCAACCAGGTGGCTGTCGACCCCGACCACGAGTTCGTGGTCTACCCCGACCGCATGCTGCGCTGGACCTACCGCGACTTCGACGAGCGCACCGACAACCTCGCCCTGGGCCTGCTCGCCATCGGCATGAAGCCGGGCGACCACCTGGGCGTGTGGGCGCGCAACATCCCCGACTGGCTCACGTTCATGTACGCAACCGCCAAAGTGGGCATCGTCATGGTCACGGTGAACCCGGTCTACAAGAGCCACGAGCTCGACTACGTGCTCAAGCAGTCGGACATGAAGGCCCTGTGCGTCATCGACGCCTACCGCGACGTCGACTACCTCAAGATCATCTACGACCTGGTGCCCGAGACCCTCACCCAGCAGCGTGGCCATCTTGAGAGCGAGGCCTACCCCTGTCTCAAGAACATCATCTACATGGGGCCGGAGAAGCACCGCGGCTGCTACAGCGTGCCCGAGCTCGTCCTGCTGGGCAGCCACATGCCGCGCGAGGCGCTCGACGAGGCCGCGGCGCAGTTCACCAACGACGACGTCGTGATGATGCAGTACACGAGCGGCACGACGGGCTTCCCCAAGGGCGTCATGCTTACGCACCGCAACATCCTCAACAACGGCTTCTACATCGGCGAGGGCCC
>CAZUFB010000105.1:0-6659 GCA_964619775.1 uncultured Coriobacteriaceae bacterium
TCCACATCTTCTTGAGACCGTACTCCTCCACGCGGGCGGCGTTGGGGGTGATGGTAGCGCACTTCACGGCCACGCCCAGGCGGAGGGTCGCCTCGGCCGACTCGGCGGTCACGCGGTCGTCCGTCTCGTCGCGGTGCGCAAGGCCCAGGTCGTAGTATTCGGTCTTAAGGTCGACGAAGGGGCAGACAAGCTCGTCTTTGATCATCTGCCAGATAATGCGGGTCATCTCGTCGCCGTCCATCTCGACGAGCGGCGTGGTCATGGCGATTTTGGGCTTTGCGGTCGTGTCCGCCATAGCGGGACCTCCTTGGCTTGATGGGGTGGTGGGGGACGTCCCGCACGTCGGGAACGGGTCCGCCGCCTCGGTCCGGGCGCCCACCATCATAGCGCATGCCGTGTTTCCGAAAGCGCACCGGCGCGCAGCGAAGGCGAAACGGCGCGCCGCAGGGGCGCGGAATCCCCGCGGAGCACCCCGTCCCGCGACCTGCAGAAGCCGCCCGGCGTCGCGGCGGCGCCCGCTCCCCGCGCGGCCGCCTCGACGGCCTTGCCGCACGTGGTGCCGGGCCTGCCGAACCCGATGTCGTTGGCCACGGTGTCGCTGAAAAGGTAGACGTCCTGGAAGACGGCGGAGAAGTTCGCAAGCAGGTTGTCGCAGGTGAGGTTGCACACGTCGCGACCATCATCGTCGATGAGGCGCGCCTGCTCGACGGCCTCGAGCACAAAGAGGAGGGCCGTGACGGATGCAAGGTTAACGTAGCCGTTGACCACGGCGTCGGCCATCTGTGGTCGACAATCCCGGAGTCGTACCCAGTCGACACGCAGGGCGTCGAGCGCGAGATGGGGCGCTTTGACGGCTACCTCGCCGCGCCGTCCATCGTGTGCGAGCCCTGCGAAAATCCCTACCAGACCCCCGATGTCTGCGAAGCGTACCCGCTCGTCATGACGACGGGACGGCGCGGCTTGCTGTTCTTCCACTCCGCAGGTCGCCAGCAGCCCTGCCTGCTGATACAGAGGCCCGCAACGAGGTCCTGGTCTGGTATCATCGCTTCTGGCCTGTCCAAAAGCGAGGGGTGGAACGACTGCGAAGACCACCTCGGCCTGGAGCTCGAGTTCGTCGCCTTCCTCGCCGGCGCATGCCACCGCACCGCGCTCGAAAGCCTGGTCGCAGACGAGGCGGTGTAGGGAGCATGGGGAACGGCGGTGGATGCGGCTTGGACCGCGCTTGCAGGCACAGGGCGCGCGGGATGCGATGTGGGGGCGCGCGCAGGGCAGGCCGTCAAGCCTGCCATCCTGCCGGGGGCACCTTCGGCAAGGTGGCAAAGAGGGAGAGTGGGCATAAGAAAGGTGGTTGTTGCAATGAACACTGCGGGACTGTTGGCGCTCGCCATCGCGTTGGTGGTGGCCGTCGTGGTGGTGTTCCCGTTAGGGAAGGCCCTGCGTAGGCATCCTGCGCCCTTCTACTTTGTGGCCATCGTCCTGACGGCGCTCTACGCCTGGGCACTGTTCTCGAGCGTGAGCCTCAACCCCGTCAGGCCGCTGGCCATCGTGTTGCAGAAGGGCTACCTGGCAAGCATCTTCCTGGGCGTCGTGATGTTCACGGGCGTCCTCGACGAGGGCACATCGCTGCGCAAGCGTCTTCAGCCCATCCGCGGCGAGCTGTCGATCCTGTCGTTCATCTTTATTCTGGGCCACCTGCTCACCTACCTGCCCAGCTACCTGCCCCGCCTGGGGATTCTGCTCACAAGCCGCACGAACATCGCGCTGTCGCTGGGTGTGGCGATCGTGCTGACGGTCATCTTCTGCGTGCTTTCGTTTCTGTCGCTGCGCATCCTGCGCCGCAAGATGAACGCGCGCCTGTGGAAGAACATCCAGCGCTTCTCGTACCTCATGGTGTTGCTGCTGGTGCTGCACGTGGGACTGGTGCTGGGCCGCTCCGCTTTTATGGGCGGCGTCACGGTGTCGACCGTCAGCTTCTGGACATACATAATCATCGTGGCGCTCTACGCCGTGCTGCGCATCCGCAAGGCGGTGCGCGACCGTGCCCGCAGGCATAACGGCACCGTTGACGCAGACGGGGACGGTGCGGCCCCTGCCGCCAGAATCGCCGGCGAGACGGAGTAGCGCACAAGGAGCCGCGCGGCCGTACGAGGGTCCGACGGGCCACGGCGCCCTTCCCGGTCTCCCCTACCCCAGCCGCCGCGGCTCCACCGGGCGCAGGTTGCCGGCACGACAGCTCTCGCCCCAGGAGCGGTAGTAGTCGGCCGCAAAGGCGATGTACTCCCGCTGGGCGTCGCCCACCGGGCGCACCACCCTGGCGGGCACGCCCATGACGAGCGAGCCGGGCGGAACCTGCGCCCCCTCGGTCACCAGGGCTCCGGCGGCCACGAGCGACCCCGCGCCTATCACGGCGCCGCCGAGCACGGTCGCCCCCATGCCGACGAGCGTGCCGGCACCGATGCGCGCGCAGTGGACGACGGCCCCGTGGCCCACCACCACGCGCTCGCCCAGCTCGAGGCCACCGGCATCGGCGTGCAGCACGCAGGCGTCCTCGACGACGCTGCCGGCGCCGATCGAGACGGCGTCGTAGTCGCCGCGCACCACCGCGCAGGGCAGCACCGTCACACCGTCGCCCAGGAACACCCGGCCGATGACGCGGGCCGACTCGTCGACGAACACCCGCTCGCCCACCGCAGGGACGTGGCCTTCGAACTCAAGGAACATCGGGTGGGTCCTTTCTCTCGACCAGCCCGCGCAGCCAGGCGCACACCTCGTCGCGCCGGCCCGCCCAGCGGCGGCGGCGCTCGTCGCGCCGCTCGGCGGCGGCGGCCTCGGCCTCGGCCCGCGCGGCGGCCCGGACGGCGCGCTGTCCGGGGTCGCGGCGCTCCAAGACACGCCGCACGGTCAGGAAGGCGACGACGTACACCAGGGCCACCGTAAAGGTCACGCGCACGGCGACCACGCTACCGAAGAACTGCAGCGCCGCCTCGCCCAGCTCCACGCCGGCCAGGCGCGGGAAGACCGCCACCGACTGCAGGCCCATCCACAGCGCACCCCCGACGCCGGGGTCGGGGGTCATGGCGCCGCGCACCGCAAGGGCACCGATCAAGGCGTAGAGCACCGCGACGCAGAGGCTGTAGACCAGGACGCGCAGCAGGCGTGTGAGGCTCTTGAAGAAGCCGTGCCCGACGAAACAGCCGCGCCAGACCGCGAACAGCACCAGCGACGCGATGGAGAGGGCCATCACCCACACGCTGTGGCCCGACAGCGCCGTGGTGACGCCCAGGCCCAGCAAGGCGACCATCGCCATGAGCCAGTTGCCCTGGTCGTGGATCAGGATACCCGGCACGCAAACGAGCAGCAGGTAGGCGCAGCACACCATCGCGACCGAGGGCAGCGGGTCGTGGCCGAGCACGCGGTTGGTGACCGCCTCGACCATCACCGGGTCGGCCGGAAGCTCGGCGGCGACGAAGCCGGCGATCGCCGTAACCGCCATTGCGAGCGCACACAGCACCGCACGCAGCTCGATGGTGTCGCTCAAAAACGCCACAACCCGCTCGCGCAGCGGGACATCGGGACGGCGGCGGACGTAGACCTCCTCGGCCTCCCCCTCCGACGCCACGCGCGCCGCGACGGCCGCCGCCGCGCCCGCGACGCCCGAGACGACCTTCTGCCCCGCGGCGGCGGCACCGACACGCACCCGTCCGGCCGAATAGACCGACCCGGTGGCCGCAGCGGCCCCTTCGGCCCCCTCCTTTTCCCCGCCCAGGCCGAACGCCCCGGTGACATGCATCATCACGCCGCCTGCCAGGAAGGGGATCCAGTACATGAGTGCGCGGTACACGAGCACCGCCGACACCGCCTGGGCCGCCGGGTAGCCGTAGCCGGCGAGCACCGCCGAGGCGAGGCCCTCGACCACGCCGACGCCGCCCGGGGTGACGGTGAAGCTATTGAAGACGAGCGCCGTCACATAGCCGCCGAACAGAGCGTCGACGCGCGTGATGCCGAAGGCGAGCCCCGCCGCGGTAAAGGCGAGCATGTCGAACGCCATTGCGACCACCATCGATCCGAACACCGCGAGAGCCCGCCGCGGATGGCGCGACAGTTCGGTGGCGGCGCTGCTGAACGAGTGGACGAGGTTGTCGGCCCAAGGCTTGGGTCGCTTCTTGAGGTGCAGCTTGGCGCACAGGCGCACCACCAGTCGCTCTACCCAGCGCATGAAGCGCTGCAGCAAGCCGGGCGCGTAGTGCCCCATCGCGAGCAGCCCGAGGAAGGCGAAGGCCGCTGCGCCCATGACGCAGCCCAGCAGGACGTCGCGCACCTGCAGCGTGCCCGAGCGGGCCATCACCACGAAGCCGACAACGATAACCAGCAGCATCGACAGGTAGTAGCACGTCTGCGTGAACAGTGCGGCCGAGGTGGCCGACCCCACCGCCACCCCGCGGCGCCGCGCCGTGTCGACCACGGCCGCCAGGCCGCTCGTGCCGCCCGAGGGCAGCACGGTGTTCATGAAGACGGCCTTGAACCAGGCGGGGACCGTCGCGCGCAGGGGCACGCTCGCCCCGATGACCTTGAAAGAGCGCGTGTAGGCGTACGAGTGGAACACGACGCGCCCCGCCTCGCACGCCGCCGCGAAAACAAGGGGGACGACGGCGCCGTGGCTCACCGCCGAGACGACCGAGGCTATGTTGGCGCGCTGGATCCAGGCTACGGCCACGAGCACGACGACGATGACCGCAGTTACCAGGGTGCGTGGCCGTATCGGGCGCCGGTTGACACCCCGGACCTTGAAGTCGGCCATGCCCGCGCCCCCTCTCTCGCCTCTTCGCCGCAGCCGACCGGAAGCGCAAGGCGCAGGGTCGCGGCACAATCGGATTCAGTATGACATGCCGCGCGGTTACATATACACGGCGATGAGCGCCGACACGCAAATAGGGCGAATTCGGGCGAGCCCGCACGGGGCACAGCGGCACGGGCATCTCCCCTCGCAAACTCCGATGACGTCAATCGGTAGCAAAGGGTACCGACGCAATGACGGCATCTCCGCTGCGCACAGCGACTTCCGGCACATCTTGGTGTAGGCAAATCGACCGGGTTCTGGGCAAATATCCTTATTCGTGAATGCCGACAACCCCCCCGCTGGCCCTCCTTGGGCTTTGTCGCGCACCCCACTTTGCAGCACATCATCTGTATCTGTTCCGATTAGCCTGTCCAGCATGCCATATAGAACGCCGAAGCCCCCAAAACACAGAAAACCCGCTCCGAATCCGCTTGATAATAAATGAACGCAGGGGCGCGGGTAGCCTAGCCACAGACCATCGACACCGCCCTCACCCGCTCCTCGGACCTGGCCTGCTTGGTTGCGCCGCCCACCCTTTACGCGCGACAAGTCGCGCCTTGTCCCGCGAGATAAGGTACACTGAATAGATTAAAGTTAGTTAATTCTAACCAATGGATTTGTTTGCAGATAGGGGATGATGTGTATGAACTGGACGCGCACCATCTTGGACGGGCTCGCCATGGCGGCCTTCTTTAACCTGTTTGCCGCCGCGGTGGCGCTGTATAAACCCCGGCTGATGTTTCCCTGTTATCCGCCCGCCATCATCAAGGCGGCGAAAGAGCCTCCAACAAAAGGCGAAAACCGGTTTTACTTGCTTTGGATTTGCTTTGGGGAGCTGGTGCCCCTCCTGCTGTATGGTGCGGTCAGCGCTGTGGAAGGCGGGACAACGGGATTCTGGCACCTGGCCCTGACCGGGTATATCCAGTGGACGATTGTCAATCTCTGCGATTTGTTCGTTCTGGATTTCTGGCTGATACAGAAAAAGGCAAAGCACCGTTTTATCGTCCCAGGAACCGAAGGGCACCCCGGCTATGGGTTCAAAGCCTGGATGAAGGGCTACGCTCTGCCGGAACATCTGCTCCAGTGGCCGTTTCTGCTGTGCCCGCTCATGGCGGCGGTCCAGGCGGGATTGGGATTGCTCATAGGCATGTCGGCATGAGGACTGCATCATAAGTGTCACGCTGTCGGCAATCACCACTTACAGCGGGGTTCCAGAATGCCACATCGTAATGACGGTCATTCAATGCGACACCAGCGAAGTCTTGTATGCGGCTCGGGGTAAGCGGGTTCCAAAACATCATTGAAGCCTCCCTTGCAGCCAGCATCGACGACGAGTACGCCGCAATGGCCGCCGTCGTATTCGACAATCCCAAAACGCCGATACTCTGCCAAGCCAGAAAGGCGGCCTGGGAAATTATGGCTGGCACGGAAGGGGGCGCCATGGGTCGTGAAGGGCTGTCTATGGCGCGAAAGGGCTTTATGGCCGCCCTTCTAGGCTTCGCCTGCAGCATGACAGGGGCCGCGCATGCGACCAGTTCGAATGAGCCGTCGCTTGATGGCAGCGACTCGAACGCGAAGGAGGGAGACAAAATCGCAGAGCTCTTTCGGCAGGAGCCCGAAATCCTTTTCAATGCACCTTACGGGGTCGTCGAGATGCTCCGAACTCCGGATGCGCTCAGGTGGGACGGGGATGCAGGCAGCATAATGATGGCATTCGGTACCAATGAGTTTCCCAGTGCATACGCCGTGGGATTCGTTTCATCCCTACCATCAACCTCCTTGAACCTGGAGCATGATTCGGCGACAGGCGATACGATACACC
>CAZUFB010000106.1:0-6515 GCA_964619775.1 uncultured Coriobacteriaceae bacterium
CAGGGGACTGAAAATCCCCGTGTCAGGGGTTCGAATCCCTTTCTGGCCACCATCGGAACACAAGGTCGGAGCCGGTTTCGGTTCCGGCCTTTTTGTGTTCACCCCAGCGGATCGCAAAGGAGCGCCCATGTCCGATTTCCAGCCCTGTGCACCGGCGACTTCCCCTGCAGCCCCCTACGACTTCACCACGCGCGTCGACCGCCGGGGGACCGGCGCGTCCAAATGGGAAGCCATGTACCACATCGACCCCGACGTGCCTGCGGACGTGGTCCCGCTGTCGGTTGCCGACATGGAGTTCGTCGAGGCCCCCGAGATCGTCGAGGCCGTCCGCACCTTCGTGTCCGACGCGGTGCTCGGCTACACCGGTCCCACCGACGCTTACTACGACGCGGTGCTCGGCTGGCAGCGTGACCGCCACGGCTGGGAGCCCCGCCGGGAGTGGGTCGCCCTGGCCCCGGGGGTCGTGCCCGCCATCGGCACGGCGGTCTGGGCGTTCACCGAGCCGGGCGACGGCGTGGTCATCATGACGCCGGTCTACTACCCGTTTCGCGCGTGCATCGAGCGGGCGGGCCGCCGGGTGGTGGAGAACCCGCTCGTGCTCGACGAGGACGCCCTGCGGTACCACATCGACTTCGACCAGCTTGAGCAGGTGTGCTCAGACCCCGCCACCACGATGCTCATCCTGTGCAGCCCGCACAACCCGGTGGGCCGCGTGTGGTCGCCCGACGAGCTTGCCCGCGTGGCCCAGATCTGCTGCGACCACGGGGTGTTCGTCTGCTCGGACGAGATCCACGGCGACCTCATGATGCCCGGCCACCGCCACACGGTGCTCGCCACGGCGATGCCTGCAGGTTCCGAGGGCAACTGCATGATATGCACCGCGCCGTCCAAGACGTTCAACCTGGCCGGCCTGCAGTGTTCGAACATCTTCATCCCCGACGCGGACCGCAAGGCCGCCTACATAAAGGCCGCGCGCGACCACGCCAGCCTTACGGGCCTCAACGCCTTCGCCTACCCGGTGTGCGAGGCGGTCTACACGCGCTGCGCCGCCTGGCTTGACGCATGCATCGAGGTGATTTGGGAGAATCACCGCCTCGTGGCCGACTTCTGTGCCGAGCGCCTGCCGATGCTCAAGGTTTTCCCGCTCGAAGGCACCTACCTGCAATGGGTCGATTGCCGAGGTCTGGGCTTGGATCCCGAGCGGCTCGAGAGGTTCATGACGGGGCAGGCCCGCCTCTTCCTCGACGAGGGCACGATGTTCGGCGAGGCCGGCGGTGGTTTCGAGCGCATCAACATCGCCTGTCCGCGCGCCGTGCTGCTCGAGGCGCTTGAGCGCCTGGAGGCCGCCGTCCACCGGGAGCTGGGCCTCTAGGGCAATCCGTAAAAATGCCGGGTGTCGTTGCGCTCGGGCTCACGTGTCCCTTGCACGCATCGCTCTCGCGCCTCGTTTGACGATTCCGCGGATTGCTCGAGAGCGACCTGTCCAACCAAACCGGGCGCCCCGCACTGGGGTGTGCCGCAACGAAAGGAGCCGCATCATGAGAGAGCCCGTCGAAACCACGTCCGCGCCTGCCGCCATTGGCCCGTACAGCCAGGCCGTCAAGGTCGACGGCCTGCTGTTCACCTCCGGCCAGCTGCCCCTCGACCCGGCAACCGGCGAGCTTGTGTCCGACGACGTGGTTGCCCAGACCGAGCAGGTCGTCTCCAACATCGAGGCTATCCTTGCCGCCGACGGGCTGACGCTGGCCGACGTTGTCAAGTCCACCGTCTACCTTGCCGACATGGGCGACTTCGCCGCGATGAACGAGGTCTACGCCCGTCGCTTCCCGGCCCCCTTCCCCGCGCGCAGCGCCGTCGAGGTGGGACCGCTCGCCAAGGGTGCCAAGGTCGAGATCGAGGTTGTTGCCGCGCGCCGTTAGCACCGCACCTGCCGAGCCGACCGCACACGCCAGCGCACCTGCGAGGACCCGGCGCTTCCCGCAAGGGAGCCGGGCCCTCGCGTATCCCTCCGAAAGGACCATTGCATGGAGAAGAAGCCCTTCGTCACGCTCGACCAGGCGCGCGCCATCGCGGCGGACGTGCCCACGCCGTTCCACCTCTACGACGAGGCCGGCATCCGCGAGCGCGCCCGCGCCGTCAACGCCGCCTTCGCCTGGAACCCCGGCTTCAAGGAGCATTTCGCCGTCAAGGCGACGCCCAACCCCGCCCTGCTCCAGATTCTCAAGGAGGAGGGCTGCGGTGTCGACTGCTCCAGCTACACCGAGCTGCTGCTTTCGCGGGCCTGCGGTTTCGAGGGGCACGAGATCATGTTCTCTTCCAACGAGACCCCGGCGCTCGACATGTTCGAGGCGGCACGCCTGGGCGCCCTTGTCAACCTCGACGACCTCACGATGGTCGATTTCCTCGAGCAGGTGGCTGAGGTTCCCGAGACCGTGTTTTGCCGCTACAACCCCGGCGGGGTCTTCGAGCTGGGCAACGGCATCATGGATAACCCCGGCGAGTCCAAGTACGGCATGGACGAGAGGCAGATGGTCGAGGCTTTCACCCGCCTCAAGGCCCTGGGTGCCAAGGACTTCGGCATCCATGCGTTCCTCGCGTCCAACACGGTGACCAACGACTACTACCCCGCGTTGGCCGCCCAGCTCTTCGAGCTTGCCGTGCGCGTCGCACGTGCCGCCGACGTGCATATAGCCTATGTCAACCTCTCGGGCGGCGTGGGCGTCGACTACCGTCCCGACCAGCCGGCCAACGACATCGCCGTCATCGGCGCGGGCGTGCACGAGGCGTTCGACCGCGTCCTTGTGCCCGCCGGTATGGGCGACGTGGCGATCCTGGCCGAGCTCGGCCGGTTCATGCTCGCCCCCTTCGGCGCACTGGTCACCACCGCCATCCACGAGAAGCACATCTACAAGGAGTACATCGGTGTCGACGCCTGTGCGGCCAACCTCATGCGCCCGGCGGTTTACGGCGCCTACCACCACGTCACGGTCCTCGGCAAGGAGGACGAGCCGGCTGACCGTGTGTACGACGTGGTGGGCGGACTGTGCGAGAACTGCGACAAGTTCGCGGTCGACCGTGCGCTGCCCCGCATCGACATGGGGGACCTGCTCTATATCCACGACACCGGTGCTCACGGCTCGAGCATGGGCTACAACTACAACGGCAAGCTCCGCGGCGCCGAGGTGCTGCTGTGCGCCGACGGTTCGCACCGCCTTATCCGCCGCGCCGAGACCCCGGCCGACTACTTTGCGACGCTCGGGTTCGACGGGGCTCCGGACAGCGCACTCGTCTTTCGCGGCGAGCGGCTTGCTATGTACGAGGGGCTGCTCCGGGCCGACGCCGAGGCGCAGGCGGCGTTTTCGGCGAGCAAGGCTTCCTCTTGGAGGCCGGGCCGCTAGCCGGCCGCCGACCCGGCCTGCGGGTTCCTGGCTTGCGGACGTGCTGGGTCGCCTCCGACCAGGCGTCCGGCACTGTGTGTCTTCCGTGGAACACGACGTCCGGCGAACCCGTCCGTCTTCTTCGCCCTTGTGCGCGGGCGGCCGGGCTCGTATCATATACATCCGCGCCTGCCGAGAGGCGGGTGCCAAGCGGGAGCAATCCCCACCTTGCGGCGCTTTATGCAGCTGTCTGGTCGAACATGATACCTCCGTGCACCGGTGCGTGCACCTGCGTACCATCGCTCCCGGACTGCTGAAAAGCAGCCGGGAGTTTTTTGTATAGGATCCAAGCCGCCCCGGCGGTTGTTAGGGAGGTGTTTCGCATAGCCAAGTCCGATGAGCCTCGCATCAACGAGGCGATCCGTTGTCAGACGTGCCGCCTGATCGGCGTCGACGGCAGCCAGCTCGGCATCTTCGCTATCCGCGACGCGCAGCGCGTGGCCGACGACCAGGGCCTCGACCTTGTCGAGATTGCCCCCAACGCCGATCCCCCCGTGTGCCGCGTCATGAACTACGGCAAGTACAAGTACGAGCAGGAACTCAAGGCCAAGGCCGCGCGCAAGAACCAGGCCAGGGTCGACGTCAAGGAGATGAAGTTCCGCCCGAAGATCGACACCGGCGACTACGAGACCAAGAAGCGCCACGTCGTGCGCTTCCTCGAGTCGGGCGCCAAGGTGAAGATCACCATCATGTTCCGCGGCCGCGAGATGGCCCATCCCGAGATCGGCCTGAACATGCTGGAGAAGCTTGCCGAGGACCTCAAGGACTTCGCCGTTGTGGAGGTTCCGCCCAAGCTCGAGGGCCGCAACATGCACATGATGCTTGCCCCCCAGCGCGTCAAGCCCTCCAAGGTGACGGTCGACGAGGCGGCCGAGTAGCCCTCGAAGCCCCGGTTTGTTGTATATCGGTGTCACGCCGGGCTCTTGTTCCCGGTGAAGGAGATGTAAGGAGACCTTTCATGCCCAAGATGAAGACCGACAAGACGGTTGCCAAGCGCTTCCGTAAGACCGGCAGCGGCAAGCTCATGCACGTCCAGCGCAACAAGCGCCACATCCTCACCAAGAAGACCGCCAAGCGCAAGCGCCAGCTGCGCGGCCAGGTCGAGCTCGACCACACCAAGGCCGCCAAGTACGTCAAGTCTGTCATCGACCACTAGGCGCCCCTTTCAGGGACCGCGTTTTTTGCAACCAACGTCGTATCTTACCGAGGAGTGACCAACAATGGCTCGTGTCAAGCGTGCAGTCAATGCCAAGAAGAAGCGCCGCCGCATCCTTAAGCTCGCCAAGGGCTACTACGGTGCCCGTTCGCGCTGCTACCGTAAGGCCAAGGAGCAGGTTCAGCACTCGCTGATGTACCAGTACCGCGATCGCCGCAATAAGAAGCGCGAGATTCGCAAGCTCTGGATCACCCGCATCAACGCCGCGGCCCGTATCAACGGCATGAGCTACTCGCAGTTCATGTACGGCCTGAAGCTTGCCGGCATCACCCTCGACCGCAAGGTTCTCTCGCAGATGGCCATCGAGGACGCCCCCTCGTTCGCCGACCTCTGCACCATCTCCAAGGACGCCATCGCCAAGGTCAGCGCCTAGGACGTCCACGGAATCGCCGCGCGAAGGCGACGCGTGCAAGGGCTCTTGCAGGGTCTCCGTATGCTGCCTGCGGCTGTCCGTCCGGTATCCTAGCGACGCCGTAGCGTAATAGTTCACAAGGCCGCCTACCCCTTTTGCGGGCTGGCGGCCTTGTTTGTAGGGACGTTGGGCCCCTACGAGCAGGTCTAGTTTTCCACGTTAAAAGCCGCCGTCCCGCATAAGAAGGTTGCGGGACGGCGGCTTTGCCGTACGGTTGTCAGGCGCTTCTTCTATGCGCCAAGCGTATTTCCTATACCTCGATTCCCAGCTGCAGGGCCTGCTTGTTGGGTTCAAACAGGTGCGCCTTGCGCGGGGGTACGCACGCCGCCAAGGCGGAGTCGAGCGCCTCGCGCGTGCAGAACTGCGTCTCGGCCCACAGCTTGCCGGCCAGGATGATGTTGGCCAGGCCCTTGAGGCCGTGCTCCTCGGCCATCGCGGTGGCGGGCACGGCGTATATGCGCACGCCCTGCGCCACCTGGTCGGGTGCGGGGATGTTGGGAACCATCGTGGCGTCGGCGACGATGAGGCCGCCGGGCACCACGGCGCCGGCGAACTTGTCGAGCGAGGGCTGGTTCATCGCGACGAGCGCGTCGGGGGCCAGCACGAGCGGCGAGCCGATGGGGTCGTCCGACAGCGTCACCGAGCAGTTGGCGGTGCCGCCGCGCATCTCGGGCCCGTAGCTCGGCAGCCACGAGACCTCGCGGTTTTCGATGAGCGCGGTGTTGGCGATGAGCTTGCCGGCGAACAGCACGCCTTGCCCGCCGAAGCCGGCGAGCACGATCTTGATGGAGGCCATGCTAGTTGCCCCCTTCCGCGGCGGGGTTGGCGATGGGGCAGTTCTTGGCGCGTTCGCGGGCCGCCTCCCTCACGTTCGCGAGGCCGTCGGCCTTCACGTCGCGGTACACGCCCAGCGGGTAGTAGGGCAGCATGTTCTCGCGCATCCAGTCGAAAGCCTTCTGCGGCGTGAGGCCCCAGTTGGTGGGACAGGTCGACACGACCTCGACGATGGTGTAGCCCACCCCCTCGATCTGGTATTCGAACGCCTTCTTGATGGCTTTCTTGGCCGCCATGACGTGGCGCGGGGTGTCCACGGTCACGCGCTCGGCGTAGGCCACGCCGTCCAAGGTGCTCAGCAGCTCGCACACGCGGATGGGGTAGCCCGCCGTGTCGACGTCGCGGCCGTAGGGGCTGGTCTGCGTCACTTGGTTGGGCAGGCTTGTGGGGGCCATCTGGCCGCCGGTCATGCCGTAGATGGCGTTGTTGATGAAGATGACGGTGATCTTCTCGCCGCGGGTTGCCGCGTGCACGGTCTCGGCCATGCCGATCGAGGCCAGGTCGCCGTCGCCCTGGTAGGAGAAGACGACGTTTTCGGGATGCACGCGCTTCACGGCGGTGGCGACCGCCGGGGCGCGCCCGTGGGCGGCCTCGATCATGTCGCAGCCGAAGAAGT
>CAZUFB010000107.1:0-6462 GCA_964619775.1 uncultured Coriobacteriaceae bacterium
CGCTCTGGCTTAAAATCTTGTGACGACACTGCCTAGGTACGCCACTTTTCCAAACAGCCGATATCGAGCGTGGCGATCCGTTGCGCGACAACGGGAATTTTGCTAGTATGTATACGCGTATACGACTTATTGCTTGAACATGAGGAGGCGCTATGGCGACGGCAATCGTTTCAGGGCGTGTCGATGAAGCGGTCAAGATGCGGGCAGCGCATGCCATAGCTGCGGCGGGCATGTCTGTGGGTGACGTCATCAAGGCAGTGTGGGAGGGTATTGCCGCAACAGGCGAGGTGCCGCAGCCGCCGACCCGCGATGCCGGGGCCATGGCCGGTGCGGACCGCATGCGGGCATTCATGCAGTTGCGGGCCGAGTTGCCTGCGGTGCCCGAACTTGCGGGATTGTCCGACGATGCGGTGCGCGGACTTATCGCCGAGCGCTATACCGGTGGGGGTGGTGTGCCCGATGTGGGGTAACCGGCTGCTGCTTGATACCAATGTGCTGCTCGATGCCGTGGTTGCCGGGCGTCCCGAGTCCGACGAAGCCTGCCGGGTGCTGGAGCTCTGCAACGGCGGGGGAGACATGGGTTTCGCCTGCGCGCTGTCGTTGAAGGACGTCTACTTCGTGCTCGAGCGCTATTACGACGAACCGCGCGCCCGGCGTGCGGTCGAACTGCTCTCGCACTTGGTGGTGGTTGCCCCTGTGGGTGCCGAGGAATGCGACCTGTCGCTGCGGGGCAACGAACCGGACTTCGAGAACGGACTCGTGCGGGCTTGCGCCGAGTTGAACGACATCGACTTCATTCTTACCCGCGATGCCAGTGCCTTCGAGCGCTCCAAGGTCCGTAGCGTCACCTGCGCGCATTACCTTGACATTGTTGCCGCAGAGGTGTGAGCCCGTGCGGTTTTGGTAGTGCCCTCAAGTCGACTCCGAGGCTGTGGGACCGTGCGTTTTCGAACTCTCTGTGTATGTCGCACGCAAAACCCCGCCGGAAAGCCGCATCGGCCTTCCGGCGGGGCCGTTCTTGTCGCTCCTGTTCGCCTGCCCCGGCGACGTCTCTAGGCCGGCGGGTCCTCCGCTTTCTTATGCCTCCAGCAGCTTGCGCGCGCCGGTGTCGAGCACCTGCTCGATCGCGGCCGACTCCTCGGGCGTGGCGCCCTTGGCGAAGACGTACGCCTTGATCTTGGGCTCGGTGCCGCTCGGACGCACGATGAGCTTGTTTCCGCCGGCAAGCTGCAGCTCGAAGACGTTGGCGCCAGGCAGGGTCTGCGCGGGGTCGTCCGCGCTGCCGCCCAGCACGGGCATCGTCGCGCCACCTGCGTAGTCCACGACTCCTTCGACCGCAAGCCCCGCGACCTCGGTCGGGTGCTGTGCGCGCAGCCCTGCCATGATGGCCTTCATCTGGGCCGCGCCCTCGGCGCCGGGATACGACAGCGAGATGGTCTTGTTGCGGTAGTAGCCGTGCGTGCGGTAGAGCGCCTCCATGGCGTCGACGAGGTCCATGCCGCGCGCCTTGTAGTCGCGGGCCATCTGGCAGATGAGCATGCTTGCCACCACGGCGTCCTTGTCGCGCACGTGGGTGCCCGCCAGATAGCCGTAGCTTTCTTCGAAGCCGAACAGGTAGCGGTCGGCCTCGCCGGCGGCTTCGAGCATGCCGATCTGCTCGCCGATGTACTTGAAGCCGGTAAGCGTGCGGCGCAGCTCGAACCCGTACTCCCCGGCCAGCGCGTCGAGCATGCTCGACGACACGACGGTGCTGATAACCACCTTGCGGCTCAGATCCTCGCCGCCGTCCCGGGCACGCGCCGCAAGCCAGTCGGTCAAAAGGATGCCCACCTCGTTGCCGGTCATGAGCACGTACTCCCCGCCATGCGGCACGGCGATGCCCACGCGGTCGGCGTCGGGGTCGGTGGCCAGCAGCAGGTCGGGGTGCACCTCGTCACACAGATCGAGGCCTTTCTGCAACGCCTCGCGGATTTCGGGGTTGGGGTAGGGGCACGTGGTGAAGTTGCCGTCAGGTCGCGCCTGCTCGGGCACCACGGCCACGTCGGCGACGCCGATGCGTTCCAAGATGCGCGACACGCATTCGAGGCCCGTGCCGTTGAGCGGGGTGTAGACGAGCTTGAGGTCCGCGCCGTCGGCGGGCGCCGGCACGTCCTGCGAATTGGCGGCCACCGCGTCGATGAACCGGTCGAGCGTGTCCTCCCCGATGTAGCCTGCCATGCCGCTTTCGAGCGCTTCTGCGAAAGAGACCTGCCTGACGTCGGCGAAGGCGTCGACCTTGCCGATGGCCTCCTGGATGTCCTTGGCCGCCTGCGTGGTGATTTGGCAGCCGTCGGCCCCGTAGACCTTATAGCCGTTGTAGGCGGCGGGGTTGTGGCTCGCCGTGACGTTGATGCCCGCCGAGCAGCCCAGGTCGCGCACTGCGAACGACACGGCCGGAGTGGGTTCGAGGCGCTGGTAGAGGTGCGCCTTCACCCCGTTGGCGGCGAGCACGCCGGCCACGACCTGGCAGAACAGCTCGCCCTTGTTGCGGCTGTCGTGCCCCACGGCCACGCTGGGGTTCTCGAAGTGCGCGTTGAGGTAGTCTGCCAGGCCCTGCGTGGCCTGCGCCACCGTGTAGACGTTCATGCGGTTGGACCCTGCGCCCAAGATGCCGCGCAGGCCGCCGGTGCCAAACTCGAGGTCCTGGAAGAACGCGTTCTCGACCGCGGTCGCGTCGCCTGCGTCCAAAGCCGCCCGCAGCCCGCGGAGCTCCTCCGCCAGTTCGGAATCGGTCACGTTGGCCTCCCAGCGTTTGAACTCGCCCAGTGCCCGTGTGCCCATCGAACCTGCCTTTCGTGGTCATATCGAGGGGTCGTGCCTGTTGACGGCGGCCCCGCGAGCGCTTTTTCGACTGCAGTACACTATACCAGCGGCGGGATGCACCGGCTCCGCGTGTGTCCCCGCACGCGAAGTGACCATGCGGGTGGCAAGGGGCGGTCCGGGGCCCAGGGGGATCCCCTCCTACAGGCACGCCCCCTCGATGACCTTCACCAGCACGCGGATACCCTGCATGTAGGCTCGTCGCGTGATGCGCTCGTCGGTGCCGTGGACGCCGCGCCGCTCCTCGTCGACGTCGACGGCCATGGGGCCCATGCGCAGGCAGCTGTCGCAGATGCCCTCGTACATGCGGGCGTCGGTGCCGCCGATCGACAAGGCCGGCACGCAGGGGAGGCCCTGGCCGGTTGCAGGGTCGGCAAAGTAGCGGGCTATCGCCGAGCTCACGACGTCCCATCCCAGCCTGGAGGGGCACCCGACGTCGACGGGGGAGGGGTCGCTGGGGGTCTGGAACAGGTCCGCCTCCACGCCGAGGCCTTCCACCAGCTCGCGGCAGCGCGCGAGCACCTGCTCGGAGGTGGTGCCCGGCATCAGGCGGAAGTTCACCACGCCCCAGACCGTCTGCGGCAGCACGTTTGACCCCTTCGAGCCGCCTTCGAGCATCGTGGGCGCCGCGGTAGTGGCGACCAGCGGGAAGAGCTCGCAGTTTGCGGCGCATGCCTGCGCAAGCCGTTCGGCGTTGCGCGCCACGGTCTGCGCGGGGTCCGCGCCTGCGTCGCCGTCGCATGCGAGCAGCTCGGCGAGCGGCCCCTGCGTCACATGCGGGGCCACCGCGGCCAGGGTGCTTGCCACCAGGGGCGACAGCCCGCACGGCCAGGGTGCCGAGGCGATGCGCGTCACGGCCTCGCACACCGCGGCGAGCGACGTGCCCCCGAAGGGGTTCGACGAGTGCCCTCCGACGCTGTGCGCGGTGAGCCGCACGTCGCAGTAGCCCTTCTCGCCCAGCTCGACGGCTCGGTAGCGGAAGCCCGGCGCGCCGAAGTCAGCCCCGTCGACGATGGTGTACGAGCCCTCGTCCAGCAAAAACTCCAGGCGCACGCCGCGTTCGGCCAAGGTGCGCGCCAATGCGCGCGAGCCTCTTTGCAGCGTCTCCTCGTCCTCGCCGAAGGCCAGGATGAGCGTGCGGCGCAGCCGTCCACCGCGGGCGAGCACGTACTCGGCCGCTTCGAGCTCGCCCATCACCATCTCCTTGACGTCTATCGTGCCGCGGCCCCACACGTACACATCGTCGACGAAGCCCGAGTAGGCGTCGTGGGTCCAGTCGCCCTCGGTGCCCGGCACCACGGGCACCACGTCCTGGTGAGCCATGAGCAGCACGGGCCGCAGGTCCGGGTCGCTGCCGGGAAGGGTGAAAAGCAGGCTGTGCCCTATGGTCTCGCAGGTGCCGGCGGCCATGACGTGCGGATAGCTCGAACGGATAAGCTCGTGGAGCTTGTCGAACTCCGCGTAGTCGGTGAGCGAGGCGTCCACATAGCTCGTGGTGCGGCATCGGATGGCGGCCGACAGGCGGGCAATGCAGGCGGCCTCGTCGAGCTCGGGGCAGTCGTCCTCGTGGGCAAAAAACGACCAGCACTCGGGCGTGGCCTCGACGGTGGGGGAGCAGGCGGGTTCGGGCATGGGACGCCTCCAAAGAACGACGATGGTCGGCAGGTGCGGTGGTTCTTCCGGACGGCCGCCCGGCAGGGCGGGGTCGAAGCGCCGCTCGGTAGTATAGCGACGGCGCGCCGGGTTGCGCCCCGTCACCGGCGCGAAAGCGCCTCCGATGCGTCCTTCCGGCACATTTGACGTGCCTGGCGAGGCGTTGCGCAGCAACGGGGCATGCGACCTTGCCGGGTGCCTCGTCTGTCGTCCGACTCCGCAGACGCCGTCCAGTGGTTTGCGCTATGTCGCCAATTGCGAGCCGATTGCATTCCGTGGCATCCAGATAATCTAAGCCATGAATTGTGAGATTTCTTTATCGCAAGTTGTTAGGACCCGCATAAGTGGGTACCATGCATCACGTCAAACGAAAGGAAGCCGTCCACGATGGGCGAGGCCCGGGGCGGCGCCGCGCAGTTTGCGGTTATCGACGAACGAGGAGGTCCTATCTTATGAAGCTGAGGCCGTTGGGAGATCGCGTCCTGGTCAAGCCGGACAAGGCGGAGGAGAAGACCGCAGGCGGTCTGTACATCTCGAGCGGTGCGCAGGAAAAGCCCCAGCGTGGCGAGGTCGTGGCCGTCGGCGCCGGCAAGCTCGACGACAACGGTGAGCGCATCCCGATGGACGTCAAGGTCGGCGACGTCGTCATCTACGGCAAGTACGGCGGCAACGAGGTCAAGGTCGACGGCGAGGATTACCTCCTCATGCGCGACTCCGACATTTACGCCGTGGTGGAGGAGTAGCGGCGCCTTCTGACAAGGTCGCGCATAGAGGCTCGTTCCGCAAACGCTTTTCTTTGGAGGTAGACAGCACTTATGGCTAAGCAGATTACGTTCAACGCCGAGGCTCGCGCCAAGCTCGCCAAGGGCGTCAACACCCTCGCCGACGCAGTCACCGTCACGATGGGCCCCAAGGGTCGCTACGTCGCCCTGCAGCGTTCCTACGGCGCCCCCACGATCACCAACGACGGCGTCTCCGTCGCCAAGGAGATCGAGCTCGCCGACAACATCGAGAACATGGGCGCCCAGCTGGTGAAGGAGGTCGCCACCAAGACCAACGACCTCGTGGGCGACGGCACCACCACCGCGACCCTGCTCGCCCAGGTCATCGTCAACGAGGGCCTGCGCAACGTCACCGCCGGCGCCAACCCGCTGGCTATCCGTCGCGGCATCGACAAGGCCGTCGACGCGGTCGTCGACCACATGAAGTCCTCGGCCCAGCCCGTGTCGTCCAAGGAGCAGATCGCCTCGGTCGGCACCATCTCGGCCGGCGACGACAAGATCGGCGGCAAGATCGCCGAGGCCATGGAAGTCGTGGGCAAGGACGGCGTCATCACCGTCGAGGAGTCGCAGACCTTCGGCATCGACATCGACACCGTCGAGGGCATGCAGTTCGACAAGGGCTACATCTCGCCCTACTTCGCGACCGACAACGAGCGCATGGAGGCCAACTTCAAGGACCCCTACCTGCTCGTGACCGACCAGAAGATCAGCAACGTCCAGGACATCGTGCCGCTGCTCGAGGACGTCATGCGTTCGGGCAAGCCGCTGGTGATCATCGCCGAGGACGTCGACGGCGAGGCCCTGGCCACCCTCATCCTCAACAAGCTGCGCGGTGCCCTCAACATCGCCGCCGTCAAGGCTCCCGGCTATGGTGATCGCCGCAAGCGCATGATTGAGGACATCGCCATCCTCACTGGCGCCCAGCCCATCATGAGCGACCTGGGCGGCAAGCTGGCCGACGTCACGGTCGACGATCTCGGCCGTGCCAAGAGCATCAAGATCACCAAGGACGACACCACCATCGTCGGCGGTGCCGGCGAGAAGGACGCCATCGACGGCCGCATCGCCCAGATCAAGGGCGAGATGGAGAACGTCAAGAGCGATTTCGACCGTGAGAAGCTGCAGGAGCGCCTGGCCAAGCTGGCCGGCGGCGTGGCCGTCATCAAGG
>CAZUFB010000108.1:0-6439 GCA_964619775.1 uncultured Coriobacteriaceae bacterium
GTGCGTTTGTAGTTTTGTAAAAAGCCGCACTTCGTTTCGTTCGAGCTTGCGTACTCACCGCACGTATCGTCTCCGTGTGCTTCGCGCAGCAATTCTTTGAATCGCCCCAATAACCTGTGTTCCTGGCAGGTGACGGTCCGGCACGACTTAGAAGCGGCAGTATAGAAAGAGAAGAGGATAGCTATGTCTGTCAAGCGCAACAGTGTCAGCGCCTGCATCGGTTGTGGAACGTGCTACAAGGTTTGTCCCATGGATGTGTTTCGCATCGACACCGAGAACATGAAATCGGTTATCGCGTATCCCGAAAGCTGCCAGACATGCGGGCAGTGTTATCTCAACTGTCCCACTGGCGCCATCGGTCTGGACTGCACGCAGTTCTCTTACGGTTCCGTCCTGGCACGATAGTTTTCCGTCTCGGCTGCCTTGCTGGTCTGGCGATAGGGATGGGATTGCCGAACGTTGGCGGGTTGTTGACAGGCCCAAGGCCGCGTTTATGCGAAACGCGGCCTTGGGGCGAATCCCCTCTTTGAACGGACCTTGGATGCCATGAGGTAGCAATCGCCTTGGGGTGATATGGTTGCACGGTCAATGCCGTGGGTCCCTTCTGGTGACACCGCACTACACCATCGTCTTTGTAAGGGGTGGCACTGTGCGCCTCCCTTGCCGTTGCACCTTCGGCCCTTTCCGAAACATCGGTGGCGTTTGCCCGGCGAAAAGCCCCTTGGCGGTCTCAGGTTGCCGTTTGCTGCTACATTGGACGGGACAACCACCGAGACGCCTGCGGTGCGACGCGGGCGGCCGACCCCGAGGAGACGCGCGTTATGGCAGACATCGAACTTCGTCTGGGAAACGACGTCCTGGTAGTGCAAGGTGCCCTAGGCACCGTGTTCGAGGCGCAGGGATTCGGCTCATGGGACGAGACGTGCTACCCGTTCCTCAACCTGACCGAGCCCGAGACCGTCGAGGACCTGCACCGGCGCTATCTGGCCGCCGGGGCCGACTGTGCGGTCACCAACACCTTCATGGCAACCAGCTCGCGCCTCGCCCCGTTCGGCCTGCTGCCGTACACCGAAGAGATAAACCGGGCGGGCGTGCGCTTGGCGCGCGGGGTCGGGTTCCAGCATGTCCTGGCGGCCATGGGGCCGTGCGGCGTCGAGGTCGAGCCGGGCGGCGGGTCGGCCGCCTTGGCTTCCCGGGACGCCCCCGACGGTTCCCTCCCCGACCAGGTGTGCACCCCAGGCTACGGGGCGGCGGTCGAGCTCTATGCCGAGCAGGCGGCCGCCCTTGCCTGCGAGGCGCCCGACGCGATTCTGCTCGAGACGTTCACGGACCTCGACGACGCGCTGGCGGCGATCGAGGGCGTCCGGCGCGCGTGCGACCTGCCGGTGCTTGCCTGCATGTCGTTTGTCCCCGGCGGGCCCGACCCCGCCGAGGCGGCCCGCGCCCTCGTGCGCGCGGGGGCGGCCGCGGTGGGCTGCAACTGCATGGGCGTAGACGAGACGGTTGCGGCCGTCGAGGCGATGCGCTCTGCGGTCGACGTCGCGCTCGTCGCCCGGCCGAGTGCGGGGATTCCTGCGGTCGAACCGGACGGCACGGTGCGCCACCCGCTTGGCCCGGACGGCTTCGCCGATGCTGCCGTGCGTCTCGTCCGCGCCGGCGCGAACATCGTCGGTTCGTGCTGCGGGTCGACGCCGGCCTGTACGGGCGCCGTCTACGCGGCAGTGGGAGGCGTCGGGTTGCCTGCGGGAGAGCGTTGCTGAGGGCTCGCCAAAATGCCGTTCGGCATTGTGCGGGTGCCAGGTGATGGGTATTTTGTGGGGTGCATGTCGGTGCTGAATGCCTACACCGACAACACACATCATGACGTTTCAATTAGACAACAGGATGCGTAATGGCGAGAATGTGCGCCACGTCTCCGTCCGCTGGTGTCCGTTTGTCACATGAGCATGGTTCTTCAAGGCGTCCCCGCCCGTGCGGCGGGAGGCGTCTTGTTTTCTGAAGGAACCACAGTCGCAGCAAGGAGCTGATGCCGCATGGCAGCCGCCAGGAACGCGACGGGCGAGGCCGCCGACGCCTCGCTTCCGCCCACGGGCAACCCTCTGGGTGACGCCCCCATCCCCAAGCTCCTGCTGGAGTACGCGCCGCCCGCCATCATCTCCATGATGGTGTCGGCGCTCTACAACATCATCGACACGTTCTTCGTCGGCCACGGCGTCGGCGAGGACGGTATCGCGGCGACGACGGTCGCCTTCCCGCTCATGATGCTTATGAGCGCCTTCGCCGCGTGGTTCGGCGTGGGCGGCAACGCCTTGGCCGCCCTGCGGCTGGGCGAGGGCAAGAACGACGAGGCGAACCGCGCGCTGGGCAACTCGCTGCTGGCGCTGGTCGTCATCCCGATCGTCATCTCGATCCTTGCCCTTTCCTTCCTCGACCCCATACTCAACCTGCTCGGCGCCACCGACTCCAACCGCCAGTTGTCGCGCGACTTCTGCCATATCATCCTGCTCGGTTTCGTATTCGAGGCGGTGGGCCAGGGTCTGGCGAACTTCATCCGCACCGACGGTTCCCCCCGCTACGCCCTGGTCGTCATCGCGGCCGGCGCCATCGCGTCGTGCATCCTCAACGCCCTGCTCGTCATGGTGCTCGGCATGGGCATGGTCGGCTCCGCCCTGGCGACGGTCGCCGGCTGGGCGGTCTCGGCGGCCATGGTCGTGCAGTATTTCGTCTCCAAGCGCTGCAAGATGCGCCTAAGCCGCGCGACGCTTGTTCCCAGCCCGCGCATGGTCGGCAAAATCGCCTTGCTCGGCCTGTCCACCTTCGCCGTGAACGTCGCGGCGTCGCTCACCTCGAGCATGCTCAACATCCAGATTACCAACCTCGGCCCCACCGACCCCATCGGCGCCGACGGCGGCCTGGCGGTCATCGGGACGGTCAACAAGGTCACCCAGCTGCTCTTCTTCGTCATCATGGGCTTCGCCATCGCCGCCCAGCCCATTTTGGGCTACAACTACGGCGCCCAGCGTTACCGCCGGGTGCGCAACACGCTGTGGATCACCATTGCCACGGCGGTCGTCACCAACCTGGTCCTGTGGCTGCTCTGCCGCATCTTCAGCAACCAGATCATGATCTTCTTCGGCCTGTCCGCCGAGCTGCACGACTTTGCGGCCCAGACCCTCATGCTCATCACGTTCATGTTCCCCATCGTCCCGTTCCAGGTCGTCGGTTCCAACTACTTCCAGGCGACCGGCCAGCCGGTCAAGGCGACGTTCCTGACGTTGACCCGACAGCTCATCTTCTACCTTCCGTGCCTTTTCATCGTGCCTGCGGTTTTGCCCGGCATCACCGGTATGACCCCGCTTGCCTGCCTACCTGCCGCCCCTGCGGTGGCCGACGCCCTGGCCATCGTCGTCACCGCGGTCTTCGTGGTCCGGGAGATGGGACGCCTCAACCGCATCCAGGTCCAGCACGACCAGCGTCTCGCAGGCCACGACGAGTCGTGGGCCCGTGTGGCCCAGAAGGTGCAGGGGGCGTCCACCGACTCTGCGGCGGCCGAGGGCCACGTCGCCTCTCCTCTGCCTGCGGCCGCACAGCCCGTCGGGGTCGCCGACGGGGCGGCCGAAGGGGAACGGGGGTAGGCCGTGGAGCGCGGCGAAAAGCGCGCGTCTCAAGTGCCTGCGCCGGCGTCCTCCAAGGTGCCGGCTCCTGTTCGGCCGCGCGACCCCTTTGTTCGCGCCGCGAACGAGGACGACGACGGTTACGACCCCTATTCGGACCGTCCGACCGACCCCGAGCCGCGCTTCGAGCCCGACCCGTGGAAGTAGCCGTGCCGTCGGCGTCTCTTCAAGGCTACGGGGTTTTCTATGGCCGGGAGGCCCGTCCTTGCCGTGCGGGACGCTGCTGGGGCGGTCCGTGGGATAGAGTGTACCCGTACTGCCCGCGCCGGCGGCGCTTTTTGTTGCGGTGCCGGGTGGCTCAGGGGTATATAACCCGCCGCGCGTCGGGAGCGCGCCATAGGCCCGAACGTTTTCCAAACGGAGGTTAGCCCAGCATGAAAGCCATCATTCCCGCAGCCGGTCTTGGCACCCGTTTTCTGCCCGCCACCAAGGCGGTGCCCAAAGAGATGCTGCCTGTTCTCGACCGCCCAGTTATCCAGCACGTCGTCGAAGAGGCGCTTGCCGCTCCCGAGTGCGACGCCTGCGTCGTTGTAACATCCAAGGACAAGCCGCTCATCGAATGGTATTTCACGCCCGATCCTGCCTACTCCCAGATGCTGCGCGGTCGGGGCAAGGCCTCCTACGCCGACGCCTGCGACCATGCCGGTTCGCTGCCGGTCGAGTACCTCTACCAGGACGAGCCCCGCGGCCTGGGGCATGCCGTCCTGTGCGCGGCGCCTTCGACCGGCGACGAACCGTTTTACGTTCTGCTCGGCGACGTCGTGGTGCCCGAGGCCAGCATCCTGCCCAAGCTGCGCGCGGTGTCGCAGGCCCACGGCGGCGCGAGCGTCATCGCCGTGGTCGCGGTTCCCGACGACGAGGTCTCGCGCTTCGGCATCGTGGGCGGTGCATGCATCGGCGCACTCGACGGCTCCCCGTGCGACGGGGCGGCCCCCGGCGCCGTATGGAAGATCGACCGCATGGTCGAAAAGCCCGCGCTTGCCGACGCTCCCAGCAACCTGGCCATTTTTGGCCGCTACCTGCTGTCGCCGCACGTCATGGAGCTGCTTGGCACCCAGGAGCCCGGCAAGGGGGGCGAGGTCCAGCTGACCGACGCCCTGGTGCGCGCGCTGTCCGAGGAGGAGATGTACGCCTGCGTCATCGACCCTTCCGAAGGCTACGACACCGGCACCATCCCCAACCTCGTTGCAGCCAACGTGCGCATGGCGCTTGCCGACGACCGGTTTGCCGCCGTACTGCGCGAGGCGTTGTCGGACGTGTTGAGATAGGCTGCCGCGATGGAGGCGATTCGTTTCGGCACCGACGGGTGGAGGGCCCGCTACGGGGAGGGGTTTGACGAAGCCGGCGTGGCCCGCGTGGCCGAGGCCGCCGCGCGCCTGTTTGCACGTGCCAACCCGCGGGGCACGCTTTATGTCGGGTACGACACGCGCCGCGAGGGGCGTCACTACGCCGAACTGGCCGCCGCCGTAGCCGCAGGGGTCGGCCTCGACGTCGTTCTTTCGGAGGCGTACTGCCCCATACCGGCCCTCGGCTGGTCCGTCTCGCGCGATCCGAACGCCGTGGGCGGCCTGATGCTGACGGCAAGCCACAACCCGGCCGACTACAACGGCGTCAAGGTGCGCATGGCCGACGGCGGTGCCAGCCCCAAGGACTTCACCGACGCCCTTGAGCGCGAGCTGCCCTCTGTTCCCACCGACGAGCTGGGGGCATACCGCACGGCCGACATCATGGCCTCCTATCTCGAGGACCTCAAAAACCTCGTCGACGCCGAGGCGATTGGCAACGCCCGTCTCAAAATCGTCCTCGACCCGCTCTACGGCGCCGCACGCGGGTATTTGGCACGCGTGCTGCGCGAGCTGGGCGTCGAGGTTGCCGAGATTCACAACGTCGCGTCCGACGACTTCGAAGGTATCCGTCTCGAACCGACGACGCCGTGGATGGACCGCTGCGGGGAGCTCGTGGCCCAGAGTGAAGCCCACGCCGGTCTCGTCATCGACGGAGACGGAGACCGCGTGGGCGCCGTCGACGAGCGGGGCAACACCGTCTCCTCGCACAAGATCATCGCCCTCGTGCTCGGTGCGCTGGCCGGAAGCGGCAAGACGGGCCGCGTGGTCGTGACCACGTCGGGGTCGGTGCTCGTGCGCCGGCAGGCGGCGCTGCTCGGGTGCCCTGTGACCGAGACCCACATCGGCTTCAAATGGGTCTACGGCGAGATGCTCAAAGGCGACGTGCTGCTGGGCGGCGAGGAGTCGGGCGGCATCGGCATTCCGGCCCATATGCTCGAGCGCGACGCGCTCTACGTCCACCTTCTCCTATGCGAGCTGATGGCCAAGACCGGCAAGACCCTCGGCCGCCTGGTCACCGACCTCGAGGACCGGGTGGGCTGCATGGAATATGCACGCCGCGACGTCCGGCTCGACGGGGCGTCCCTGCAGATGTTCCTCAACATACTGCCCGGTCTCAACCCCCAGTGCATGGCGGGCCTCAAACCGGTCGAGGTGAGCCATAAAGACGGCCTGCGTCTGGGCTTTGCTGACGGATCCTGGCTGCTCGTACGCCCGTCGGGCACCGAACAGCTGGTTCGTGTGTATGCCGAAGCCCCGACCGCCAAGCTGCGCGACGCCCTGATCGAGGCCGGGTACGCCCTCGTCATGGGCGACGAAGAAGAGGCGTGAAGGGCGCCGCAGCCATAAGGGACGGCGTTTTCGCCGCAATGGGGCGAGTGATTTAACCTCCCCCCTGTGCGTTTCCCGTGGAGCCCCCCT
>CAZUFB010000109.1:0-6435 GCA_964619775.1 uncultured Coriobacteriaceae bacterium
GACTCCTCGGTGGTCTCGGACTCGTCCTCGGCGCCGGACTCGTCGGCAGCGGCCTCCTCTTCGGTGGTCTCGGCCTCGGCCTCCTCGGACTCGACGTCCTCGGACTCGCCTTCGGCTTCTTCTTCCACCGTAGACGAAGCTTCGACCGCAGTGTCCTCATCCGGCGTGTAGGGGTCGGTCTGGGGCTCGCCGCAACCGACGGCGGTAGCCACCAAGGCCGACATGCAGGCCGCAGAGAGGCCAATGAGTGCACGGTTCTTCATGTTGCCTCCTAGTCAACGCCAGGACTTATTTCCTGGCCACGTTAGAACCCGGTATGTATCTTCGCCGATTTTTCCCCATGTCAACAGCCTCACAGGCCATCCAACGCGGCAGCTACATATAAGTTTCGTGCGCCGGAGCTTGCAAACGGCACGTGCTGGCACGTGCTGCGATAAAGGCTCCGCAAGCCGTCCATCAAATCAACAGCCAAGTACCACCAAATATGCAAGGATATAAGGTGTTCGCCACTGTACTCCACCTGCACCGCCCTCGGAGAAAATGCGCGCAGGACGCCTCCTGCACCACCCTGCGTACCGCCAAAGCGCTATCCTTGTCTCGCAGTTGACCGGCATGCGACCGCCCAACGAACAGGAGACCCGTCATGGAGAAGACCCGCATCGTCGTAACCGTCCTCGGCGCCGACCGTAGCGGCATCGTGGCCGCCGTCGCCACCAAGCTTTCGGAAAACGACGGCAACATCGTCGACATCAGCCAGACCATCATCGGCGATATCTTCACCATGACCACGCTCGTGGACCTCGACGAGGCCAAAACCTCGTTCGACACCCTGCGCGACGCGCTGCTGACCCTCAACGACGAGCTCTGCGTGCAGATTCAGGTCCAGCGCGAGGACGTCTTCAAGTTCATGCACCGCATCTAGCCCCGGTGGCGGGGGCATTTTGACCGGCCGTCCGGCAGTGAGCGGAACGGATGATTCAAAATGCCCCCGAGCGGGTACCGAGCAGCGAATAATCCCGGTAGATATGCGCCAGTTCCCGACCCCCGAGAGGAGCGAGACCGCTATGACCAACGACACCGAGATTGCGACCACGCCCGACAGCATGGCGGCCAAACCAGAGCCTTTCGACCTGTACGAACGCTTCGAGCGCTGCAACACCATCGACCCGCGCTATTACGAGCGCGCAAACGTCAAGCGCGGCCTGCGCAACAGCGACGGCACCGGCGTCATGGCCGGCGTCACGCGCATCTCCAACGTTCACGGCTACGTGGTGAGCGAGGGAGACCAGGAACCCTGCGAGGGTCAGCTCACGCTGCGTGGCTTTGACATCAACGACCTGGTTGACAACGCCTTGGCAGAGGACCGTTTCGGCTTCGAGGAGCTCGTCTACCTGCTATTGGTAGGGGTCCTACCCGCCGAGGAAGATCTGGCCCGCTTCAACGAGGTCGTCGGGTTCTACCGCGACCTGCCGAAAAACTTCGTCAACAACCACATCCTCACGGCGCCTTCCTACGACGTCATGAACATGCTGTCGCGCGCGGTGCTCCAACTCTATGCGGCCGACCTGACGCCCAACGACACCTCGCCCAAGCACGAGATCGACACCGCCCTGTCGCTTATCGCGCGCATCCCCCGCATCGCCGTGCTGTCGTACTACTCCATCCAGCGGTACTACTACCGCGGAGACATGGTGTGGCACAGCGCGCGCCCCGAGCTCTCGACGGCCGAAACTGTCCTCGACATGCTGCGCCCCGACCACCAGTACACCCGTGAAGAGGCCCGCATGCTCGACATCCTGTTCATGCTGCAGGCCGAACACGGTGGCGGCAACAACTCGACCTTCACCTGCCGCGTGCTCACGTCGAGCGGCACCGACGCCTACGCGGCCTACGCCGGCGCCATCGGCTCGCTCAAAGGCCCCAAACACGGTGGCGCCAACGGCAAGGTGCGCGACATGTGCCTCGACATCGAGGCCAACGTGGCCGACTGGAACGACGAGGGGCAGGTCGCCGACTACCTGCGCAAGATCGTGCGCAAGGAGGCAGGAGACGGGTCGGGGCTCATCTACGGCATGGGACACGCGGTCTACACGCTGTCGGACCCGCGCGCCAAGATATGCTACAGGCACGCCGCCAAACTTGCGAAGGGAACCGAATTCGAGCGCGAGCTGCGCCTCCTTGAGCTCATCGAGCAGCTCACACCCGTCGTCATGCGCGAGGAGAAGGGCACGACCAAGCTGCTCTGCGCCAACATCGACCTGTACACCGGCTTCGTCTACAACATGCTCGGCATCCCGCAGGCGCTCTACACCCCCATGTTCGCCACCGCACGCATGGCGGGTTGGGCGGCCCACCGCTTCGAGGAGCTCGTGAGCGGCAAGCGCATCATCCGCCCCGCCTACAAGAGCGTCTCGCACCCGCGCAGATATGTGCCGCTCGCCGAGCGTACCGTCGGCAAGGAGCCCTCGCCCAACGAGTTCACCGGACAGAGTTTGTCGGACGCCGACGCGATCGGCGACTAGAAGTAGCCTGCAAAAAACGCCGCGCGGGCGATGCGTTCAGGAGGCATGTGAACCCGGACGCATCGCCCGCGCGCACTTTGCGCAACAATTCCGCAAACGCTCTGGTCGCAGATCCGCCTCCTGTCCGTACCGCACGCGTATGGGCGGTCGGGCTTGAGCCGGCACTATGCGGCACTATACGAGCTGCAGCCTAGGGCCGTCCCCCTTGGGCTTGTCGTCCTTGAGACCGTGGGCGGAGGCGCCCCCGTCGATGACCGTGCCGGTGGTTGCGAGACTTGCGCCCTGTACGTGATCGACCAGCCACTCGTTGGCGCGCGTGCGCAGGGCGACCTCGCACATCTTGGGCATCTGGCCGCTCTCCACCAGGCCCTGCAGGGCCTCCTGCTCGTGGCCGGGTGCCATCTGGCTCACCACCTTCGCGATGTCGGCCTCCTCGAGGTTGATGTCGAGGTGCTCGGCCAGCGCGTCGAGGGCCAGGCCGCGGCGCAGCGCGCTGTACGCCTCCTCGGCCATCTCCTGCTCCCATGCCGCCATGTCAAAGCCCGGTTGGCTCATGAACTGCTGATAGTCGATCCCGCGGCGCTGGAGGTCGGCGATATACTGGGACACCAGCTCGTCGCGCATCTTTTCGACGTAGCGCTCGTCGGGTTCGTCCACCAGGCGCTTTGCCAGCTCGTCGGCGGTAACGACCATCAGCTCGTCGTGGTGGGCGCGCTCGGCCTCGCGTTCGAGCAGCGTGCGCACGCGGCTGCGCAGGCCCAGCAGGGTCTGGGCCTCGGGTACGTTCTTCGCGACCCACGCGTCGTCGATCTTGGCGGGGACCTTTTTCTGAATCTGGTCTATTTGTGCCTTGACCTGCACCATCTGGAAGCCCGCCGCGCCGTCTTCGGTCGGCACCGGCACGCTCACGCTGAACGTGCGGCGTTCGCGGGGCTTCATGCCCACCAGCTCGCGGTCGAAGCCCTCGCCTACGACGCACGAGCCGACCAGGTAGGGAACGTGACGGCCCGACAGCGCCTCGAACTTGCGTCCGTCGGGCGTCGTCGAGTCGAGGTTGAGCGTCACACGGTCGCCCTCGATCACCGCGTCGCGAGACGGGTCGTCCTCCCACGAGGCCAGTTCGTCGGCCATGTTGGCCAAGTACTCGGTGACGTCTTTCGAGGAGATCTCGCGCCTAAGGGGCAGCGGGACCTCCACCGGGTCGTACGACGAGAGCTCGAACGTGGGGCGCAGCAGCGCCTCGACCTCGAACACGTAGTCCTTGCCCTCGACCGGCGCGTCGCTCGTCAGCAAATCGGGCCCCAAAAACGGGAGGACCCCCGTGCGCAGCAGGGCCTGGGCAAAGAAATGCTGCTGCACGAACGTGGTCACGAACGCGTCGAACGTGCCCGCGCCCAGCTGGGCGCGCACGCCCTCCATCGCCCGGGAGTCGTGCGCGTCCACGCCGAAGTTCTGGGCGAGCGTGGCACGGGCCGTCTGTATCGAGGCACCCACGTCCTTCGCCGGCGCGGTCACGGTAAAGCGGGCCGTTCCCTCGGCATCGGTAACCAGCTTCACGCCCACGCTGCCGGGCTTGGGATCGTAGACGAGCTCGGTCTCGTCGCCTGAACGCGGGGCGGGCCGCTCCGGCTGGGCGGGCTTGGACGCGCAGCGGTGCTGCGCGGACTTGAAGTCGATGACGTCTCCCATAAGGTACTCCTCATATCTGGACAGCCGGCGGCGACGGCGCCGGCGGTTCGAATGCAAAGAGTTATACCCTATGCGACACCCGTCGCGGGCCCACAGAGGAGAACAACGCAGACCCCGCGCAACCCGTCCGGGCAGGCGACTCCATCGGCTCAGTCCCGGCTGCCCACGACCACCATCACGTCGCCCTGGACGCCCCATGTGTCGCCCGCCTGCTCGCAGGAAGCCCCAAGCAGGTCGGCCACCGCCTGGGCGTTGTCCTGCTGCACCGCGAAGTCGTAGACCACCGCGGTGTCCTCGAGCGAGATGTTCGCCGTGCCGCCGTCCTCTGCGTTCCACCCGGCCGCCTGCAGCCGCACGACGACCTCGGAGGCGCGCTGCGGGTCGCCCGACGCGTCCTTCACCACCACGCGCGTCTCGGAGGGCTCCGTGGCCACGGCGGTGTACTCCGGGTTGTTGATGTCGTCGGTCTGGGAGATGTAGCCGCTGTCCGCATCGGGCCGGTTGCCGGCGTCTACCTCCCGCATCATGCGCTCCCAGTTGTCCTCTTGGGTGACTTCGACCGACTGGCCGCCGATGATCTCGTTGTCGGTGGGGTTCATCGTCGAGTACACGTTGTGGTCGACGTCGATGCCGCGCATGACCAGGGCGAGGCTTGCGATGTAGTCGGTAGACAGGTCGGTCGTCACGTAGTCGGCCATCGTGTCGATGGCGTTGACCATGTCGACCGCACTCGCGTTCATGAGCTTCTCGGCGATGGCCGCGATGAGCAGGCGCTGATGGGCGGCGCGGTAGCGATCCCCGTCGCCCAGGCTGTCGTAGGCGTGGCGGCTGCGGGCAAAGATGAGCGCCTGCTCGCCGTTGAGAGTCTGCAGGCCGGCGTCGAGGTGGCCGGTGTACTCGTCGTCGATCTCGTAGGGCACGTTCACCTCGACGCCGCCCAGCGCGTCGATGAGCGCGGCGAGGCCGCTCATGTCGATTTGGGCGAAGTGGACGATAGGGACGCCCGCATACTCGCTGACAACCTCGATAGTCTTGGCGACCCCGCCGATGGAGTAGGCGTTGTTGATTTTCTGGTACACCCCGTCGATGGGATACCACGTGTCGCGATGGATCGAGACGAGCGCGACCTTCTTCTCCTCCGGGTCGATGCGCGTCAGGATGATGGTGTCGGTGCGAAACGCCGTATCGCTGTCGCCGTACAGCCCCGCCTCGTCGCCGGTGCGGCGGCTCTCGCTCGAGTCGGTGCCGAGCAGCAGCATGTAGAAGGGCGACGTGTCGCTCAGCTCGCCCCCGAGGCCCGCCGTCTGGCGCTGGTCGGCCAGCACCGCCTTGGTGTCGGCAGAGACCCCCTCGTTGAGGCGGCTACCGACGGAGCTGTAGAAGCCGATGGCGCTGACGAGGGCCACCGCGATGCCGACGAGCAGCGCCGCCGCGATGGACGCCGCGACCGTCTTGCCGATGCGCCGCCGGCGCAGGCGCTCCGCGGCCAGACGGGCGTAGCGCCCCTCGCCGTGCGCACGCATGTAGGGCGACGCCGCGCGCGCGACCTGCCCCGGCAGCGCCCCGCCGTCCCGGTTCTTCCGTCTGCCGGCCCGCAAACCTGCCTGCAGCCGTTCCGCCGTCTGCCTGAACTCCATAGCGACCTCGCATACGTCCGTCATACGCCGAGCAAATTTTCAGGGAGATTTCAGCATACAACGACCGCGCGGCACCGACGCCCTCGCTCACCCGGCCTGCCGAACAACCCAGAGACGCCACACATCAAAGAGGCGGCGCCGGTCGCAGGTCCCGGCAAGGTGGACGCGCAAACGGGGCGGCCGCCGCAGAGGTCCGGAGTGCAGGCGAAAAAGGGGCGGCACAGACGCTTTGACCAGGCAGTCGGCAAGTCCGGCCCATCGGATCCTCAGGCGTCCATAAGTCCACCACACGCATGTTGACCCAATCTTAAGAATCCCTTAAAAACTGCCTGCCGTCTGCCTGTGTGGATACCATATGCGTGTCGCTTGCGGCTCCCGCATAAGAGAATCGAGCATTCCGTGTCAACGCCCGCCAGCCAACACCTCCAGACCACCCGCGACGTCGACGCCTCTGCCGAGCGCGGCCCCAAACCTCGCGCGGCCTCGGTCGCCGTCACGGTCGCCGGGCTTCTCGTCGTCGCGGTCGTCGTGCTCTACTGCGCGGGGTGCATCTTCTTCCACCAGCGCTTCTGGCCCAACACCCGCAT
>CAZUFB010000110.1:0-6400 GCA_964619775.1 uncultured Coriobacteriaceae bacterium
GGGGCGTTAACCCTACAGTCCCTGACAGCGCACGGCCTCCACGGCTTCTTTGGCGCGCTCTCGGGCCTGGCGGCGGATGATTTTGCCACTCGTCGTCTTGGGCAGGTCATCGAGGTAGACGATTTTGCGGGGGTACTTGTAGGGCGCCGTGCTGTGTTTGACGTACCGCTGCAGCTCCTCGGTCAGTGCGTCGCTCGGCGAAAAGCCGGGCCGCAGGGTCAGCACCGCGCAGACAATCTGCCCGCGGATGGGGTCGGGTGCCCCCACGATGGCGCTCTCGCGCACGGCGGGATGGGTGTTGAGCACGCTTTCGATCTCGAACGGGCCGATGCGGTAGCCCGAGCACTTGATCATGTCGTCCACCCGACCCACGTACCAGAAGTAGCCGTCTTCGTCCTGGTAGGCGGTGTCGCCGGTGTGGTAGAGCCCGTCGCGCACCGGGTCGATGCGCTGCCCGTCGAGCCAGTAGTAGTCGAGCAGCCCGAGCTGAGGCGTACCGGCAGGCACGCGGATGACCACCTCGCCCGTCTCGCCGTGCGCGACGTCGCTGCCGTCGGGTGACACCAGGTGCACGTCGTAGAGGGGGGACGGCTTGCCCATCGAGCTGGGACGCACGGGCAGCCAAGGCCAGCCGCACATGATAGGGGTGCCCTCGCTCTGGCCAAACCCCTCGTGGATGGGATGGCCGGTGAGCTCCTCGAACTTCTTGTTCACCTCGCCCGACAGCGGTTCGCCGGCGGTTGCGAACCACTGGACGCTGGCGACATGCTCGCGTTTCAGTCCGTCGTGCAGCAAAAAGCGGTACATCGTCGGCGGGACGCACATCGTGGTAGGGCGGTGCGTTTCGAGGATGCGCATCATGTTGCGGGTATGGAAGCGCTCAGGGTCGTAGCCTAGGATGGCCGTGCCGCAGATCCACTGGCCGTAGATGTTGCCCCAACCGAACTTGGCCCACCCCGAGTCGGTCTGCGTGAGATGAAGACCTCCGTCTATGCAGTTCTGCATGTACCTGGCGGTGACGATGTGCCCCAGCGGATAGGTGCGGTTGTGGACGGCCATCTTGGGATAGCCCGACGTGCCGCTGGTGAAGTAGACGACCATCTCGTCGGCGTTGCCGGCGTCGGTTGAGCCTTCCCAAGGCTCGCAAGCCTGAAACTCCTGCGTGAACGAGCGATGCTCGGACGGTTCCCCGTCGCCGATAAGGGCGATGCCGCCCGTGAGGCAGGGGCACTGCGCCGGTATGGAACGTAGCTGGTCGAGCACGAACGCGTCGTCGAGCGCCAGGATCATCTTGGCATGGGCGACCTCGACGCGGTAGGCGAGGTCTTTGGTGGTCATCTGGATGGAACAGGGGACGGGAGAGGCGCCGATGCGGTTGAGGGCCACGGCGACGATCCAGTACTCCCAGCGCCGCCGGGCAAGCGTGAGCACGCGGTCGCCCGCGGCGATGCCGTTTTCGAGAAACCAGCGGGCCGCCCGCTTTGAGAGCTCGGAGATGTCGGAGAAGGTGAAGGTGCGGTCGCAGGCGGGGTCGTCGGTGCAGTACACCAAAGCGCGTTTGATGGGGTCGGCAAGGGCCTGCGCGTCCACGACGTCGCGCGCGAAGTCGAAGTTCTCGGGAACCTCGATGCGGAAGTTCTCGGCGAAGTCCTCATAGCTTGCGAACTCGGTGCGGGGGAGGAAGCGGTCGATCAAGGGCATGGTGTCATCTCCTGGGGCACGGCGCGGGCAGGCTTGCGATGCGGTGGCTGCCGACAAATGTTTCGTTCCTATGAAGCTTAGAGATTTTGAAGATGAATACAAACTCAACTTATTCATGTGTACTATGAGCATAACTCATTCAGTTGTGTTTGCCCGGTATCGCTGTGCATGCCTCGGGAAGCCTTTCGGCGCGGGGTCTGCGCAGCCGGTCGACAGCGGGCTCGGGTTGCGAGAGGACAGGTAGGCTGTGACGCTCACGTTTTGCCGCATCTTTCACGCCATCGTGCAGCAGGGAAACTTCATCAAGGCCGCCGAGGTCATGCACATGACCCCCTCGGCGGTGAGCCATGCGGTGAGCGATGCCGAACGCCAGGTGGGGTTCAAGCTGTTCAGCCGCACGCGCGGCGGCGTGGTGATGACCGAATACGGCAAGGAGCTCTACGGCGCCATCATGCAGCTGCTCAGCGGCGAGGAGGCGCTGCAGCAGACGATAGACCAGCTCAACGGCCTCGAGCGTGGAACCGTGCGTCTGGGCATCTTCAACAGCGTGTGCACCAACTGGATGCCCGACATCCTCGAGCGCTTCGACGCGCGCTACCCCGGCATCAAGATCGACCTGTACGAGGGCGGTTACGACGACGTCATCTCCTGGATTAAAAACGGCGCGGTCGACCTGGGGTTCCTTTCCACGTCGTGCGCCCCCGACCTGCCGGTGGAGCCCTTCTACTGCGACCCGCTCATCTGCATCGTGCCGCGCGACTTCGAGACGGAGCGCCCCGGCTACATCACCATCGACGAGATGCGCGACCAGAGCTTTGTCATCCAGCGCGAGGGGTCCGACGCCGACGTGCAGCTGCTCTTCCGCAAGTACGGCCTGCGGTTCCACGCGAGCTGCCATCTGCTCGACGACACGTCCATCATGGCGATGGTGGCCTGCCGACGCGGCATCTCGGTCATGGCGGCCCTTACCGCCAAAGGCCTGGAAGGCGACCTCAAGGTACTGCGCATCCTGCCGCAGGAGTGTCGCCACATCGGTTTGGCCGCACTCGACCGCAGGCGCCTTTCGCCGGCCGCCCGCGAGCTGTACGACACCATCGCCGCCTACGCTCGCGATCTGGAGGAGCGGCGCGTGCGCGACGAGGAGGCCGCAGGCGTGTTGCTGGCGTAGGGGAAGCATGCGGCACGCGGTGCCGCAAAGGGTCAGCTTTCGGAAGACGCGTCGCTGTCGACTTTGTGCGCCACCATCACGTGACGCACGAAGTAGGCCATCGACAGCACCACCGCGCCGATGCCTGCGCCCATGCACAGCAGGTCGATGGCCTCGGCGCCGTGGATGAGCCGCCCCAAGAAGAAGACGCCCATGACGACCACGATAACGCTGACGAGCTTTTCCTTAAGGTCGTCGAGCGTGTGGATGACCAGCCATGAGGGCAGCTCGATCTTGTCGTCGACAAACAGCGAATACAGGCCGATCGACATGATGTAGAGGACGATGGACAGCAGGAAGAAGTCGGCGTACTCGATGTACTCGACGAGCATGTCCTGCATGTCGATATGGCCTTGGGCCACCTCGAACGTGATGCGCACGGTGGACACGAGCGTGGAGATCATCAGCGCGACGGAGGCCACGAGCATCCCGACGCTCGGGATGAAGGCCATGAAGCGCGTGTAGCCTACCAGGCGGTGCCCGAAGCGATGGCGCCCGGCTTCGAGCTGCTGCCTGCGCGCTCGTTTGGGGGTCGGTTCGGCGGCGGCCGCTAGGTCGGTATCGGATGCAGGCCCCGGTGTTTCGAGGGCTGGGTTTTCGGTGCGGTCGACAGACGGGTTGGCGGTGCGATTGTCGGGCGCCATGGCGGCTCCTATCCGAAGAGGGCAGACCGGGCTTTTTAGTCCGGCATCTTATACCCGTCCTGACTGCGAAAAACAGTGCGTTTTTTGCAAGGCGCGTCGGCGGTGTCGGTTTGGGCGGTCTCCGTCGGGTGGAGGAGCGGGGCCATGGAGGTCGTCCTTGCCCCTTACCTCCCGCACGCCGCGCAGCCGCCGGCCGAGGGGCAGGCTGCCAGGCCGCCCAGGGCGGTCTCGCGCAGCGAGGCGGGCAGCGAGCGGCCCACCTCGTCCATGGCCTGGACGGCCTCGTCGAAGGGGACGGGCAGCCGCACTCCGGCGCACGCCATCTGGGCGGCGGTGAAGGCGTTGGCCACGCCTATGGCGTTGCGTGCCTGGCAGGGCACCTCCACCAGGCCCCGCACCGGGTCGCACACCAGGCCCAGCAGGTTGGCGATTGCCAGGGTCGCCGCCGCGAGCGACTCCTCGGCGCCCCCTCCCAGCAGGTGCACCAGCCCCGCCGCCGCCATGGCGCTCGCGGTGCCCACCTCGGCCTGGCAGCCGCCCTCGGCGCCCGCCACGCTCGCGCCGTGCTCCACCAGCGCCCCCACCGCGGCGGCGGCATACAGCGCTTCGCGCACGGCCGTGCCGTCGGCCCCCAAGGCCTCCTGGGCGGCGAGCAGGCAGCCCGGCACCACGCCCGACGAGCCCGCCGTGGGGGCTGCCACGATGACGCCCATCGTGGCCGAGCGTTCCAGCACCGCCATCGCGTAGGCCACGGCGCGGGTGAGCGCGCCCCCACACAGGTCGAGGCGCGTCCCTGCGGTCGCCGCCATGCGCGCGGCCTCGCCGCCGATAAGCCCGCCCAGCGAGGGTACGGGGTTCTTCAGCGGTTCGTGCACCTCGGCGCGCATCGCGGCGAGCACGGCGTCCATGCGAGTGCAGGCCTCGGCCTCGCCGCGCAGGTCGTACTCGCGACGGCGCATGACCTCGCATAGGGCCATGCCGTGCTCGCGCGCCAAGGCGAGCAGTTCGGCGCCTGTCTCGAAGTCGTAGGGGGTCTCCACGCCGGTGGGCAGCGTAAGCACGCCGGGCACCCGTACCGCATAGGCGTCGAGCACGTCGGGCTCGTCGGCTATGGCGGCCACCACGGGCGCGTCCACCTCGGTGTCGGTTTCGAACACGGCATAGGCGGTCTGGCCGGGTTCGGTGCGGTACGAGCTCATATAGGCGATGTTCACCCCGGCGTCGCCCAGCGCGGCAGTCATCAGGGCCAGCATGCCGGGGGTGTCGCGGTGCGCCACCACCAGGGTGGGCATGCGTCCCGTGATGTCCACGTCCACCCCGTTGATGCGCGCTATGCGGATGCGCCCGCCGCCCACCGACTCGCCGCGCACGCTCGTCTCCGTGCCGTCTTCGCACACCATCGCGATGTCGGCGGTGTTGGGGTGCAGCCCGTCGTCCTCGTCGCTGCAGCGGAACTCCCAGTCGATGCCGCGCCGCCGCGCCAGCTCGAACGAGTCGCGGATGCGCGGGTCGTCGGTGTGCAGGCCCAGCACGCCTGCGAGCAGGGCGCGGTCGGTGCCGTGCCCGCGGTAGGTCCGGGCAAACGAGTTGTACAGCGTGAAGGTGACCGAGCGCACCGGCGTGCGGCAGAGGCTTGCTGCCAGCTGGGCGATGCGCAGGGCGCCCGCCGTGTGCGAGCTGGAAGGGCCCACCATGATGGGGCCGAGGATGTCGAACGTGCTGCTGATGCGCATCGGAACCTCGTTTTTCGCGTGCGGGTCTGCAGGTTTGCTCGCCCCGACTGCCGCAGTTGCCCGCGCACGTTTCGGGGTGTGCGCGACCGGGAGCTTCGGGGCACGCCCAAGAGTGTATCATCGTGTGAAACAGGCAGGCCCGTCGCGGCGACCCCTCCGTAAAGGAAGCGCCGCGGCATATACGAGGAAGGCGGTCGGTCGGCATGGGCAAAAGTAGCCGCACGGTTTTGGTCACGGGGTTTGAGCCGTTCGACGGGTTGTCGGAGAACCCGGCGCTCGAGGCGGTCAAGCTCGTTCCCGGCACGGTGGAGGGGGCGACGGTGCGTACGTTGGCGGTCCCCGTGGAGTATGACCGTGCGGTGCCGCATGTGCTTGCCGCGATGGAGGAGGCCCCGGTCGACGCCGTCGTGCTTGTGGGCCAGGCCCGCGGGCGCAACTCCCTGACCGTGGAGCGCGTGGCCATTAACGTGGACGACGCGACGGCGGCCGACAACGCGGGCACGGTGCGCTCCGACGAGCCTATCCGCACCGACGGCCCGGCGGCCTACTTCTCGACCCTGCCTGTGCGCGCCATGGTCGACGCCGCGCTTGCGGCAGGGGTGCCGGCCGCCGTCAGCAACACCGCGGGCACCTATGTGTGCAACCACCTGATGTACGGCGTGCTCGACGAAGTTTTCCATCGCGGCCTGCCGGTCAAAGCCGGTTTCGTGCACGTGCCCCTCATGCACGCCCAGGTGGTTTCGGACCCGCAGCTGCGCGGCGAGCCGAGCCTGGCGCTCGGCGACATCGCGGACGGCCTGTGCGCGATGCTTGCGGCGGTGGTGCGCTCGCTGTAGGGGGCGCCGACCGTTTTTCCTGCATTGGAATATATCGGGCGGGGCTTCGCCTGTTGTTTGCCTGCGGGCCGCTGTGCGGGCCTCTCTTTCTGGCGTCTGCCGGCATTGCCCGGGAAACGCAGGTTTTTGCCCTGTTCAGGGCTTGATGCCGCTCCCGGGCTTTCTTGCCAGGCGCGCCACCGAATCGATAGGTCTTTCTTTGCCGAGCAAATTCCTGCACAGCAAAACACCCGCAAGCCTTCCGTTTCGAAAGGCCTGCGGGTGTCAAAACCTTGCGGT
>CAZUFB010000111.1:0-4815 GCA_964619775.1 uncultured Coriobacteriaceae bacterium
CTGCGGCCCTACGCCTCGGGCGCTATGACCTCGACGCCTCCCATATACGGCCGCAGCACCTCGGGCACGGTCACGGTGCCGTCGGCGTTCTGGAAGTTCTCGATGATGGCCGCCATCGTGCGCCCGCAGGGCAGGCCGCTGCCGTTGAGCGTGTGCACGAAGCGCGTCCCCTTGAAGTTCGCCGGGTCGCTGTAGCGGATGTTGGCGCGGCGCGCCTGGAAGTCGCCGCAGTTGGAGCAGCTCGAAATCTCTTTGTAGGCGTTGTAGCTGGGCAGCCACACCTCGATGTCGAAGGTCTGGCGCGCCGAGAAGCCCAGGTCGCCACCGCACAGGTTGACGATGCGGTAGGGCAGGCCCAGCCGCTGCAGCAGGAACTCGGCCTCCTCGACCATGATCTTGAGCTGGTTGTCCGAGTCCTCGGGAGTCGCGAACATCACCATCTCGACCTTGTCGAACTCGTGCTGGCGGATGATGCCGCGCGTGTCGCGCCCCGCCGAGCCGGCCTCCTCGCGGAAGCACGGCGTGAACGCGGTGTAGTGGCGCGGCAGCGTGGAGGCGTCGAGCGTCTCGTCGCGATGGATGTTGGTCAGGGAGACCTCGGCCGTGGGGATGAGGAAGAAGTCGGGCTGCACATGGAAGACATCGTCCTCGAACTTGGGGAGCTGGCCGGTGCCGTACAGGCTCTCGCGGTTGCAGATGACCGGCGGCCAGAACTCCTTGAAGCCGCGCGCGCGGTGGGTGTCGACGAAGAAGTTGGCAAGCGCGCGCTCGAGCGCGGCGCCCATGCCGGCGAGCAGCGTGAAGCGCGCCCCGGCAAGCTTCACGCCGCGGTCGAAGTCGAGGATGCCCAGGTTGGCCCCCAGATCCCAGTGGGCCTTGGGCTCGAAGCCCTCGGCGGCGAAGTCGCGCGGCGCGCCCCACCTCTTGACCTCGATGTTCTCGGAGTCGTCGCGCCCCTCGGGCACGCAGTCGGCGGGTATGTTGGGGATGTGGCTCAAAAGCTCGTTCATCGCGGCCTCGGCCTCGTCGCGCGCGGCGTCGAGCACGGAGATGCGCTCGTTGAGGGCGCGCACGCCGGCCTTGGCCTCCTCGGCCTCCTCAGCCTTGCCGGCCTTCATGAGGGAGCCGATCTCTTTCGAGGTGCTGTTGCGCTGGGCCTGGAGCTGCTCGACCTCGGCGATAGCCGTGCGGCGCTTCTTGTCGAGCTCGAGGAAGCGCTCTTTGTCCCACGTGCCGTGGCGCCGCCGCATGGCGGCGTCGAGGATCTCGGGATGGTCGCGAAGCAGGCGAATGTCGTGCATGTGTTCCTCCCAGAACGGTTATATACAAGCGTCGCACCGCCGATTTTCGCACCCCGCGCCGTGCACAAGAAGGTGCGCGGGCCGATGCCATGTAAAAAGCTCGGTATTCAGGTGCCGCGAAGCCTTGTTTTGTGGCGGGTACCGCCGCGGGCAGATATGCTATCGTTCGCATCGACACGTTCAACCGGAGGCATCATGGAATTCATCAACTGGCTCTTTGGCTCGTATGCGGGCGTCGCCATCCTCGTGTTCGGCGGCATGCTGCTTTTCATCGTCATCGCCTTCGTCGCGGAGCGCAGGACGCACAAGATGTTCTACAACCACGAACCCGAGGAGAGCGACGACGACTGGGAGGACGATGACGACGACTGGGACGACGACGAGGACGACGACGATTAGGGCGCCCCGTAAAACGCCGCGCCTCGTCGCGCCCGGCCTCGCGCGCCCCTTGCGCACGTCGCCCCCGCGCGTCTCGCACGGCAACCCCGTGGACTGCCCGAGCGGCCCGTCCGCTCAAACCTCTCGGCTCCTCTCGCTCTCCTGCGCACACGGCACCGCGGAGCCGTCCGGCACGATGCCTTCGCCCGCCCCCGTCGGCCAGGCCCCGCACCGGACGGCGCGAGCGCCCCGTCGATAGGAGGAGTATGACCGACCGCAAGCGCATCTCCCCAGGCACAGAAGCCTCCGACACGTCCGAACAAGTCGCCGACGCCTCCGTCGCGGCCGCGCCGGAGGGGGACGGCCCCGCCGCCGCTCTCGAAGACCCCCTTGCGCAGAAGATCCCCTGGCCGCTGAGGCTCTTCGGCGTGCTGGTCGTGCTGGGCGGCGTCGTCCTCACGCTCGGCCTGGCGCTGCTTGTTGTAAGCGTCGTGCTGCTGGCGCTCGACGGCTTCTTCGAGGAGGAGGGCTACGAGGTCCAGACCATCGTGCTGCTCGCGCTCGAGATCGCGCTGCAGCTTGTGCTGGGCGTCCTGTACTTCTCGATAGGCATAGGTCTCCTGCGCAACAAGCGCCGGCACACGGTGGGCGCCGCGCGGGCGGCGATGACGATCCTCGTCCTGTCGCTGCTCGTCAACCTCATGGTCTCGGGCCTCTCCCCCAACCTGATCTCGACGGTCGTCCTCATCTGCGTGCTCGTCGCGCTGCAGGTCTACCTCGACCCCACGCTCGTGGAGGAGCGCCGGCTCAACCGCAAGCTTCGCAAGCTCGACGAGCGCGCCGCCGAGGAGGCCCGCCTGGAGCATCTGCGCCTGTACCGCGGCAAGGCGCCCTACAAACTCAACTTCTTCAACCTCTTCTGGACCTTTGTGGTCTGCTCGATTATCGGGCTGGTCATCGAGACCGTCTTCCATCTCGTCACCGTCGGCGACTACCAGGACCGCGCCGGGCTGCTGTTCGGCCCGTTCTCGCCCATCTACGGCATCGGCGCCGTGCTCATGACGCTCGCCCTCAACGGAATCCGCGACAAGAACCCCCTGCTCATCTTCTTGCTGAGCGCCGTCATCGGCGGCGCGTTCGAGTATTTCGTGAGCTGGTTCATGCAGTTTGCCTTCGGCATCACCGCCTGGGACTACACCGGGACGTTCCTCTCCATCGACGGGCGCACGAACGGCCTCTTCATGGCGTGCTGGGGCCTGCTCGGCGTCATATGGGTCAAGCTGCTCATGCCGGCCATCTTCAAGCTCATCTACCTCGTGCCGTGGAACTGGCGCTATACCGTGACCAGCGTGGCGACCGCGCTCATGATCGTGGACTGCACCATGACGCTGCAGGCGCTCAACTGCTGGTACGAGCGGGAGAGCGGCCAGCCGGTCGAAACCAGGCTGCAGCAGTTCTACGCCGACAACTTCGGCGACGAGTACATGGCGAACCGCTTCCAGACCATGACGATGGACACCGACTCCACGACGCGCGTGCGGTAGGACGGCCGGCCCCGCCGGGCCGGTCCGGCATGCGCGAGGACGGCGCGGCGGCTCAGCACTCGTAGACGACCTCGCCCATCAGGCGCACGTCGTAGAGCGTGGGGTCGAACTCCTTGCGGAACGCGTCGGTGCGCAGCAGGCTGCGGACCGCCTTGATGAGCGGCGCGGCGGCCGGGGTGTCGAGCACCGCCAGATCGCTTGTCTCGTCCTGCAGCGGGACAAAGTCGAGTCCCTTGATCTGGCGAAACGGCTTCTCGGAGGTCACCGCGACGTCGGCTATGCCGCGCGCCACGAGCAGCGCCTGGGCGAGCTCGGAGGTGACGGGGCGCTCGTAGCCTAACAGCCGGTCGGCACGCGCCTCGAGGTACTTGAGCTTCTCGTCGAGCAGCACGCGCGCGCCCGCACCGCGCTCGCGGTTGGCGACCCGAACGCCGTCGGCGAGCAGGTCGGTCCACGTCTCGATGCCCTTGGGGTTGTGCGCCGCCACGGTGAACCCCACGCGCTGCCTGTAGAGCCTGAAAGCGACGGCCGGGACCCCCGGCAAGAAGCGTCGCATGTAGGGCGCGTTGTAGCTGCGCTCGCTTTCGCTCCACAGGTCGACGATGGTGGCGTGGCAGGTTCCCAGGTACATGCGCGCAAGCGACACGTAGGCGTTGGCATGCGCGCGCAGCACCTTGACCCCCAGGCCCGACAGGTAGTTGGCGAGCACGTCGCCCGCGAGGCTCTGCCCGCCCACGATGAGTGAACCGCGCGCCCACGAGGGCAGCTCCTCCACCAGCTCGTTGGTGCCGAGGGGTCCCGGGGCGTCGAACGCCGCGGCCGTCGCGGGACCGCCGGAGGGAGCAGCGGGCGGCGCGGCGTCGGCACGCGCAGACCCGTCCGCGGACGCCAGGCTCTCGAGCCGGGCACGGACGTCCTCGTAGCGAAAGCGCATCTGCCGGCCAACCCGAAACGAGGGCAGCACCCCCTCCCGCGCCAGCTTGTAGACGGTGTTCTTGCTGATATGCAGGATGCGCATGACGTCCTCGACGCGCAGCGCCTCGCCTTCGGCAAACGCGAGGTCGGTCGAGACGATGTTCGCCCCCGCTCCGCCCGGCCGGTCGGCGTTCCCGCGCCGGCTATCCGCGCTCTCGTCACCCATGGCAACTCCCTCCCAAGGAGTAGTGTAGTGCTGTTTGGTGCCTATTGGTACTTATTGGTACAAACCAGTGCCGTTTCATCCATACGATAACAAATCTGTATCGAAGAGCGTATCCTAACTGACAGCAACTTCATCGGCATCCGGCCGTGTATCTTTACGGACGGGACTGCCGCCCGGGTTTCCCGGACATACCGACGCCCTCCCAAGGGATGAAGACGAATTCGCGCCATGCGCGGGTTCGTCTTCGTTGTTTTGGGAACAGACCCGTCGGGAACGGACCCGTCAGCCATAACGCCTCGACATGGCGGACGCCGAGTCCGCCATGGTGCGCGACGTGCCATTGGGACGGACATAAGCAAGCTTATATCGAAAACAATTCCATCATACCGACATTTCATGCATCCAAACGTATAGTGTCAGCATTAAAGCCCACACAAGAGGGGCACGGGAT
>CAZUFB010000111.1:4915-6158 GCA_964619775.1 uncultured Coriobacteriaceae bacterium
AGAACATCGACCACGTGGAATGCCCCGACGACACCACGGTGGTGGTCGTTATGAAGCAGGCCGCCGCCTCGACGTTGGCCAACCTGTCCATCTTCGAGCTGGGAGTGCAATCGAAAGCGTATTTCGACCAGGTGGGAGCCGAGGAGTACCAGAACTGCATCATCGGCACCGGGCCGTTCATGGTACAGGAGTGGCGTCGAGGAGAATACCTCACGCTGGCCGCCAACCCCTACTATCGCACCGCAGGCATACCGCTGGCGTCGGCGGTGGAGTTCCGTGTGGTGTCCGACGACAGCGCGCGCACCATCCAGCTGCAGGGAGGCGACATCGACGCAGCCACCGACCTTCCGTTCTCCACCCTCTCGCAACTCGAAACCGACGCCAACTGCTCCCCGCACCCCGACCCCTCGACGACCACGCGCTTCTTGGCGCTCAACACTGCCAACGAGTATCTCGCCAACCAGCAGGTGCGCGAAGCCCTGTTCGCAGCAACCGATGCGCAGCAGATCGTCGACATGTGCCTTTACGGCTACGGGACGGCGATCGGCAGCATCTTTGCCCCGACGAGCCGTTTCTGCGACACCTCGCTCGAGCCCCCTTCCGCCGACGTCGAGACCGCCCAGGAGCTGCTCGAAGAGGCCGGGTACGCCGACGGGTTTGACTTGAACATCCTCATCCGCGGCGGCAACGAGCTCGAGCAGCAGGTGGCAACCATCCTGCAGTCCCAGTGGAGCGAAATCGGCGTGAACCTCACGCTGGAGGAAGCAGAGTCTACATCGTACAAGGAACGCATGTACTCGATGGACTTCGACCTGCTCATCGACTACTGGACCGACGATATCGACGATCCTGCACCGTTCATGGAGTTCATCTTCGACTTTGAGAGCGCAAACGGGTTCGACACCAACTTCAAGCAGCCCGACGACATGGTGGCCCTCAACGAGGCCGCCAACGCCGAAACCGACGAGGAGGTGCGCAAGGAACTGTATATCGAGATGCAGCAGGCGTTCGCCGAGCAGTGCATCTGGATCCCGCTGTTCACCGTGCCCTATCAAAACGCCGTGCGCAACGAGGTAAGCGGCTTCGTGCAGACCCCGCTGGGCAACTACCGTTTTGAGGAGCTGACGAAGACGGCCTAGACTGTGCGTTCTCCGTTCGCAGGGCACAAAGGGACGTTTTTGACCCTCCCGGCTGGGTTCCCCAGCCTGACCCCGGCGGTGTCTGACCCCCGCTCCGGCACGAC
>CAZUFB010000112.1:0-6150 GCA_964619775.1 uncultured Coriobacteriaceae bacterium
GGCATGCACCCGAGGGGCACCGGGTGCGCCTGCGCACCCGCAGCCAACACGATCGGCGTACGTGCTACACTGCCGACGCTTGCCGCAAATCGCCGAAAGGAACCGCCGTGTCCACCGAACCCCGCTCCGCGCCCGACCCCGCCGCGCCAAACGGCGACGCTTTCGACCTGTACGACCTCAAGGTCGAGGTGGTCGCAGGGGACAAGCCCTTTGTATGCAGTCACCGCGAGGGCGACTGCTTCTTCGTGGAAGGCGAGAACCTCGTGTTCCCGCAAGGCGCCTTGGTCTCGATGTACGCCCTGGCGGCGCTGCTGCCGCTCCTGCCCGCCAAGCAGCGCCCGCTGCAGCCCAACGACTGGATGCTCTCCGACTCCCTCGTGGCCTGTCCCGACCCCAACTGCGGGGCACGCTTCAAGGTCACCCGAACCGCGCGGCGCACGCTGAGCCACGCCGCCTGCACGGTGGTTCCGGTCGCCGGCGACCTCCCGGACACCCCGCCCTCGCCGTCCGTCGACGGAAACGCCTCCGAAACAGTTTGAGACCATACTCTGCCCAACCACAAGCGCGGCGGCACGGGGCCGTGGCAGCGCACGGGAAAAGGAGCATAGTATGGTCGAACGGTTCGAACTGGCACCGGGATACTCCGTCAGCCGTGTCTTCAACGGATGCTGGCAGCTGTCCAACGGGCATACGTTGAGGGGCAGCCTCGACCTCGACGACGTGTTGCGCGCGTTCCATGAGCTCGTCGACCGAGGTTTCACGACCTTCGATTGCGCCGACATCTACGGGCGCTCTGAGGAGTTCATCGGCACGCTCGTCCAAGGGCTCAAAGACCGCGCCGGCACCGCGGCGGCCGACACGATTCAGATTCACACCAAGTTCGTCCCCGACCTCGACGACCTTCGGACCGTGGACGCCTCCTACGTCGAAACCGCCATCGACCGCAGCCTCGCCCGCCTGCACAAAGACGCCCTCGACCTCGTGCAGTTCCACTGGTGGGACTACGACGTGCCGGGCTGCGTGGAGACGGCCCGCCACCTCGTCGACCTGCAGACCAAGGGTAAAATCCGCCATATCGGCGTAACCAACTTCGACACCGCGCACCTGGCCGAGCTTGTGGACGCGGGTATCCCCATAATCTCGATGCAGACGCAGTACTCGGTCTTCGACCGCCGCGTGGAGCGCCAGATGCGCGACTACTGCCAGAGCCACGGCATCGCGCTCGTCTGCTACGGCACGTTGGCCGGCGGCTTTCTTGCCGAGCGCTGGCTCGGCGTCCCCAAGCCGCCCGCTGAGCCCGAGACGCGCTCGCAGGTCAAGTACCTGCAAGTCATTGAGGACACGCTGGGATGGGATGGCTATCAGGAACTGCTCGCGCTGCTCAAGGGCATCGCCGACGCGCACGGGGCAAGCGTCGCCAACGTCGCGACGCGCTTCGTGCTCGCGCAACCAGGCGTGGCCGCAGGCATCGTGGGCGTGCGCAACAGCCGCCACGTCACCCAGAACGCCCGGCTTTTCTCCTTCGAACTTTCCGATGCCGAAATCGCACGGATTCGCGCCTACATCGACCGCTTCCCAACCGTCGACGGCGAGCCGTTTGAGCTCGAGCGTACGCCGGGTTCGAAATACCGCGCCATCATGCGCGTGAACGAGAACGCCGCCGAGGCCAAATAGCCCGCGTCGTCAGATGCGGCAACGTCTCTATGCAACCGAACAGCTCCCAGTGAAAGGGGTGCGCGTCATGGCTGAAAACGGCACAGGCGGATTCCTCGAGTTCCGCGGCGGACAGGGCATGGCCTTTGTCCCGGTCGGCGTTTTCCTGCTCTTCTGCATCCTCTACTTCATCGTCTTCCAGGCGTTCGAGATGTACGCCCTGGCCATGGGCGCGCTCGTCGCGCTACTCGCAGGTGCGCTCTTCGTCAAAAGAGGCCAGTACGACCGATTCTGGGAGGCCGCCTACACAGGTGCCAAAGAGTCGGTCCAGATCCTGCTGCTCCTGCTCATCATCGGCATGTTCTCGGCCCTCGTGAAGGAGGCCGGCATCTCAGCCGGATTCGTGTGGCTAGCCGACCTGCTCGGCGTGGGAGGCGGCCTCTTCTGCGCCTTCACGTTTTTCGCGGTATGCATCATCGCGATGGCGACCGGCTCGTCGTTGGGCACCATGTTCATCTGCTTCCCCATCTTCTACCCGGCCGGGGTGCTGCTCGGTTGCGAGCCGGCAGCCTTGGCGGGCGCCATCGTGAGCGGCGGAATCTTCGGCGACAACGTGGCACCCATCTCCGACACCACCATCATCTCGGCGAGCACCCAACACTACACCCGTCGCCGCGGCACGGCCGATATCGGCGGGTGCGTGGCAAGCCGTATGCCGTTTTCCCTGGTCGCAGCGGCGGTCGCCTTCGTGCTCTTCTGGGTGCTGGGAGGGAGCGGCGCCACCGGTGAAGACACCCGGCAGATTCTCGACGAGAGCGCGGACCCCAAACCGCTCGTCATGCTCGTGCCCGTGGCCGTGATGCTCGTCGTGGCGGTTAAGACCCGCAACATCTACAAGGCCATCACCGTGGGCCTCGCACTCGGCACCATCGTGGGCCTGGCAAGCGGCCTGGTGGCTCCCGAGCGCGTGGCGTCGGTGGTCGACGGCGAACCGGTCGGCTTCCTCACCGAGGGCGTGGAGTCGATGATGGCCACCGTGGTGCTCGTGATGTCGGTCTACGGCATCATGGGCGTGCTCACTGCGGCCGGCGCGCTCGACCGTATCGCCAACGGCATCCTCGGCAGCCGTCTGGGTGCCTCGACGCGCGGGGCCGAGGTCGCGATGATGCTCGGCATCACGGCGACGACCCTGGTGTTCGGTGGCGTGACAAGCGCCTCGATGGCGACCTTCGGAAAGATCCAGGACGAGATCGGCCGTCGCGCGGGACTGCACCCCTACCGGCGTGCCTACCTGCTCGACGGCTTTGCCAACACGCTCGCCGTGGTAGTGCCCTTCCTGAGCGTCTTCGTGCTCATCGGCGCCACGCTCACCCAGGGCTACGATTTCGTGGAGCCTTTGAGCCTCACGCGGGTAAGCTGCTACATGTTCTACAGCATCCTGCTGTTCGTGGTGCTGCTCGTCTCGGTGCTGACCGGCTGGGGCCGGCGCTTCGAGGGCCCCGACGGCGAGCCGGTGAAGAAGCGGCCGGAAAAGACCCCCGGAACCGACGGGGCGGGTACGGATCTGTAGCGAAACGCCGCTCGAGGGCGTCCGCACGGTCCCCGCGAGAGCCCCGTCCGCAACAGCCGGCGGTCCGGCAGCTGGCCCATCGCCACCCGGTCGCTCTCATACGGACCGCCCCGACCTGCACGCTACATCATGTCGCAGGGGTCCACGTCCACCGTGAGGCTCACACCGCGCTCGGGGGTAAACGAGGCCAGCGCGTCGCCGAGCACCGGGCCCAGGGGCGCCTCGGGACGGGCGCGCACCAGCACGTGCTGGCGAAAACGCCCGTCGGCACGCGAGACGACGCACTCCACGGGGCCGAGGACCTCGCAGCCCGGCACTGCGGCACGCAGGGCCGCCGAGACGGTGCGGGCCACCTCGGCGGCGGTCACCGACACATCGCGCTCGCTTGCGCCCCACACCACGACGTTGGCCAGGCGCGCGTAGGGCGGGTAGCCCACCTCCTCGCGCAGCGGCAGCTCGGCGTCGGTGAACACCGAGCGGTCGTGCAGGGCGGCCGCACGGATCGCGGGGTGGTCGGGCTGGTGGGTCTGGATCACCACGCGTCCCGGGCGGGCCCCGCGGCCGGCACGGCCCGCCACCTGCTCCAGCAGGGCATAGGTGCGCTCGGCCGCGCGGAAGTCGCACACCTTGAGCACGGTGTCGGCATGGACGACGCCCACGAGCGTCACCTCGGGAAAGTCGAGGCCCTTCGCGATCATCTGGGTGCCGAGCAGCACGGCCGAACCTGCGGCGTCGAACTCCTCGAGGCGGCGCTCGTGACCGCCTTTGCCGCGCGTCGTGTCGGCGTCCATGCGCACCACGGGGAACCCCTCGGGCAGCAAGGCGCGAAGCTCGGCCTCGACGCGCTGGGTCCCCGCGCCGAGCTGCTGCAGGTAGCGGCCCCCGCACTCGGGGCAGACGGCTGGCACGGGGTACTCCCGGCCGCAGGTGTGGCACACGAGCTTGTGCCCGCGCGCGTGGTAGGTGAGCGACGTCGAGCACATCTCGCAGCGCGGCACGTACCCGCAGTCCCGGCACAGCAGGAAGTTGGCGAAGCCGCGCCGGTTATAGAGCAGCACCGCCTTCTCGCCGCGTTCCACAACCTCGTTGAGGCCTGCGGTGAGCGCCCGCGAGAACATCGAGCGCCACCCGAAGGCAAACTCGCGCCCCATGTCCACCACCTCGACGGGAGGCAGCGGACGGGCGCCGGGGCGCTCGGGCATCTCGACGCGCACCCAGGGGACGCCGGCGTACCCGCCCTGCCGGCAGCGGACGAGGCTTTCGAGCGACGGGGTGGCCGAGCCGAGCACGAGCGCCGCGCCGCGCTCGCGCGCCATATGGGCGGCGACCTCGCGAGCGTGGTAGCGCGGGGTCTGCGACTGCTTGTAGCTCGCCTCGTGCTCCTCGTCGATCACGTAGAGGCCGGGGGCGTGCAGCGGAGCGAACAGCGCCGAGCGAGCACCCACCACCACCTGCGCCGCGCCGCGGCTCACCATGTCCCACTGGTCGTAGCGCTCCCCCACCCCAAGGCGCGAGTGGAGCACGGCCACGCGGTCTCCGAAGCGCGCGCGGAAACGTCCCACGGTCTGCGGGGTGAGCGAGATCTCGGGCACCAGAACGCACGCGCCGCGCCCGTCGGCGAGGGTCTCCTCGATGGCCGCCAGGTAGACCTCCGTCTTGCCCGAGCCGGTCACCCCGTCGAGCACCACGCAGCCGCCCTCTCCGGCCGCGCGCGCGGCGCGGACGGCCTCCAGGGCCGCCTTCTGGCCCGCGGTCAGCTCGGAGGGGGCTCGCCGGGGCGCCGAGGCGCTCGACAGCGCAACCGGCCCTTCGGCCCCGCGCACGCGCCGGCGGCGCTCGACCTCCACAACGCCCTTCTTGGCCAGGCGCGCGACCACGGCGGACACGCCAGGCACCTCCAGGGCGAGCTCCACCTGACGCACCGGCCCTCCCCGCAGCGCCGCGATCACGGCACGCTCGTTGCGGGCGTTCTTGCGAGGCACGTAGGCGCGCCCGGCCTCGGTCAGCGCCACCCAGCGGTCGTCGACCTGCTCCATGGCGGCCTGCTGGAGCGCCCAGGCGCCCGAGTCGGCGTCGCGCACCATCTTGGCGGAGAAGCCCGGCGGGCAGAAGAGCCGCGCGGCCTCGGAAAGGGGCGCGGCGTACTCGCAGGCCAGCCACTCGACCGTCTCGCCGGCCGCCGCATCGAACATCGAGGGCGCAAGGACCCGGCGCACCGGCTGCACGCGCGCGGGGTCGAGCCCCGCGGGCAGCCCCTCCTCGACGCGCAGCACGTAGCCCACCGCCGGCCGGCGTCCGAAGGTCACCAGCACGCAGCAGCCCGGGGCCACCTCGCCGGCCAGGTCGGCGGGAACCGCATAGGTGAAGGGGGCGTTGAGGGCGCGGGCGGGGATGTCCACCGCCACACGCACGTAGAAGGAGACCTCTTGTTCGGCGCGCGGCCTTGCGACGCCCCCCAAAGCCGCAGGGCCGGGCTCCGCATACTGCGAAAACTCCCCGCCCGCCAGGTCGAACAGCGTCTCCACCGCGCCACCGGCCTAGAGCGCGTAGCCGGCGTCGGCGGCAAAGGCCCGCAGGGCCTCGGCGCGGTCGGTCCGTTCCCAGGTGAAGTCGGGGTCCTCGCGGCCGAAGTGCCCGTAGGTGGACGTCTTGGAGAAGACGGGGCGGCGCAGGTCGAGATCGCGGATGATGGCGCCGGGGCGCAGGTCGAACACCGAGCGCACGGCGGCCTCGATGACCGGCACGGGCACGCGCTCGCTGCCGCGCGCGTCCACCATGAGCGAAAGGGGCCGCGCCACGCCGATGGCATAGGCGAACTGGACCTCGCACTCGTCGGCCAGCCCCGACGCCACGACGTTTTTGGCCACCCAGCGCGCGGCGTAGGCGCCCGAGCGGTCGACCTTGGTGCAGTCCTTGCCGCTGAAGGC
>CAZUFB010000113.1:0-6120 GCA_964619775.1 uncultured Coriobacteriaceae bacterium
TGAACTATTCGGCCATCAAGTATTGCGACATCGCCAACGGCGTAGGTGTGCGCACCAGCCTGTTCGTCTCGGGGTGCCGGGTCCGCTGCCCCGGGTGCTTCAACCAGGTTGCCTGGGACTTTGCGGCCGGCGAGCCGTTCGACGGCGCGGTGGCCGAGCGCATCTGGGCAAGCGTTGCGGACAGCTGGGTCGACGGCATCACCCTGCTCGGCGGCGAGCCGTTCGAGCCCGAGAACCAGGCAGTCCTGCGCCCGTTTCTCGAGGAGACCCGTCTCCGGTTCCCCGCCAAGGACATATGGTGCTTCACCGGCTACGTCTACGACCGCGATCTGGCCCCGGCTACGGGCAGCAGGCACACCGCGGACACCGACGCGATGCTCGCCTGCATCGACGTACTGGTGGACGGCCCGTTTTTGGCCTGCGAGCACGACGTCTCGCTGCGTTTTCGCGGTTCGGCCAACCAGCGCCTCATCGATTTGCCTGCCACGCGAGTCGCGCGCGACGCCGCCCGCGCCTCCGGCGGCGACCCCGACGCCGTGCCGCCCGTCCCCTGGAAAGACGAGGATGTCTACGCGACCCACACGATGTAGCCGTACCCGGCGGTCGCGGCGGTGCCGCGCGCGGAAGGGTTCGAGCGCCTGGACGCCGGCCTTCGTTTTATTCGCCACCAAGATACAACGTGGCCGACTTCCACGCCGAAGCGGCAGTCAACGGTCAAGATGAACGGCGCATGCGCTCCGCCGTTGACAGCCCCGTCCGCCTTTGCTGGTAGGCAAATGCGTTAAAAAGCGATGCCGCAATGGTTCGTTGCGGCGGTTCCCGCTTGTGTTGGTAGAAATAGAGCGCCACTACGACGAGGCGTCCGGGTTTTACGCGGTGTACTATCGTCCTACCAACTGGGGCGCTATCGGCGGTATCGTGATCGACGACGTTTTCTACGCGCTGGGTGAGGGCGATGAACCCATCGCTAACCTGTTTGCCGTCGGCGAGATGAGTATCACGAGCTCTTCAGCTGCTTCTATATGGGCAGTAACTCGCTGGCTCTGAACTCAACTGCGGGAAGCATCGCCGGCGAGACCGCGGTGGCCGAGTTGTGGTGCGGAACTGCCCGCATGGGCAGGGAGGACAAAGGTACGAGCGGCAGGGCTGCGGGGCTGCGGGTGGCCCGACCGCCCCGCGGATCGCGTGGGCCAGTACGGTGCTTTGCGGGGCTTCCTAGCGTCCGCCTTGACCCAGCTCCTCGAGCAGGTCGATGAGCTGTTGGCGGCTGTGGACGTCGAGCTTGGCGTAGAGGTGGCGCGCATGGGTGCGCACGGTGCTCTCGGAAAGGTTGAGCTTCTCGCCGATGACGCTTTTGCTGCGGCCCTGGACCAGCAGCCGCGCGATGTCGAGTTCGCGCTGGGTGAGAGGGTAGAGCCGCGCGGCTGCGTCGAGGGCAGCATCGAGGCTGATGGCGGCCTCCGCCGACGCTGTGGCCTGCGACGCGGTCGCGGGCGTTTCGATCCGAGGGCCGTTGTTTGCGGCGTCCGCCCCGCGGCGCAGCTCGGCGAAGAACGGGCGCATGCGGGGCACGGAGTCGTTCACGAGCAGCGTCATGCTCACGGCGAGCGCGATGACCATCACGACGGCCCACAGCATGGGCGCGCTGTCGTGCGGCCCGGCGAACAGGATAGCCACCCGGCCGACCTCGCGCGGGAGCAGGTGGGCCACCCAGACACAGCCGAGCACCACGTAGCCGGGAATCGATGAGTTGCGCGCCACGTCGTAGCTGCTGAACCACATGACGCCCAGGGCGAAGGTGTTTGCAACGGTGATAAGCGTCGAGCCGATCTCCATAAGCATCGGATCGAATCCGGCGAGCAGCAGCACGCCGCCGCCGAGGAGCACGGCGAGAATGCCCCACAGCGCCGAGAAGCGCAGCCCGCCGCGTCGCACGAGCACCCACCAGACGAGCGCAAGGCACAGGGCGCAGGTTCCAAACTGGTGGATGGCCTGGAACGGTACCGAGAGCGTGATGGACGCGCCGTAAGGAAACCCGCGGGCAAAGCCGAGCGCGAGGTTGAAGAGCGCCACGCCGCCGAGCAGGCGGACGAAGGTCGTACGGGGTTCGGCATCGTAGGGGAGGCCCGTCGGGTCGGGCGACGTCGGAACTGCTGCGCGCGGCCCGGAGGTTTCGCTCCCGCTCTCGCGCCGGTCGAGCAACAGCATCGACGAGCGGAATGTCACAAACGACACGGCGGGCATGAGCATCGCCACGAGGTGCGCCATCGCGATAGGGAGCAGGCCCAGGACGAACCCGGCGACGCAGCTCAGCGCCAGACAGAGAAACGCATAGAGGAAAGATTCGCCGATAGGCAGCCGTCCGTAGAACTCGATCCACATACCGCCGCCCCAGATGACGCCGAACCCCGCGAGCAGGCAAGCGGCCCACAGCAGGACGGTCGACCCGGTCTCGGTGTTTGCCAGGAACAGCGCGCTCGCCAGGGTCATTGCGCCGACGGAGACGCCGCCGAGTATGCTCTTTGCGCGGGAGGAGAAGCCCCAGCGCACGACCAACGCCAGGATTATGACGATGAGCACGACGCGCGCCATGTTGGCGGTGACGGTGAGGACGCCCGAGTCGGTGGAGGCGTATCGGTCGTAGATGGAGCACTGCAGCCAGATGCGGATGGCGACGAGTCCCAGGAAGCACGGCGAGAACCCCGCGAGGAGCGCGTGCAGCTCGTCGGAGACGCCGCCGCGGCGTGCCGGACGCTGCGATGAGGTGGTTGATCCCACGGGCCGCCCTTCTCCCGCTCGATGCGCGCAGTCGGCCGGCCCATGCGGCGGTGCACGGGCCGGCCGGTCCGTGCAACCTGCCAGGACCTGTCTCTGCAAGTATACGGTGCCGCAGGGTGTCCGGAGGACGCTTGGGACAAAAAGTTGCGCCGGTTGTAATCGGCGGCAACCGTTCGCCGGCGGAGGGCCAGGCGACGTAGGCACTTGGCGGGCACCGCGCCGTTTCGTTGGAATCGGGTGTTGATGCGTGTTCTTACATCATGTCAAAAACAAGGACGGCCGCCCTGTCGCAGCAAAGGCGGCAGGGCGGCCGGTGAATCCCGACGACGACGCTTATAACGTCGGCGGCTCGATCGCACCGACCCGCAGGCGGTTTTGCCACTCGCGCCTCGGTCCGTTTCCTACTGCGCGGCGTTCTCGCTGTACGCGTCGCCGTAGGCCTCCTGATAGGTGAGCCAGCCCTCGGGGACCTCGGCCTCGTCGTGGCACTGGGTGCAGGTCAGCACCGGGGTGTCGTTGACGCGGTGGCAGTCAGTGCAGGCCACCTCGCCGTGTTGGGTGGCGTGCTGGTTGAATTCCTGGTCGGCGTAGAGCTCGGTGAGGGCGTTGCGGTCGACGGCGGTGATGCCCAGGTAGGACAGGGCGCTCATCGCAGCCTGGTGGCCGAAGACGTTGATGTCGCAGATAGCGTTGCCGCCCAGGCGGTTGCCGCCGTGGACGCCGCCGGTCACCTCGCCGGCCGCGAACAGGCCGGGGATGGGGTTCCCGTCGGTGTCGAGCACCTGGGTCTGGGTGTCGATTCGCAGGCCGCCCATCGTGTGGTGGATTCCCGGGGCCACCTTGATGGCGTAGAAGGGGGTCGTCACGACGGGCTCGCGGCTGGCGGTGCGGCCCATCGGGTCGTCCTCGCCGTTCTCGATGGCGTCGTTGTAGGCGGCCATGGTGGCGACGAAGGTGTCGACGTCGACCTCCATGAGCTCGGCGAGCTCCTCGAAGGTGTCGGCCGAGAGCGCGAGGCCCTTCTGGACGAACTTCTCCTCGACGGAGGTGTTGGCGTCGTAGACGCTCTTGTCGAATACCGCGTAGGCCCAGCCGCCGGGTTGCTCCCACTCGGCTGCGGACACCACGTCGCGGGTGAGCAGCTCGTTGGTGAAGCGCTCGCCGTCGGCGTTTACGAGCACGGCGCCGTCGCCGCGGATGCCCTCGGACAGCAGGGTCGAGGTGCTCTGCTCCACGGTGGGGTGCACCTGGATCTGCTCCATGTCGACCGTGTCGGCGCCCACGGCCTCGGCGAGGAGGATGCCGTCGCCGGTGGCGCCGGGCTGGTTGGTGGTCACGGCTTCGAGCAGCTCGGGGCGGTACTGGGCAAGCATCTCGTGGTTTGCACCGAAGCCGCCGGCTGCTACGATGACGACCGGGGCGCTGTACGCGGTCTGCGCGCCGGTGCGCAGGTCGGTGGCGCGCACGCCGGAGACGGCACCGTCGGCCATGAGGATCTCGTCGACGCGCATTTGGGCCACAGCCGCCACGCCGCGCTCGGCGCACTGGGCGCACATGCCGTTGACGAGGTAGGCGCCCACCGCGCTGCCGTCCTCGGGGCGGTGGATGCGGCTGACCGACGCGCCGCCCGACGTGCCGAGGCGGTTGAGCACCATGCCGCGCTCCTCGAGACGCTCGAGCGCCGCGTTGGAGTTCTCGCACATGAAGGTGATGAGGTCCACGTCGCCGAGCTCGTGGCCGCCCTCGTAGGTGTCCTGCGCGAACAGCTCGACGCTGTCCTCGATGCCCTCGGCCTCCTGGTACTTGGTGCAGCAGGCGTTCATGCCGCCCTCGGCGCACACGGTGTTGCCGCCGGCCACGGCCATCTTTTCGAGCAGTAGCACGCGGGCGCCGCCGTCGTGCGCGCTCATAGCGGCGGTCATGCCCGCGCCACCGGCGCCCACGATGATGACGTCGTACGTGCCGCCCGTAGCGCCGGCGGCATCGGCGAGGGCGGTCTCCTCGGCGAGCGAGGTGTGCGCCGCGACGGCCGACAGGGCGGCGACGGCGCCGAGGCCCAAGGCGCCCGTCACGAAGGCGCGGCGGCTCAGCGGGAGGTTGCGGGTGGTGGAGTTCTGCATAGCGGTTCCTCTCCTTATCATTGCGGTGCCGGGGATTTCTGGTGGCGTGCGGGTCGTTTCGAAACCCTACGACCGGTTGTACGACGTGCGGCGCGGTGCACGCGGCCGGGGTCGGGCGGCGTGTTTTGCGGCGGCCCCGGCCGTGCACCGTTGCCCAGTGTGGCGCGGCGAGGGTGCCTCGCACTCGTCCGATTCGGGAAAACGCCCCATCGTCCGATTCGTGTGAGGGGGTATCGCACGATTGCATTTGTGCTGGTAGACGGTATGGACGATGGACTATGATGGAACGCGTCGACCTACAGGGAGAATGCGGGACCGGAAGCGAGGGGCTCTTATGGACAAGACGGCGACGGGAGAAGGCGCGGGCCCTGACGGTGCCGCGCTGTGCGAGCAGGCCCTGGCGTTCGTCGAGGGGCTGCCCGATCCGCGCGAGCTGGTTGTGCTGGTCGAGTCGCTGCGCCTGGGCCGGGCGGAGTGCGTGCACGCCGACGGCGACGGGGTGCTCGCGCGCATCGCGGCGACGGGCGACTACCTGCTCGCCGCGCGCGACGGCGCGGCGGCCGGCCGGGTGCTCGCGACCCTGCCTTCCGAGCTGCGGGACGCCGAGGGCTTTCTGGTGACGCTGCCGGACGCCGCCTGGCGCGAGGAAGCCGGACTGGGCGGTTTGAAACCGCTGGACTACCACGTCTGCGTCTACGAGGGGTCCGAGCCGCTGCCCGTCCGCGGGACGCTGCGTATAGAGCCGCTGGGTGTGGACGACCTGCCGACGGTGGTGGCCCACTATGACACGCTGCCCGAGGACACTGTGCGCGATCACCTGGAGGACGGCTGGGTCTTCGGCGGCTACGACGCCGACGGTGTGCTGGCGGGCTTCATCGGGGAGCACGACGAGGGGTCCATCGGCATGCTTGAGGTGTTTCCCGAGCACCGTCGCCGCGGCTACGCCGTCGAGCTTCTAAGCGGCGCCGTCAACCGCATGCTCGCCGCTGGACGCGTCCCGTTCAGCCAGGTGCTGACGGACAACGGGCCGTCGCTTGCTCTGCACCGCAAGATGGGGATGACGGTTCTGCCCGGCGTGCAATGCTGGTGCTGGTAGAAGAAGCATCTTGCGTTTAATTGATACCCTGGTCTTACGGGGCCTCTCATTTTTTGCGGCCGCCGAGATAGAAATGGGTGTCGCCGTGCTTGCCGAGCGTGCAGGGACAACAGTTGCGAATGCTTC
>CAZUFB010000114.1:0-6002 GCA_964619775.1 uncultured Coriobacteriaceae bacterium
GAGGCCCTGCGCCAGACGGGGTTTCCGGGGATGGCGTAGGTCGAGCGCAGGGCGGTGCAGGTGTTTTCAGACGCACCGAAGAGCAGTTTTTTAACTCACATAAGCACAAGATAACCCGCCGTAGGGTTGTGGTCAGCAGAGATATCATGCGCGACGGAAAACTCGGCCGGCATGCCGTACGTATCCGCACCTGGGTATTCCTCGGATGTCGCCCCCTGAATCCCCGCCCCATCCGGTGTTCGAACGAGGGCGGGGCCGACGCATGGGGGCGGTCTTATCGTGCAGCCTGGGCGGCGGCGCGACCCGCCCATCGTCCGGTGACGCCGGCTGCCGCCATCGCTCCGGTATATAGTTCGCGCATGAAACCACCGGAGGTGGGGAAGGTGGCGTAGAGACCGGGAATCGGCTGGAGATTTTTATCGAGCACTGCCGAGTCCTGGTTGACGGCAAGGCCGCCGAAGGGGGCGTAGATCGAGGTCGTCATCGGGAAGGCGTAGAACGGTGGCGTGACGAGCGCCACGATATTGCCGAGCTCGCGGGGGACGGGCAGCTCTGCGGTCGTTCCGGCCTCAACGGCGGTGTTGTATTCCTCGATCGTCTTGACGAAGTGGGCTTTGTTGACAGCGTGGACTCCACCCTCGATGAGCGCGTCGGCAAGGTCTTCGACGGTATCCGCCTCGTAGAGCACGCCTCCGACCTCGGGGATAAGGATGCATTCCTCAAATTGCTCGCCGATGGTGCGCAGCGTATAGGTCGCCGAGTTCCAATACTCCTGGAACACCGTGTCGTCCATCACCATGAGGGCGGTGGCGTGCTTCTGCCGAGCTATGGCCTGTTGCGGCCGATAGTGGCGGGCCCCTTCGTCGGTGAAGCGGTCACCGTTGAGATTGATGAAAATCGAACCCTCCGCCGCGAAATCAAGATGGCTGTCATAAAGGGCATACTTTCCCTCGCGACCGTCCTCGGGGTAGCCGAGCGACTCGTAGGTTGCCGGGTCGCACATACGGTTGACGGCAGGCCAGGCCGGCGCCAACGTCCCCGAGAAGGTATTGAGCGAACCTTGCATCGAAGCTCCGAGCTCGAGCGCCATCTTGAGTCCGGATCCGGTGCAGTAGGGGCATGCATGGATGGTCGCCATTGAGGCGTCGGGGCCGTAGTAACGAGTTCGAAGCTCTTCGTCAGCCTGAAAGCCCCCAGTCGCAAGCACGACGGCATTGGCTTTGATGTTGATGGCCTCACGGGTGTTGTTGTCCCGGCACTGCAGGCCGATCACGGTATCGCTCCCGTCGGTAATCACGTGCTGGGCAACCGTCTCCATGAGCAACGTTCCACCCTGCTGTACGTACAGATCCTGACAGCTGTCGAAAAACGCCCGACATCCGCGCAGGCCGATAGCATCGTCGGATCCGAGCATGGCAATGGTGCCCCACTGTTCCCCGAGCGGGTTGACATAGTCAAGCGGAGTGCATCTCAATCCCAGGTCGAGCAGCCATTCAATGAAGTCGGGGAAATCGTTGACGTAGGCGTGAGCAAGCGGCTGATTGGTCATGAGGCCATCGGTAAACGCGTCATACGCCGCATCGTCTCCCGAAGGTGCACCGGAGAGGTGAATGAGACCCCCGCTAAAAGAGCTTCCGCCTCCTGTAACGGAGCTTATTTCGACCATAATCGTGCTCGCCCCGCTCTCGTGGGCGGCAAACGCAGCGGAAAAGCCACCGATGCCCGATCCGACGATGGCGATGTCTGTCTCGTAATCCCACGAGACCGTCCCGTCGGCGAAGGCGGACCCCGCCATGCTTGTTGCACCTGCGGCAAGCCCGACGGCGAGGGCCCCACCTTTCACAAAATTCGAACGGGTCATGTTTGTGCTCATGCTCGTACCTTTCACACCAGACATAACAATCCCCTTACCTGTCTGTTTGGTATTGGAAGTACATCTTGCCCATATAACGAAGCAATTCGGAATCCGCGGTCCTTATTGCAAATATAGGGCACGGCAATCGATACCGCCTATTCAACATAGGACAGTTTCATTCGCATTGGTGAAGAACTATGCCAAGGCGGCATAGCTCTGTATGTCATACAATACTCGCTATACGCGGGTGGATGTATGATATCGGGAAGGGATACGGCTTTACAGGGCTGTTTTCGGAGGACGACTGAGTCGCATGGATATTGAAAAACTGCGGGAATTTTCGATACTGTCCGAGACACGGAGCTTTACCAAAGCCGCCAGGCTGCTCAACATCTCCCAGTCCGCTCTGAGCAAACACGTCCGTGCTCTAGAACACGAGGTAGGCTTCCATGTCCTTGAACGTAATTTCTCAAATAAAGATGCTCAATTGACACCTGCTGGAGCTGTCTTGCTCAAATGGGCACATGGTATAGTGGATAATTGGGAGCGGGCTCTTGCCGAGTCCCGTGAAATCGCCCGAACGCCAGCACCGGCGAAGATACAGGGTCTGTATTACTGCATCAATCTGAATCCCCAAATCAGGCAGGCGCTGGATAGATGCCAAGATGCCCCCGATCGACTGTACCGGTATGTCGACGTCGACGTCGATGTGCGCGATGCCCTTGACCGGGGACTTGCCGATTTCGTCATTCATCATGAGCCGCAGCCCGAAATGATCGAGTTCGCCGCCCAGGAAGATACCGACGCATACCGTTGGATCGCGCTTGAAGGCGAACGACTCTGCTTCGTTGCCGGGACAGGCAACCCTCTTGCCCGAAAAGAACGGGTCAGCCTGCGCGAAGTGATGGGCCTGGACATCGTGAATCAGATGTCCCCCTCGTTCTCCAGCTGGTATTCGTCCCTTTCTGCCATACTGGTCCGTCACGGTGTTACCCCGCGGCTCAAGCTCACTGCAAACAACCCTTGCGCCGGCATGGCATTGCCGATAGGAGACAGCAGCGTTTTCTTGTGCACGGAGCGAATGGCAACATGGTATAGAGAGCTTGGCGTCGAAAGCACGACGGTTCTCGCTGTAACCGATTTCGACGAGATGGTCTATTGTTTCTTAGTGTATCGGAGAGACAATCAAAATCAAAATGTCGAAAGAATGGTGCGCTGCCTAAGGGGACAAGCTTGATTTCCGGTTTCTGGTCTTGTTCGGCCTCTCTTTGAAATAAGGTTCGCCCCCTATGCAACCGATTGAAGGGCATTCCCGTCCTATTCCATACTCCAGGTCCATTCGTGTTCGATTCGATGCGATCAGATCGGCTGTATGACCCCTGCGAGGCAACGAGGCCAAGGTTATCGGTAGGCACGAAAAGGGGCTGTGCCAAAACCCGCTTCTGGTGCAGCCCCATCGTCATAGACCGGCTCCTATGGCAGCAATGAATTGCTACCCCTCCAACCCCCGCAAGCTCGCAACCAAGCAGATAGCCAAAAGTCAGGCGGCGACCGTGACTGATAGCGCTCAGATGATGCGGATAGGCGCCAAAGAGCATGCTGCCGCATCCGGTTGGTACATTATGGCGTTGGTCATATACTCGAACGATAGGTTTTGATTCACGAAACGTTCGCCGTTCCTGTTAACACGCAAGAAGGCGGGCATGATGCCGTTGGCGCGGTCGCCAGTTAGCACACCGGCCGGATCGTTCATCAGCACATGGGGGTAGTCGTCCTCGACAGCACCGACTGTCAGACCCATCAGGATGCCATCGCCGGTATCAGTGGTCGTAGGGTTGTTCCAGGCATAGACCGCCATATCGCGTGGACGACAGCGTTGGACGATTATGTCCCAGTTATGCCCATAACCACCAGTTGCCAAAACCACGCCCCTTGCCAGATGATTGACCACATCGAAGCAATCGAATTGGAGAAACGACGAAGCTGGGCAGTAGCGCATTCTCTTGCGCCTCATACTCATCCCGGCAACCATCATCGCAAGGTAGGCAGGGTACAAAAGGGCTACTGCCTCTTTGACGCCGGGAACAAACGCAGGACCACCCTGTCGCTGGACAGCCCCCTTACGCCGTCAGACTCCGAATCGGTATGACGTAGATGCCCTCCTCAACCCTGCGCGCATAGCCGGAGACCCCGGTCAACACGGCCATGAACTCGGGCGGCCTCGTGCGGGACGAAGGATTCTCGCACAGCTTGCGGCGGAGGCGTTTGAGGCTCCCGACGGCTTCGGGAACCTTCGTCTCGCCCGTCTTTATCTCGAACGCCGCCCACCTCCCGTCCGCCAGCTCGACGATTGCGTCGACCTCCAGGCCCGACTCGTCGCGGTAATAGCGCATAGGAACGTCGGCCGCAGGATCGAGCGCGCCGGCGTAGACCGACAGGTCGCGGATGCACAGACCCTCGAACACCAGGCCGAACGTCTGCCAGTCGGCCATAAGCGCGTCGGGGGACATGCCCAGCGTCGCGACGGCAAGAGACGGGTCGGCCAGATAGCGCTTCGGCTTGCTCGCGACGCGCTTGGACGACCGGGCAGGTGGTAGCCAACCGGGAACCTCTTCCAAAATGTACATGCGCCGCAGCAGGTCGAGGTATGAGACGAGCGTCGTCTCCGAAACGCCGCCCCCTCCGGCCGCATCCTCCATGTCGGCAATCAACGTCTTGTAGGTTGCGGCCTGGCCAAGATTGCGTGCGAGCGAAAACAGCAGCCGGGCGGCGACGTCCCCGTCCTTGCCCTGCCGAGGGATGCTCTCGCGCCGCAACAGCCTCAGATACTCGCGGGCAACCAGCTGCGCGTCCTCCGGTGTCAAGTCGACGGCGTCGGGCCACCCACCGCGGCACACCAACCTGACGAGGTCCTCGGCACCCGTCTGCACCTGGGAGGGCTCAAACTCGCCGCGAAAGAGCCCCGCCAGCGAGACACCGCAGGTGGAATCCCCGCTCTCGGCAAGCGTCATGGGGTACATGCGGACCTGCCCGATGCGGCCGGCGCCGCTGTGGCTCGGCTGCACCCCCTCGTCGTCCTTGACGTCGCGCGGGAGAGGTGTCGAAGAACCGGTGAGGATCCAGGCACCGCGCAGGCCACGCGTTCGGTCGACCTCGTGCCGCACGGTATCCCAGATAGCGGGCACCCGTTGCCACTCGTCGATCACATGGGGGCGCTCCCCCACCAGCATGGACGACGGGTCCTCCCGGGCCAAAGAAAGCGTCTTGTCTACATAGCTCACGCTCGCCGCGTGCTCGAGCGCCGTCCATGTCTTCCCGCACCACTTGGTGCCCGCGATTTCGACCGCGCCGAACACCCGCAGGTACCGCTCCACACGCGCGTCCACGATGCGCGGCAGATATCCTTGCGGTTTAACCGCTTCTTGAGCCACCGACACTGCCATACGACCTCCCGTCATCGGCATCTGCCGAAGAGAAGTCTAGACTGCCTTTGATTTTCCGGCAAGTTTACTTTGGATTTTCCGGATAACGCACTTTAGGTTTTCCGTGATGTATGCGGTGTATGCGGCGGCTCTGAATCCTCATGGAGCTCATAGACGAACAAGGCAGTGAAGACGCGGCCCGAGAGGCCATCGAATACCGCCTTCGCAAGGCGCTCGACATGGCAGTCGCCAACGGCACATGCTGGCACATGCTGTATCTAAGACAAACAATACTTGGAGGCCCCTCTCGGAAGAGGCACTCGTTTGCGCGCACTGCATGCAGGCCGGCCTTCCCGAGGAGCTCGAAACGGTGTTCAAGATGGGAACGTTCAACGCCGCCCGTAACGCCCTGCTCGAGGATTACGGCACATCCCTCGGATGCAAAGCCGACCTCGTGGTCCTTGACAGCTCCTCCCCCAGCTCGGCGATTGTCGAACAGGCCAAAAAGCTCTGTGTGATTAAGGGCGGAAAAATTGTTGCCCGGAACGGGGAACTCGTATAGTCGCCGAGAAATCCCAGCGAGCTGACCTGTTTGAAAAACAGGCAGGCGGCGCACCTCTTGCACGGAGGTGCGCCGCCGTTAATCGGGCAAGCAAGCCAAAAGCCAGATCCCGCTAGCCCGACAGCCTCCCTTTCGCGACCCTACAGCGTCTCGAGGTCGGAAA
>CAZUFB010000115.1:0-5995 GCA_964619775.1 uncultured Coriobacteriaceae bacterium
TCCAGCAGGTCGGACAGCCTGTGTCCCTGCCCTGAGAGCTCGGCGACCGCTAGGGCCTTCTCCCGGTTCGGGAGCGCCTCTCCGCCTTCAGGGCCATCGATTTTTTTAGGTACGCCACCTGCGCCTCGAGCTTGCGGACGCGCTCCTCGAGCTCCTGCTCGCGGGTCATGGGCGCGGCCTTCGCGGCCGGCCCCTTCGGCCTGCCCTTCGGCCTCGGCCGGAGCGCCTCCGCGCCGCCCTCCCGGTACAGCCGGCACCAGCCCTCGAGCGGCGACAGGCCCGCTATCCCGAAGCGCCCCATCGCCTCGGGCTTGGCCATCCCGCCGTCGACCACGGCCCTGGCCGCGGCAACCTTCGTCTCGAAATCGTATGTCGTGCGCGCCTTCCCCATGTTCAGCAGGCCGTCCCTCCCCACGGAGCGGTACGTCTGCTGCCATCTTCTCACGGCTTCCCCCGAAACGCCAAGGGCCTTGGCGACGGACTTGTAGCCGCAACCCGACTCGAACATGTCGGCGGCGAGCTCCCTGAGCCTCCGATCGTGCCTGCGCCGCAGGTCGATGGACATGAAAGCCTCCCATCCCTCGGACTTCTATTTCCGTGTCCAAGAAATGGGAGGCAGTTCACAGCCCGGCTCGCCGGGCCCGTTCTTTCCTATCCACCGGCGTGCCCTTGCGCCTCGCCGCGCTGGGCATGCCCTCTTACAGCGTCGCCAGGTAGTCGCCCAGGACATACCCCTGCGCCACCGCGAAGCCGAGCGAGGCGCCGGCGGTCGGGGTGAAGTACGCAGGCCCGAAGCGACGGCCGCAGTTGTTGCCCGCGGCGTAGAGGCCGGCGATGGGGTTGTAGCTCTCGTCGACGACCTGGGAGTTGCCGTCGCAGCACAGGCCGCCGCAGGTCACCATCATCATGCCGATCATCCAGCTGCTCGTGGCCTGGGCGTAATAGGGCGGCTCGAACTTCCACATGTAGCGCTCGTCGCGGCCGAAGTCCTCGTCGCGACCGTTGTCGCACATCTCGTTGTAGTGCTCGACGCTCGCCACGAAGTTGTCGGCGAGCTCGCCCTCGAGGCCGAGGTAGCCGGCAAGCGTCGCCAGGTCCTCGGCGCAGTACAGGTTCTGATAGCCTTCGGCACCCGCCGCCAGCGCCCCGTCGAGCTTTTCCTGGAGCTCGTCGAGCGAATCCTGGTCGGAATAGTCGAACGCGGTATGGCACGGCAGGCCGTACGACAGCTCGTCGATGCATTTGCTGTCGAACACGCAGTACTTGGTGGTGTGGCGGGCGCGCACCGTGGGACGGCCGGCGATCTCGGGGCCGCCGAACGCCTCGTTGCAGTAGCGCTTGCAGTTGTCGTCAAGCCAAATCGGCACGCCGCCGTTGCCGAGCGGGCCGGAGGGGTTGCCGTAGTCGCCGCCCATGGTGGCGACGGGAGCGGCCTCGAGCTTGCCGCCCACCCAGTAGGCCATCTTGATGCCCTGGCCGTCACGGCCGCCCATGCCGCCCAAGCTCTCGTCGGGGGTGAGGATGCCCGTCATGTTGGGCAGCAGCTCGTCGCGCATGGTCTCGTTGGACGAAAAGTCGCCGGCGCACAGGGCGACCGCGATGTTCGCGTTGTACTTTACGTAGCCGTCGGGACCCTCGGCAACGACGCCGCACACCTTGCCGTCGTCGTCTTGGACAAGCTGCTGGGCGCTCATCGAAAAATCGATCTGCATGCCACCGGCAACCATATAGTCAAGCTGCTTGCGGTACGCCTCGGTCATGCTCATGTTGCAGTTCTTGCCGCGCAGGTTGAGGCATCCGTAGTAGAAGTGCTGGCCGCCGAGAACCTCGGGGTCGTTGGGGTAGGGGGCCCCGTCCCAGAAATAGATCGAGAAGTTCTGCTTCTCCTCGTCGGTAAAAACGTCGCAGAACGCATCGACGGCCTCGCCGCCGCGCTGGGCATACTGCATGCACAGCGTAGGCTCGGCGAGGTTGCCGCTCACCAACATCCAGTTGTTGTAGAACTCGATGGGGTCGTACTCGGGCACGCCGAAGCTCAGGTTCATCTCCGAGTTGATGTGCCCGATGTCGTTGCCGAGCATCGAGAAGGAGTCCTCGTCCTGCTTCTCGATCAAGATGACGTCGCGGCCGCGCTCCATAAGCGTGCGAGCGCAGTTGACGCCCGCATGGCCGGCGCCCACGACGATGAAGTCGGCCGTGTACTCGGCCACGATCTGGTCGTCGGAAATGGGGTCGGGGGCAACACGCCAGTTCTCGTCGGTAGAGGTCTCCCCGCCCATCATGCCGGGCGATTCCTCCTGGGTCGAACCGCCGTCGCCCTCTTCGGAAGCCGCGTCCTCGACGGGCTCGGCTTCGTCGGCCAAGGCCGAAGACGCCCCGACCAGGGCGACGACACCGCCGGCAGCGGCGGCGTTTTTGAGGAAAGCACGACGCGAAACAGCCATAGTTGACCTCCTTGTTCGACACTTCCTTGCGCGGTGGACGTCGCAGACACCGCGCCTGCCTGGATTTATTCTAGGAAGATTCAGCGAATCCAAAAGGGATGGGAGGCATTTAGCGGCCAGGAGGGACTCATTGGCACGCCGCACGCGGACGCAGCGCTATCCTTGCAAGGCTATACTTCTCCAAGCAGGAGCGCTGCGGAAGGGACGCGGCGCCGCGGGGCACCGCAGGCGCGAAAGGAACAAGCATGGCACGCAAGCCACTGGTCGTCAGCATCAACATCCCGTTTTGCACGCATCGCTGCAGCTTTTGCTCCGCCCCGATCCATACCGGGGCCCCCACCGCAGACAACCCGCGCAAGGGAGACTTCGCCTACCGCGGGGCATACCTCGCAGCCGTCGGTCGCGAGCTGCAGTCGATCGCCCCCGATCTCTCCGAGCACGCCGTCCAGGCCGTCATGTTGACGGGCGGTATCCCCACATCCTGCAGCGGCGACGAGCTGGGACGGCTTGTCCGCCTTCTCAAGCGCACTCTGAACTGGGGCGACTGCGACCCTAAGGGCGTGCAGGCGACGCTGCAGACCGTCCCCGGCATGCTGAGTGCCGACACGTTCGACACCCTGCGGGGACTGGGGTTCAGGCGCTACGAGTTTGGCATGGGAACTTTCAACCATTTCGAGTACGAGCTGCTTGACCGGCCCACCACGCGCGACGCCATCCACAACATGCGCGTGCTCGTGGGCTATGCCGGCATCGACGACATCGGGGTGCGCCTGTACTGGGGCATTCCCGGACAGACCAAGGCTACGCTGCGTTCGAGCATCGACGAGGCGCTGGACAACGACGTCACGCACATCAGGCTTGAACCGCTGCCCTTGGCGCCGGACACGCCGCTGTACAGGCATCTGACCGCACCGGAGGCGACGCATGCCGCGCGGGCGTCCGCCGGCAAGTCCAAACCTCCCCTTCTCACGGAAAACGACCGTGCGGAGCTGCGGTCGTTTGCAGAAGGCTACCTTGCCAAGGTGGGCATGCCTCTCTACGCCTCGTCGCCCGACGGCTCCGCGTGCTTCGCGCGGCCCGGTCACGAAAACCGCTTCGACCAGCTGCTCGCCCAGGGATGCGACTATGTGACGCTGGGCCTGGGCGGGACGTCGCTGGTGGACGGTCTGCGCACGGTCAACATCTCCGACCTGGCCCGCTACTTGGCCGGTTCCCACGACCCCGCCCAGGTCGTCGCAACCGTCGAGGACACGGCCCTCGTCTCAGGCGACAGGGCTGTCGGGTGCCGCGAAGAGCGGTAGCACGACCGTCAAGCGGAACACGCCGTCGTCCGCCTGCAGCTGCAGGCTACCCCCGTGCGTCTCGGCCACACGGCGCATGTTGGGAATCCCGTAGCCGTGGTGCGCGCGGCACCCCGCCCCGTCGCCGTGGGGAACCGCGCCTTCGCCGCCCGGCCCCGGCTCCTGCGTCTGCAGGTAGGGGTTCTCGAGCGTGAAGACCGTAAAACCGCCATGTACGCCAAGCTTGGCCCGAATCTCGCGCTCATCGGGGTCGGGAAGCTGCTCGACCGCCTCGATGGCGTTGTCGAACGCGTTGCCGAACAGCGTGCATAGATCGAGCGGGTCCATGTCTGCAAGGGAACGGGCGTCCATAAACGGGACCAGGCGGATACCGTGTTCCGAGCAATATTGGATTTTCTCCCCCACCAGGACATCGACGATGGGGCAACCGGTGTCGACAAACGGCGAGTACATCGCCAGGTTTTCCTCGAAACGCCGAGACGCGGTCTCCCCGTCTGCGGAGCCGCCGCCTATCAGCGTGGCAAAGTGCTTCATGTCGTGGTAGTAGCGGTTCACCTGGTCTATAGTCTCGCGCTTGATGAGATACTGCTGGTGCTGGGCCGCAAGCACCGCCTGCATCTGCAGCACGTCGTTTTTGCGCGTCGCGGAACCGAGAAACACCTTGTTGGCAACCATCTGGACAAACGCCGGCACAAAGCTCATGGCAAGGAGCACGATCTCACCCGTGTACTGGGCGGGCACCCCTCCGTTAAAGACCGTGATGTACAGGCCGCTGCGCACATAGGCGTACGGCACCATGGGCACGACGATGAGCAGCGTCTGGATGGGCGGCAAGATATACAGGTCGCCGATGAACCAGCGGTGCAAAGCCGCCGTCGATCCCAGCAGCACGACGGTCGACCCCGCCACAAGGATCACGTCGCGCTCGGTCTGGCCCAAAGAAAGCGGTCCCTCCGGCAGCGCCCCCATGGCAATGTTGCACACAAGCAGCGATGACAAATCGTAGCAAAGGAAGAACAGGCAGGCGAGGTAGAGCGCCTCATAAAGGAAGATCCGCCGCACAGCCCAGATATACAGCGTCGTCAAGGGGACGAGCATCGCCAGCGTGTAAAGAAACTCCAGGCGCGCAACCAGGGCGGCTACCATCGACGCACAGAACACGACCAGCATGGCCGCGTGGTAGACGGGACGGCAGTCGCGACGCGGCACCCGACCGGTCATAAGATGGGCGCAAATCGAAGCGACGACGGCAAGGACCGCCATCGCGGGGGCGCTAAACGAGTACATCTACAGCATCCGCCCGATGTAGGAGGTGAACGCCTGCATAAACGAGGCGCGCCTGTAACGCGACAACGGAACGGAGTCCCCGGCGACGACGAGGTTCGCCGCATCGATGCGCTCGACGTGCGCAAGGTTCACCAGGTAGCTTTGATGCGGCATGGCAAACCCGTACGGCTCGAGTTTCTGGGCAATGACCTTGAGCGAGCTTGCGCAGTGGTCGGTGCCGCCCCGGGTGTGCACCACCAACCGCTTGCGCTGCGTCTCGACATAGGTGATGGACGCCACGTCGACCAGGCTTTGCGACCTGCCGAACTCAAGCTTGATGTAGCGAGGCCGTCGTCGTTCGATAACCTGCAAGGCTTTTGACATCGCGGCGACGAAGCCTCGGTATCGGACCGGCTTCACCAGAAAATCGAGCGCCTGGACCTCGTAACCCTCGAGTGCGAACTGGAACAGGTTCGTCACAAAGATAATGACCATGTCGTCGCCGGCTGCACGGATGCGACGAGCCACCTCGATGCCGTTGAGCGGGGCCATCTCTATGTCGAGCAGGGCAACGTCTATGCGTTCGGACGCCAGCGCGTCGGCAAACGACACGCCGTCGGGGTAGGTCAGGACGCGCACGTCCTGGGCGGGAAGCTCGAAATCGCCGGACTCCGCCGCGCGGCGGAGATAGTCGGCAAGCGCGTCGCAGTCGCGAGGGTTGTCTTCAACGATTGCAACGGTCACCACTCCGACCGCCCCCTTCGGCGTCTCGGCACCATCCATCACCCGCAAAAAATATATAATAACAAACAAGAGAAAAAACGACGTCGGGGGCAAAGTGCGGCAGGAACGCAGCGAACAAGGACGGGGTTATATCGAATTAAAAAATGAAAGTTGAGGATGTGATATAGTGCGAAAGAAAATCATTCTCATCTTGACTTTGTCTATGCTCTTTGCCCTTGCCGGTTGTACCAATGCAGGAAA
>CAZUFB010000116.1:0-5926 GCA_964619775.1 uncultured Coriobacteriaceae bacterium
GCGCGGCGTAGGCGCCCGAGCGGTCGACCTTGGTGCAGTCCTTGCCGCTGAAGGCGCCGCCGCCGTGGCGCCCCATGCCGCCGTAGGTGTCGACGATGATCTTGCGGCCGGTGAGGCCGCAGTCGCCCATCGGGCCGCCGATGACGAAACGGCCGGTGGGGTTGACGTAGACGTCGGCGCCTTGCCAGGGGATGCCCTGGGCATCGAGCACCGGGGCGAGCACCTCGCGCAGCACGTCGGCGCGCACGACGTCCTGGGGCACGCCGTCGTCGTGCTGGGTGGATACGACCACCTTGTCCACGGCCGCAGGCACACCGCCCTCGTAGCGGACCGTCACCTGGGTCTTGCCGTCGGGGCGCAGGTAGGGCACCACGGCCTGCTTGCGCACCTGCGCGAGGCGCTCGGAGAGGCGGTGCGCCAGATAGATGGGCATCGGCATGAGCGAGGGGGTCTCGCGCACGGCGTAGCCGAACATCATGCCCTGGTCGCCGGCGCCCACCAGGTCGAGCGGGTCAACGCCCGGGTCGCTCTCGCCCTGCTGCACCTCGTAGCTCTCGTCGACGCCCAGGGCGATATCGTGCGACTGGCCGTGGATGGCCGACAGCACGCTGCACGTCTCGGCGTCGAAACCGTACTTGGCGCGGTCGTAGCCGATGCGCTTGAGCACGCCGCGGGCGATCTCCTCCACGTCGACGTAGGCCTGGGTGCGGATCTCGCCGGCAACGAGCACCAGCCCCGTCGTCGCGAAGCACTCGCAGGCGCAGCGCACGCGCTCGAGGTCGGCGGGCTCGCCCGAGGGGGCCACGTAGCCCGCCTCCTGCAGGCGCGCCTCCTGGGAGATGATCGCGTCGAGCACGGCGTCCGAAATCTGGTCGCACACCTTGTCGGGATGGCCCTCCGTCACGCTTTCGGAGGTGAAGAGGAAGTCGCGGTTGTGGTGGAGCGTCATGTCTTTGGCCCCGCTTTCCGGCGCACTAGGCACCCTGCGCGCGGGGGCGTCCCCCCGCAAGGTCCGATACGGCAAATGCGGGGTCTTGAGGCGTCTCGAGATCCCCATCTTCCAGACGCGGGCACGTCGCCCGGCGCCTGCCGAGAATTGGCACCGTTCCCCGCGGAAAACCCCGCCGGGATGGTTGCCGGAGCGTCGTCGGGCTCGGTCCCTCGGCTCGAACGGGAAGCGCGCGGTGCTCCCCCTCCTGATGGATGGCACTACGGTACCCGCTCGCAATCGCCGCACGCGCGGCACGGGAGCATAACCACCTCTCTTCCACAAGCGGCCGCCGCACGCGCCGCCCGGCTGAGGCCTGCGGCAACGTGGTAAGGGCGTGCACCCGTCCCCGCCCGGCCCGGGCCGGCGCGAAGGCGGGCTATAATCCCCCACGCAAGCATGCGGCGCGCCGCCGCCCGACGGGCGCGCCCCACACGAGAACACCGATTGGAGCCATCCGTGTCCGACCAGATCCGCGTCCGCTTCGCGCCGTCGCCCACCGGCCGCCTGCACATCGGCGGCGCACGCACGGCCATCTACAACTGGGCCTTCGCCCGCGCCAACGGCGGCGTGTTCGTCCTGCGCATCGACGACACCGACCCCGAGCGCTCCACCGGGGAGAACACCGAGCAGATCCTGCGCTCGATGAAGTGGCTCGGCCTCGACTGGGACGAGGGCCCCGAGGTCGGCGGGGACCACGGCCCCTACTACCAGACCCAGCGCGCCGACCGCTACCGCGCCGCCCTGGAGAGGCTCGCCGAGACCGGCCACGCCTACCCCTGCTTCTGCACCCACGAGGAGCTCGAGGCCGCTCGCAAGGCCGCCCAGGAGCGCGGCGACTCGTTTCAGGGCTATCAGCGCACCTGCCGCGACCTCGATCCCGCCGAGGCCCGGGCGCGCATCGCGGCCGGCGAGCCGCACGTGTGGCGCCTCAAGGTGCCCGACGGCCGCGGCACCGTCGTGGTGGACGACGCCGTGCACGGTCCCTGCCGCTTCGAGGCCAAGGAGCTCGACGACATGGTCCTGGCGCGCTCGGACGGCACGCCCACCTACAACTTCGCGACCGTGGTGGACGACGGGGAGATGGGCATCACCCACGTCATCCGCGGCGACGACCACCTTTCCAACACCCCGCGCCAGATTCTGGTCTTCGAGGCGCTCGGCTACCCGGTGCCCACCTTCGCCCACCTGTCGATGATCCTGGGCCCCGACGGCAAGAAGCTCAGCAAGCGCCACGGCGCCACGAGCGTCGAGGAGTACCGCGACCGCGGCTTTCTGCCCGAGGCGACGGTCAACTACCTTGCCCTGCTCGGCTGGTCCCTCGACGGCGAGACCACCATCGTGCCGCCCGCCGAGGTGGCCAAGCGCTTTTCGCTCGACCGCATCAGCAAAAACCCGTCGGTGTTCGACGAGGAGAAGCTGCTGTGGATGAACGGCGAGTATCTCATGGCGATGGACGACGCGGCGTTCGCGCAGCGCGTGCTCGTGCCGCAGCTCGCCGCCGCGGGCCTCGTCGGCGAGGACGCCTACGGCACGCGTCCCGCATGGTTCGACCTGCTGGCAAGCATCCTCAAACCGCGCTGCCGCCTTATGGGCGACGTCGTGGACAAGAGCCGCTTCCTCTTCGGCGAGCTGGCCTACGACGAGGCCTCGGTCGCCAAGAACCTTGCCAAGGAGGGCGTGCGCCCCGTACTCGAAGCCGCCCGCGAGGCCCTCGAGGCGATTGCCGAGGACGGATGGACGGCCGAGGCGATCGACGCCGCGTTGGAGCCCCTGCCCGAGCGGCTCGGAGCCGGCAAGCGCAAGGTCTTCCAGGCCGTGCGCGTCGCCGAATGCGGCAACCAGGTCTCGCCGCCCCTGGGCGCCTCGATGGAGCTGCTCGGCCGCACCACAAGCCTCCGGCGCCTTGACGACGCGCTTCCCCTCGCGCTCGCCTAACAAACGAAAAGGGCCGTCCGAACGGACTTCTGCACCTGCGGACGGCCCTTACAACCGTTCCGTGGCCTTCCCTATGCCCCCGCTGTGCAATATGCATAACGGGGGCATTTTAATGCCATAAAGTCTGCGTTACAGCCATCTTTTTGAGGCTGCTGCATCTGTTTTATGTTTCATATCAGTTCATTGTTACGAAATTTATTAGTTACATATATTCAGTTGCAATTCAAATAGCCTACCGTTTGCAGAGTTATTTACACCGTTTGATTTTCAAACGACAAACAGGTCGGTCGAGCGAGGCAACTTTTTCTTTACCAATCGGTAACATGTTAATAAACTTGAAATAAATACACACTAACCTGCATTTTATAAGCACCGCATAACCTGCACGCCCAACAAGGCACGGCAGGGTATGCGCCGCGCAGCCTTCCGCGCGGCGCATTGACAGGCAAAGGGCATCGACTGAAAAGAGGCACCGGATTATGAACAGCACCGCACAGCGCAGCATCTCCGGCCTGACCCGCCGCTCCTTCGTGGGCGGGGCCGCGGCCGTCGTCGGCGCGCTGGCCCTGGCCGGCTGCAACAGCGGCAGCGACGACGCCGACGAGGGCACGAACGGGACCGGCGACGAGGAGGAAGAGGCGGCGGAAAACGAACCCGTCAGCGGCGGCACCGTGCGCTACTACCTCACCAACCCCGTCGCCATCGAGCCCTTCGGCGCCGAGGAGAACATGGGCGTCGAGGTCATGTACAACCTCTTCATGCCCCTGTGCGAGTACGACTACGACAAGGAAGAGGTCGTGCCCGCCGCCTGCGAGAGCTGGGAGGTCAACGACACGGCCGACGAGTTCACGTTCTACCTGCGCCAGGACGCAACCTTCCACGACGGCAGCCCGGTGCGCGCCCAGGACTTCAAGTACTCGTGGGAGCGCCTGTGCCGCGCCGACTTCGAGCCGGCCCCTTCCACGCTTGGCTACAAGGCCGCCCAGGTGGCTGGTGCCGACGAAATGATGGCCGGTACGGGCGACGAGCTCGACATCGAATGTCCCGACGACTACACGCTCGTCGTGCACCTCAAGGCCCCCTTCGCCGACTTCCCCTCGGCGGTGTGCGAGCGCGCGCTGTGCCCCGTGCCCGAGGGCTGCACCGACAACGAGGAGGATTTCCAGGCCTTCCGCGTGGCGCCCATCGGCAACGGCCCCTTCATGATGGACGGCGAGTGGGTCGACGGCCAGTACATTCAGCTCAAGCCCTATGACGGCTACTGGGGCGACAAGCCCTACGTCGACGGCATCGACTTCCTCATCTACGCCGACGACGACACCGCGTGGACCGAGTTCCAGGCCGGCAACCTCGACTTCACCATCATTCCCTCGGGACACTTTAACGAGGCCCGCGAGCTCTACGGCGAGGCGCCCGACGGCTACACGGTCAACCCCGGCGAGCAGGCGCTTTTCGGTGAGGAAGACTCGATCTACTACCTCATCTGCAACAACGACGACGAGGTGATGGGCAACAAGGACCTGCGCATCGCCATCTCCTACGCCATCGACCGCCAGGCCATCTGCGACACGGTGCTCCAGGGCACCCGCACTCCCGCGACGAACATGATCACCCCCGGCGTGCCCGGCTATGAGGACAACGCCTGGGAGCACGCGCTGCCCACCAAGGACACCGAGAAGGCCGCCGAGTATTTCGACAAGGCGGGCTACCCCGCCGACGAGAGCGGCAAGCGCGACCTCTCCATCACCCTGTCCTACAACAGCGGCTCGTCCAACGAGGACATCATGCAGATGGTCCAGGCCGACCTCGAGAGCGTGGGCGTAACCTGCGAGCTCAGCATGCAGGAGTGGGCCGCCTACATCGATTCGGTCCAGTCGGGCGACTACCAGATCGGCCGCATGGGCTGGGTCATCCAGGTGCCCTACATGGACGCCATCCTGCAGCCGCTGTTCTACACCGGTTCGGGCGACAACAACTGGGGCTATAGCAACACCGATTTCGACGCGGCCATCGACGACGCCCGCCAGATTGTGGACGACGACGAGCGCATCGCGGCCTATCAGGCGGCCAACGCCATCGTGGCCGAGGACTTCCCGGTGATCCCCATGTTCTACTACCGCCACACCTACGTGGGCTCGAGCCGCCTCAACAACTTCTACTTCAGCCCCGCCGTCTACGGGCGCATGGACAAGTGCTGGCTGAGCGCATAGGCTAACCGCGCCCGCCCATGCCCGGCTCTGGGAGCCCCGGGCATCTCGTTCCACGCGGCTTTGCACACCATCGAGAAGGGACCTGTCGAGACGTTCGACAGGTCCCTTCTTTCCTTGATGGCCACGCAGCACGCCCGTTCCATGGACGGTCCTATACGCCGGGGCGAGCGGCAACGGCAAAACCGTTCATCTTGCACATCGATTAATTTTCACGCATGTTAATCTGCGTGAAACCATCGGCCGGCATTGTTAGGGCAGTACGGTTGTCGCGTGGCGGCTCACCGCATCTGTCTTTTTATGCACGGCAGGCGATGCGGCATCGACGCAGGCGCGGCTCAGTGTCCCGATCCACAAGGAGAAAGGCTCCCATCATGAGCAACGTTCAGCAGCAATCCTCTGGCCTGACCCGTCGCGCTTTCGTGGGAGGCGCCGTGGGCACCGCCCTGGCCCTTGCAGCCTGCAGCAGCGCCCAGGACCTCGCCCTGGCCGACGAGCCCGTCAGCGGTGGAACCTTCAACTACTACATCACCAACCCCGTCGCCATCGAGCCCTTCGGCGCCGAGGAGGTCCAGGGCGTCGAGGTCATGTTCAACCTCTTCACCCCGCTGTGCGAGTACGACTTCGACGCCGGCGAGGTCATCGCCGGTGCGGCCGAAAGCTGGGAGGTCAACGACACGGCCGACGAGTTCACGTTCTACCTGCGCCAGGACGCAACCTTCCACGACGGCAGCCCGGTGCGCGCCCAGGACTTCAAGTACTCGTGGGAGCGCCTGTGCCGCGCCGACTTCGA
>CAZUFB010000117.1:0-3122 GCA_964619775.1 uncultured Coriobacteriaceae bacterium
GATGGTGGGCCGTGCGGGACTCGAACCCGCAACCTTAGGATTAAAAGTCCTCTGCTCTGCCAGTTGAGCTAACGGCCCCTGCGTCCCTACGGAACGCTTCACGTTTGTGTATCGTAGCGCATTTTGAAACCAGCTGCCAACAGGCTTGCGCTTGGCCCGTCCTCACCATGAAAACGATGCAGCACTCGCCGCCGCGGCCCTACCCGGCGCGGCCCACCCCTCCTCGGGGTGCCTTCGGCAGGCGCGTGTCCTTGCAGCAAAAGGCGCAACACATGCACCGCGCTCAGCAGCAGATGGTCTTTTATGCAGGCCTGATATATCGGAATCGCGCAGGGTTAGTGACTGCTCCATCGCCTATGGAAGATGCAGGTTGTGCAGGTACAGTTTTTGAGATGGTCGCATAACGCTCGTCTGCGATACTGTGCAACTGTTTTCTATATCAAGCATACGGTTTGAAATGGAGAGGCGACGCGCATGGAGGCCGAAGCGCGACAAAAGATACTTTGGTGCGCCCTGTTCGCCTGCGCGGTCGCCGGACCCTACCTTCTCGGAGCCCGCGGGGCGGTCGAGGAGCTCCCCTCCTCGGGCACCTACGCGCTCGTCGCCCTCGGGATGCTCGCGGGGGTGTGGGCGACGCAATACCCGGGGGCGGCTGCGCTGCTCAGGCGCCCCGAGGTCTGGAGGCCGTGCGTATACGGGGGGCTCGCGCTCGCCGCGTTCCTGTCGGCGCTCAACCTGCTTGCGCTGTGGCTCCCCTCGATACCAAACCCGTCGTATCAAGGCGAGCCGGGCGGGTTGACGCCCGCCCTGCGGGGGCTTGCCGGCGCGGTCGGCCCCTGCGAGGGGTGGCTCGCCTTCGCGGCGGCACTCGTGTGCGGGGCGGCGTCGACCCGTTTTGCCGGCGGTGCCCGCGGCACATCCCCGTCCCCGCGCGACGGCGCCGTGCGCTGCCTCGCCCTCGCCGGCGCCTTCCTGGCGGGCCTGCTGCGGTCGACGGCGTACGGCGCCCTGCTCCCCGCGCCTTTGGGGACCCTCCTGCTGTGGGGCATCCTGTTCGAATGGTCCCGCTGGCTGGCGCGCTGCGGCGGCATGCGCGGGGCCGTCGCCGCCCTGTGCCTGGGAGAGCTGGCCGGCAGGGTCGCCGCCCGGCTCGGGCTCCCCGTACCGCTCGCCGGCCCCGGCCCCGAGGGGCTCGCCCTGCTCGTCTCGGTCGCATGCCTGGCCGCCGGCGCGGCCGCCTCGCTGCGCCTGCAAAACCGTGCGGCGGCCGGCGTGCGCGACGGAGACGCTGCGGACGGGCCGGGAGCGGGCGGGCTCCAGCCCTGGGAGCTTGAGCGCCTCTCGGGCGCCGGGCTCACGGCCCGCGAGCTCGACGTTTTGGCGGCGTCCGTCGACGGCTGCGACTCCTCGGAGGCCGCTCGGCGCCTGGGGCTGTCGCCCTCCACGGTGCGCACGTACAAGGGGCGCATCTGCAAAAGGCTGGGCCTCGGCTCGTTCGACCAGGTTCTCGGCGCCCGTTCGGCCCAGATGGGCCTGTTCGGGCCGACGGGCACCGCCAAAGGCAACGTACCCCGGGCGCAAACGGGCTTCGACGTCAAAAGCGAGACGGGCGGGCGCTTCGCAGCCTCGGCCTTCCTGCGCCTTGCGGGCTGCCTGTCGCTGCTCCTTCTGCTCCTCATGCCCTTCGGGGTGCTCCCCCTGTTCTGGAACTCGACCTGGACGATGGCCTACGCCTGCGCCGCCGGCATCCTGCTGAGCTTCGTCCCCGCGCTCCTGCGCTGGATGGGGCTGTCCTTCCGCCCGGGCCCTGCCGGGGGCGGGGCTGCCTCGGCGGCGTTTCTCGTCTGCGCCGCGGCGTGCCTTGCCGTCCGCCTGCACGTGTGGGCCGGCGCGGCGGGGCTCGGACCCTCCCAACGGCTGGCGCTCTTCGCCGCCGTGGCGGGACTCGTGTGCTTCGGCCTGACGGCGCTGCACTCCTGCGTCGGGTCGGCACGCCTCGAAGGCGGTCGACTCGGCGCCGCATGCGCCTGCGCCGCCGGTATGGCAGTCGTCGCGTCGTTCGGAACGGCCTTTTGGCTCGGCGCCGCCGCGCTCTCGCTGCTCGGGTTCGCCGCCGGGTCGGCGCTGGGGAAGTGGGGCGAGAGACAAGCAGTGTGCAGCCCGGACGAGCACCCCTCGGTCGCCGCCTCGTGGTTTGCCGTTGCGTTCCTCTGGGAGGAGTGCTGGCGCGGGGCCACCTACGCCTCGCTGCAGGACGTCGGGGCACCCTTCCTCGCCGCCCTCGTGCTTCTTGATTCGCTGGTGCTGCTTAGACGGAAGGACGGCGGCAGGGCCGCGTGCGGAGCCGTGCTCGCCTGCACCGCGCTGCTCTGCCTCATGCGGGGCATCGTCTTCGGCCTGCTTGTCGGGACGGTTCTGCTCGAGGTCCAGGCTTTGCGCGCGTCGTCGTCCACTTCATACGCCCACCCCGAAAACCAGAAAGGCTCACTGCCCGCCTTGCCCGCGGCGGCCGTCGGGTGCTGCGCCGCGGTGTCCGTCGCGAACGCCTGGGGTTCGTACATCCTGTTGCATGCAGAATCGTCCCCGCCGGCCGGTCTGGGCTGGCTTGTGCCCTGCTGCTTTGCCATCTCGCTCGCCGTTGCGGTGTGGAGGGCCGTACACGCCGGCCTGGCCTTCGCCTTCGAGGGCCCGGGCGTCGACCGGGCGCACCTGGAGGGCTACCTGGCGGGAAAGGGCCTTACCGACACCGAGGCGAAGGTGTGCGTCGCCTTGGCCCGCGGAGCATCGGTGGCCCAGATCGCCGAGGAGCTGTCGTACTCCGTCTCGGCCGCGGGCGCGGCAAAGCGGTCTGCCTTCTCCAAACTCGGCGTCGCGACCCGCTACCAGTATGTGGCGTCCCTCTGGAGGGAGCTCGAACCCAGGCGAGGGACAGAAGAATTGACTAACCGTAAAAACACCAGGTAAACGTTGTAGACACCTGCTCTGGCAGTTTGTCCACAGCAGAACCGGCCCTCCCCGCATAGGCTTGTCCTCACGGGCGCCCACCCAGCCGAGAGAAAGGAGCAGACGACCCCGGGCGCCGTGCAGTCACGTTCCCCGCCCGATTGAAAGGACAAGCCATG
>CAZUFB010000117.1:3222-5880 GCA_964619775.1 uncultured Coriobacteriaceae bacterium
GACAGGCGTCTGGAGTCCCGACAGCTACGAGCAGAGCACCGACATCGTCGTCAACAACGGTTATCGATAACGGCCCTAGCTGAAACTGATGGGGCCCGGCGCGCGAACCATTTGCGCGCCGGGCCCCATAACCGAGGAGACAGCCAATGGATAGACCAATCGGCAAACTCAAGCTCAGCAGGTCGGAACTCGTCGTCTGCGGCGCCCTGCTTCTTGGCGCCGCCGGGTTCGGCGTGTACCGTTTGGGCCAGGCAATCTACGACATGCGGGAACCCCAGATCTTCGAGGAGGCGACCCGGACCGTCGCCCTCGGCGAGACCATCTCGCTCACCTATCGCGAGGTCGGCCAGGAATGCAACTACATCCCGTGGAACGGCACCGTCGAGATGACCGTCCAGCGGGTCGCGCTCTACCCGTCGTATACCGACGCCGGCGCCGCCGAGGAGGACGCCGGCAACCCCAACGGCCTGCTGAACGACTCGAACAGGGACGACCCCTTCCTGGTCGTCGAGGTGGAGGTGACAAACATCGACGCCGAGGAGGGGGGCTACTGGTGGCACCAAGGCTCCGTGGACGCCATGGACATATCGGACTCCGACGGGGCCGTGACGCTGCAGGACACCTTCAGCCTCTATTCGGACACCCCCTTTAACGGCAACGGCAACTACCTTGCGTCCGCCTTGTGGTGCGTCGACGGGGTCTCCTCGTCGGAATACGGCAACTCGGTCGACGTGCCTCAAGGGGAGACGGTGCGCGTGACCCTCGGGTTCCCTCTCGCAGACGGCACGGAAGAGCGCCTCGACGGGGCGTCTTTGATATACAACTCGATCTTCGACCGCATGGACATCGGTTCCCCGACATTGGGAGGTGAAAGCGATGAGGCTGCTTCGCAATGACCTGCGGCGCGCCCTGCGCGGCCCGTGGTTCCTGGGGTCGATGCTCGTGCTCGTCGTCCTCGCGGTCGCCGCCGCCGCGTACGAGATCAACGTGTACGTCAACAACTGGGAGTGGATCATCCGGGAGTATGCGGACGAGAGCTACTACTACCATACGGTCTACTCGTGCTTCAACAAGTGGCTGCCGATGCGAGGCGGCGTCGACGTCGCCCAGCTGTTCTTCACGCTGCTCCCCCTGCTCGCCGTCATGGGATACGCCTGGTCCCTCGCCGCAGACGTCCGCAGCGGCTACGTCGCCCAGATCGCCACGCGGGTTTCGCGCGCCCGGCTCTACGCGGCGCGCTACGGGGCGGTCTTCGTCAGCGCGGGGCTGCTGGCCGTCGTGCCCCTCGTCGTGAACTTCGCGATCCTCGCCTGCTTCTTCCCGGCGTACACCCCCAACCCCGTCGACCGCATGTACATCAGCCTCGCCCCCACCGACATGTTCGCGACGGTCTTCTTCGAGGCGCCGGCGCTCTACATCGTCCTGAGGTGCTGTTTGAACTTCGTCCTCTGCGGCCTGTGGGCCGCGCTGGTCCTGGCCTTCTCCACCGTAAGCGCGAACCGCGTCGCCCTGACGTGCCTGCCCTACATCGCGCTGCTCCTGGTGAAGCACCTCGGCGAGAACCTCTACGTGATGATGCGCCTGAGGGGCTACGAGGACTTCGGGACGAGCATCACCCTGTTCGACCAGCTCAAGAGCTCGGGCGACCTGTTCTACTGCCACTGGTGGGTGACGCTGATCTGCGCCGCCGTCATGCTGGCGCTGTCGGTCGCCGTCCCTATCCTGCGGCGCAGGGCGGACGTCCTATGAGCGCGCCGCGCGCGCTGGGGCGCATGCTCGCCGTCGACCTGCGGTTCGGGGCGCGCGAGGTGGCGGGCCGCTTCGCGGCGGCGCTCCTCCTCATGGCGCTCCTCGTCGCGCTCTTCAAGCTCCTGACGCTGCAGGGCGACGGGAGCTTCCCCGGGCTCAGCTTCATCGACTGCCTCGCCAGCCTGTTCGGGGGCATGCGCGAGTACGACCCCCAGCACGACCAGACCTTCAACATCCCGGCGTCGTGGCTGTGCGTGTGCCTCACGGGGGCGTTCGTCGTCCTGTCGTACCCCACCCGCAACCTGGAGAGCATCGGCGCCAGGCAGTGCGTCGCCGCGGGCGGGCGCTGGTGCTGGTGGCTCTCGAAGTGCATATGGACGGTCGCCTGCGCGTTTCTGTACTGGCTGCTCGCAGTGGCCGTCGCCCTGGCCGCGTCGGCCCCGGGGACCCTGGAGGAGGGGCTGACGCTCTCGGCCGCCACCGTCGACCTGCTCGGGTTCTTCGCCGCCGGCGACTGCGCCGCCTACGGGGGCTCGCGCGAGCTTCTGCTGTTCGTGGCGGGCATACCATTCGCGCTCAGCGCGACCTACCTGGTGCAGCTGGCCGTCTCCGTCAACGCCAACCCGCTGGCGGCCTTCGCGGTCACGGCGACCCTGCTGTTCTACGCGGCGTTCTACCTCAGCCCCCTGCTGCCGGGGAACTACCTGATGCTCGCCCGCAGCGACCTCGTCATCCACAACGGCGTTGACGCCGGCTGGGGCATCGCTCTGTCCGTCGCCGCGGGGGCGGCCGCGGTGCTCGCGGGCGGGAAGGCATTCGCCCGCCACGACCTGCTCGGAAAGGAGAGGTACGACCGATGATAGCCGTACGAAACGTAAGCAAGGCGTTCAGGGGCCGCGACGTGCTGCG
>CAZUFB010000118.1:0-5854 GCA_964619775.1 uncultured Coriobacteriaceae bacterium
TGGGCATGCTGCAGCACTGGCAGTAGTAGCTCATCGGCATGTCGAAGAAGCGCTCGAGCGGCACTCCGAAAGTGACGCAGATGAGTTTGACCATGTCGATTCCGGGCGTGGTCTCGCCCGTCTCCCAACGCGAGACGGCCTGGCGCGTGACGTAGAGTCGGCGGGCCATCTCCTCCTGTGTGACGCCCGCCTCGCGGCGGATCTGTGCGATGGTGTCCTTCATTGCCATGGTTCCTCCCGGGATCCTCGCGATTTTCTGCCGCCGGTGCGGGCGGCGGTTTCGTTCGGGACGATTGTGGGGCAGGAAGGGTGTGCGGGCAAGAAACAGTCCGTTGCGGTCGCGGGTCGCCTGTCGTGCTGGACGAGTTCGCATACATAGCGTCTGCAGTCGGCTTTCCGTTCGCCGGCTCTCGTCCAGGTTGCACCCGGCCCTTGGCCGCCCTGCACGATTGGCCCGTCGGCACCGGTCTTCGTCAGTGCGCGTTCTGTCCGCCTTCGCATCCTCTCGTTGTGCCGCTCCCGGCGCGCGGGTATCCTAGAAACTCTGTGCATCTAGCGACCTGGGAGCTCTCATATGGACATCATCGCAACGCTCGCCGAGGAGCTCGGCCTCAAGGCGTCCGCCGTCGAAGCCGCGGTCCGGCTCATCGACGAGGGCGGCACCGTCCCCTTCATCGCGCGTTACCGCAAGGAGGCCACGGACGGCATGGACGACGTCGCCCTGCGCGCCCTCGACGAGCGGCTTGCATGCCTGCGCAACCTCGAGCAGCGCAAGGAGGACGTCATCCTCCTCATCGGCGCCCAGGGCAAGCTCACGCCCGAGCTCGAGGCCGAGATTCGCGCCGCCACGGTGATGCAGCGCGTGGAGGACCTCTACAAGCCGTACCGCAAAAAGCGCATGACGCGTGCCCAGAAGGCGCGCGAGGCGGGGCTCGAGCCGCTTGCCAACATGATCGTCATGCAGGTCGGCTCCAAAGGCACCGCGCTCGACGCCGCCGCGCCCTACGTCACGCCCGAGGCCGTGCAGGCCGGTTTCGACACGCCCGAGAAGGCCCTCGCCGGCGCGCAGGACATCGTGGCCGAGATGGTGGCCGAGGATGCCGAGAACGTGGCGGACCTGCGTTCTTTTACCGAGGCCACGGCGGACATCGCCGTCGAGGCGGTGGACGCCGGCGAGAAGACCCCCTACGAGCCCTATTACGGCTTCGCGGAGCCTGCGCGCAAGATTCCCAACCACCGCGTGTTGGCCATCGACCGCGGCGAGCGCGAGGGAAAGCTCCGCGTGCGTGTGCGCGTGGACGCCGACGCGGCCATCGCCCGGCTCGGGTCGCGCTGGCCGCGCCGCCGGGGCGTCTTCGCCCCGGTGCTCGACGCCGCCGTCGCCGACGGCTACAAGCGCCTCATGGCTCCCTCGCTCGAACGCGAGGAGCGCGCCAAGCTCACCGTGCGTGCCCAGGCAGACGCCATCAAGGTCTTCGCCAAAAACGTCGAGAGCCTGCTGTCGGCCCGCCCTGTGCGCGGCGCGCGCGTCATCGCGCTCGATCCGGGCTTCCGCACGGGCTGCAAGGTGGCGGTGCTCGACGAGACGGGCAAGCTGCTCGACCACGGGGTGGTCTATCCCACGGTGCCCCGCCGCGACGTCGCCGGCACCAAGCGCACGCTTGCCCGCCTGGTCGAGAGGTACCGCGTCAACACCATCGTCATCGGCAACGGCACCGCCAGCCGCGAGACCGAGGAGGTCGTCTCGGAGTTCATCGCCGAGCAGGCCCCCGAGCTGCGCTACACCATCGTCAACGAGGCGGGGGCGGCGGTCTACTCGGCCTCCGAGCTTGCAAGCCGCGAGTACCCCGAGCTCGACGTCACCACGCGCGGCGCCATGAGTCTGGGTCGCCGCCTGCAGGACCCGCTCGCCGAGCTCGTGAAGATCCCGCCCCAGTCTATCGGCGTGGGTCAGTACCAGCACGACCTGGACCAGTCCGAGCTGGCGCGCACGCTGGGCTACGTGGTCGAGGACGTGGTGAACCGCGTGGGCGTGGACGTGAACACGGCAAGCGCGAGCCTGCTGGGCTACGTGTCGGGCATTACGCCGACGGTGGCGAGGAACATCGTGGCCTACCGCGAGGAGAACGGCCCCTTCACCGACCGCCGGCAGCTCAAGAAGGTGCCCCAGCTCGGGCCCAAGGCGTTCCTCAACGCCGCCGGCTTTCTGCGCATCATGGGCGGCACCAACCCGCTCGACGCGACCGCCGTGCACCCCGAGAGCTACCCGGTGGCCGCGGCGGTGCTCGAGCGCGCCGGCGTGGGGCCCGACGAGCTGGCCCGCGGCGGCATCCCCGACATCCTTCGGCGCGTGGGCAGCCTGTCCGCGCTCGCCGACGACTTGAACTGCGGGATCCTCACGCTCATCGACATCGTCGCCGAGCTGGAGAAGCCCGGCCGCGACCCGCGCGACGACGCGCCCGAGGTCGTGTTCAGCCGCGCCGCCCTTTCCATCGACGATCTGCAGCCGGGCATGGAGCTTACGGGCACCGTGCGCAACGTGGTCGACTTCGGCGCCTTCGTGGACGTGGGAGTGCACCAGGACGGCCTGGTGCACGTCTCCAAGCTGTCCAGGAGCTTCGTCAAGCACCCCGGCGACGTGGTGGCCGTCGGCGACACCGTGAAGGTGTGGGTCGAGAAGGTCGACCGCGACCGCGGCAAAATCTCGCTCACCATGGTGCCGCCGCAGTAGGGGAGGAGGGTGCCCGCGGACGGATGCCCTTTCGGAACCTGCGGCAGAACGTGCGATACGGCGCCTTCCCATACACCGGGGAAGGCTCCGCCATACGTGAGACAAGCGCTCGCGCGACTTGGGGCCTGCACTTTGAAAGGACGTCTCTGCTCTGTTCGGTATGAGGCCGAGTGTCCAGCTTGCGAACGGAGCGGCGAAGCTAAGTGCCTCACGTGCGGCGGTGCTGGCCCGCCGGAACCGGTGCATGGGGTCTTTGCCTGTCGGGTTCGCGTCTGTACCGACGGCTTCGGCCGCGGCAATCCCGGTGTTTCGTTCGGAGCGGCCCGGCTTTTTGCGTGCACCGGCCGGTGAGCTGCCCCGCACATGTGGGCCTTTCGGACAGCCTGGGGTTCTTTTCTTGACGCGGGCGTTGCGAACGGGCCTCTGGGTCTCGGTTTAGGAGTACCCGCACCCTACCCCCACGGCGTTGTTGCAATACATACCTTTGGTATGTTACTCTGCCCCTTAACAGGGCGTGCATAGCGGCTGGATGCCGGATGTCGCAGCCCGAAGCGGACGTCGGGAGGCGTTGGAGATGGCGCGCAACAAATATCCGGAGGAAACCGTCAAGAAGATCCTCGACGCCGCCGAGGAGCTCTTCATGACGCGGGGCTACGAGCAAACGACGATGCAGGACATCGTCGACCGTCTTGGCGGGCTCACCAAGGGCGCCGTATACCACCACTTCAAGTCCAAGGAAGATATCCTCATGGCGGTGTTCGAACGCGCCAACCGCCCCATGGTCGCCCACATCGAGAAGGTTACCGCCGACTGCGGCCTCACGGGGCTCGAAAAACTACGCGCCTTCGACGACATCTCTTCGGGCAGTCCGGCGTTGGATATGTGGCGCACGATGCGCCCCTCGTCCGACCCCGTGCACAACGCGCGCGTGTTCGCCCAGGAGTACCACGACGCGCTCGACACGGCGCATACCTACATCGAGCCGGCCATCCGCGAGGGCATCGCCGACGGGTCGATCGAGGCTGAGCACCCCCGCGAGGTTGCCGAGGTCATGCTGCTGCTTGCCAACCTCTGGATGGTCCCGCTGTTCAATCCTGTCGCCTCCGTGGAGGAATACCGGCGCCGCGCCGAGGTGTTCCTGCGCGTCATGCACGCCTTGGGCATCGACCTGGTTTCCTGGGACTCGCTCGACTCGGTGCGCATGTGGTCCGAGAATTGGGACGCCCTGGCCAACGGCGACGCCGGTGGCGAACGGGACGGCGGGGGACTGCGGGCTGCGGGGGAGGAGGGCCCTCCGGAGCCGTAGCGCGCCGCACCCGGCGGCGTCCCCGGTTGCGCTGGGAATGCAACCGCCGGTTGGTGGGGCGGGGCGCCGTCGCGGGGTAACCTTGCGGGCACGGTGTCATGCAGGGTGGGGCGACCGGCAGGTGCGCTTTCCCGAAACGTGATGGACGATAGGCGAGAGACGGGCCGCGGGGAGCGGTTTCTTTTGAGCTCATATACATACCGACTAAATGTATGAAAATACGACCAGATGAGAGGAACACCGCAATGGAGGACCGCCGACCTGTCCGGCAAGACAAGCACGACCGATCCGACCGGACCGATCGACCCGCCCCGCACGACGCGCGCGCCGACGCACGCGGGGGAGGGAAGAGCCCCGACCTGCTCGCTGCACCCCGACCCGCACCGTCCGGCGACCCCGCGGCACCTGCTGCGTCGCAGGGCCGCGCCGACCGCGACCGGGGCCGGCTCTTCACCCGAGGCTTCGCCGTCATCGTCGCGGCGCAGGTGTTCTCGCTGCTCGGTCTCGAGATCCTGCAGTTCGTCCTGCCACTCTACCTGCTCAACCTCACCGGGTCGGGCACGCTCTACGGCGCGGTCGTGGCGGCGGGGTTCGTCCCCTACATGCTGCTGGCGCCTATCGGCGGCGTGGTGGCCGACCGTACGCGCAAGCGCGGCATGATGGCCGCCCTCGATGCACTGCTCGCCTGCGCGATGGCGGCCTACCTGGTGCTTGCGGGTTCGCCGTACCTCGTGGGCGCCACCGTCGCCATCCTCATAGCGGCCTTCGCCGCGCAGGCGCTCTACCAGCCGTGCGTGCAGTCGGCTATCCCGCGCGTGGTGGGCGCGGCGCGCGTGCCGCAGGCCGTGGCCGTTGCCAACCAAGTGAGCATGGTCACGGGCATCGGCGGCCCGGTAATCGGCGGCCTTGTGTTCGGGTTCTGCGGCCTGGCGCCCATCGTGGCGGTGTCGGCTGCGTCGTTCCTCGTTTCGAGCGTGCTCATCGTGCTGTTCGTGCGCATTCCCTACGAGCCGCCCGCCGTGACGGCCGGTCCCGTCGCAACGGCGCGCGCCGACCTCGCCGAGGCTCTGTGCTTCCTGCGCTCACACCCCGTCATGTGGTGCACCATCGCGGCGGCGACGCTCGTGAACCTTTTCGCGTCGTCGTTCATCAACATCGGGACGCCCTACATCGTGACCGAGCATCTGGGTCTGTCCAACCAGCTCATGGGCGCCGCGCAGGGTGCCCTTGCCGTGGGCGGCCTCCTCGGCGGCATGCTGGTTGCGGTGCGCCCCGAACGCTTCGGCATCCGGACGACCCCGCGTCTGTTGCTGCTTGCGGCGGGCGGACTGGGTGCGGTGACGCTCGTGCTGGCGCTCGGCCTGGCGCCGCTGGTGAGCTTCGCGGCCATGCTAGCGGGCTATCTGTGGACGATGGCGTGTTGCATGGCGCTCTCGATCGCGCTGACCTCGTACTTGCAGATGGGGTTGCCCGGCACGCTCGTGGGCAAGGTCATGGCGCTCGCGATGATGTTCGCGAACCTTGCCACCCCGGTGGGACAGCTCGTCTACGGCGTGGCGCTCGACTATGTGGTGCCGTGGGTCGTCGCGCTGCTGGCCGCGGCCGCGACGACCGCGGTGGCCCTGCTGCTCGAACAGGCGTACCGCCGTCGGGGTGTGCGTTGAGGGCGTTCTGAATGGTGGGGGTGCGGACGTTTCTTTGGACCGGCTACGCCGTCAGCCCGAGGCTCCTCCGATGTCGAATCGGACCCATCCAACCCGGCCTCCCCTTCGGCCTCGTCTCGCTACAGCACCGTAGATGGGCGTCGAGCGTGCGGC
>CAZUFB010000119.1:0-5737 GCA_964619775.1 uncultured Coriobacteriaceae bacterium
TGTCCTGGTCGCGGTAGCTGGCGCCGGTGGGGCACACGGAGATGCAGGGGGCGTTCTCGCACTGCTGGCACTGCGTGGGCAGCCAGTACTGCTCGATGCGCGGCCACTCGCCGGTGGGGCCCACCACGTTCACGCGGTTCCAATACTCGCCCAGGGGCACGCTGTTCTCAAGCTTGCAGGCGACGATGCACGAGTCGCAGCCGCTGCAACGGTCGAGGTCGATGACAAGGCAGTTTCTCATTAGAACACATCCTCGGTGACAGGCTCGCTCTGGAGCGTCGGCAGGAACGGCTCGAACTCCTCGGGCTCGACCCATACGTTGGCAGGCTGCTCGCCCTTCTCCACGCGCACGGTGAAGCCGCGGTTGGTGTAGGAACCGTAGACCTCGTTGAACGGGGCGCTGTTCTTGGTGAGCACGTTGACGTTCATCTCGCGCCAGCCGGCGGTGCGCTGCTCGGCCGGGACGGACTCGTCGAAGCACTCGGGATTCCAGAAGCGCTCCATCCACACCACGCCGGGCGCCACGCCCTCGGTGAGGTAGGCGCGGCCGGCGATCTCGCCGCGGCGGCTCGTGACCTTGACCCAGTCGCCGTGCTCGATGCCCAGCTCGGCGGCGCTGCGCGGGTTGATGCGCACGTCGGGCGCCGGGTAGAGCTCGCGGGCGTAGGCGGCGTGGCGCATGGTGCCGTGGTGGAAGTGCGGCACGCGGCCCGAGGTCAGGATGAACGGGTACTCCCCGCCCTCGCCGTTGGCCTCGTCGCTGATGGGCGACTCGGCCGGCTCGATGAACGTGCAGATGGGGCTGTAGTCGTCGCAGGCCTCCTGCGGCTCGGGGTAGCAGAACGGGTAGCCGGTGCGGGCAAGCTTGAGAAGGATCTGGCAGTAGGTCTCGACCTTGCGCGACTCGGTGGCGAAGCCGGAGGGCAGCCCGTCGTCGGCAAGCTGCTCGTGCTGGTAGTAGTTCCAGTAGTCGGACGTGATGCAGGGAACGTACGCGTCGATGTCGGCCTGCAGGGTCTCCCAGTCGGGTGCGCCCAGGGTCTGGGCGGCCTGGTCCCTGTTCTCCTGCTCGGTGGCGCAGCCGATGTAGCCGGGCTCGAGGCCGTTGGGGATGTGGCCGCCCCACTTCTCGCGGCACGCGGCGACGACCTGCGCGGCCGGGATGGAGTGCGACACGGTCTCGCCGATGTGGGTGCACTCGTTCTGGAGCCACTGGGTGTCGAGCTGGGTCATGTTGACCATCGGCTCCTCGAGCCACTCGCGCAGCGGGAACACCAGGTCGGCCGCCTCGATGTGGAACGAGGTGAGTATGGGGTACTGGCCGATGATGAAGTCGACCTCGGGGAACACGTCGTACCAGCTCTTGGCGTTGCCGAGCATCGCGAGCTTGTTGCCGCTCATGTCGAACCACACGCGCGGCTTGTAGGGCTCGCCGGTGGCGATGGCCTCGCGCACCGTGGGGATGTGGCTGTGGCACCAGGCGTAGAGGCCCTTGTGGTCCTTCATGCCCAGACGGTCGATGAGCAGCTGGTTGAGGATGCGCTGCGAGTCGGGCATCTCCTCGCCGAGGCGCTGGATGCGCTCCTCGTTCTCCTCGTCGGACAGGCCGATGACGGCACCGACGCCGTACATGTCCGAGAACATGCCGCTGAAGCCATTGTTGTAGGTGACCGGGCGGGTGTTGACGGTCTCGCCGGTGTCGGTCATCGTCGAGAAGTAGCCGCCGCCCTTCTGGGTCATCGTCACGCCGGGCTTGTTGATGCGGCCCATGATGGAGTCGAGGCCCATGCAGCCCAGCGGCACCTGCGAGGCGCTCTCGGTCATGTCGGCCGCGACGCCGTTGACGATGCCGCCGTTGAGGCTCGTGTAGAGCTTGATGGCCTCCTCGTTGAGGTCGGCCGGAACCCAGGTGACCTCCTCGGTGTACTCGAGCGTCCAGGGCTCGCACTCTTCCCAGTAGATCTGGCCGGCGGTCTTGTAGGTCTTGCCCTCGTACTCGCCCTCCCACATGACCTCGGGGTCCACGGCGGAATCCTCGGGCGCGCTGTACTCGAACGGCTGTACCGAGTCGGTGAGCAGGTCGTAGCACACGTAGGCCGGGGTGTTGTCCGGGGTGGACTGCTCGAAGTCGGGGAACAGCTCCTGCGCCTTGACCGGCAGCTTGGTGTCGGGGTCGATCAGGAACGGCAGGTTGGTCCAGTACTTGGTGAAGGTCTCGTCGTAGAGCTTGTTCTCGAAGATGTAGCGGAACCAGGAGAGCAGCAGGCCCGTGTCGGTGGCCGGGCGCGGCGACAGCCACACGTCGGCCTTGGCGGCGTCCGGGCTGAAGTTGGGGTCGATGACGACGGTCTTGACGCCGTTGGCGCGCAGCTCGGCCATGCCGCGGCCCGACTCGGCGGTCTCGGAGACGGACGGCTGGGCGCCCCAGATGACGACGACCTCGGTCTGGTTGTCCTCGACCTTGAAGATCTCCTGGACGGCGTTGTCGGCAACCGACTGGTCGTCGCCGCCGTAGAACAGCTTGGACATCGACCAGCGCGGCAGGTAGCACTGCGCGCAGCCGGGCTCGAAGACCGTGGGCGAGCCGAACGCCATCGGCAGCGTCATGGCCTCCATGAACGAGTAGGAGCCGCCGCCGCCGACGCTGGCGAAGAACGCGTAGTTGCCGTACTTGTCGATGGCGTCCTTGATCTGGTCGCTCGCCAGGTCGATGGCCTCGTCCCAGCTGATGACCTCGAAGTCGGTGGTGCCGCGCTCGCCCACGCGCTTGAGCGGGTGCAGGATGCGACGCGGGCTGTACATCGTGTGCAGCTGGTTGAGGCCCTTCATGCAGAGCGAGCCGCGCGAGACGGGCGCGTCGGGGTCGCCCTCGAGCTTGACGACGACGCCGTTTTCGATGGTAGCCCGGGCCGGGCACATCTGGATGCAGCCGTGGCACGAGGTCTTGACGACCTTGACCTCGCTGGGCTCGTCGGCGTACGCCTTGGGGGTCTCGACGAGCGAGCCCGTCATCTGCGTGCCGATGGCCGCAGCCGCGCCGGCGAGCGCCGCCATCTTGACGAAGCTTCGACGCGAAACGCTGGTGGTTTGCAACGCCATGCTTTCCTCCCTCTCTTCCCTTCCGTTCTCCCTTGCCGTGCGTTTTGGCCGGCCCCTCTCTCTTGGCGCGGGGCCGGGTCGTGCGCTTGCTTGAAAACAAGGCCGCGGGGCACCCTGTGGGGGGCACCCTGTGGGGCATTTTGAGAAAGTTCCCGCAAAAGGTGCGCCAGGGTGCCGGCGTGCTGAGGCACATAAGCCCTGGTGCAACGCGGTGCAGGGCTTTCTCACAACGCTCTAGAGCCCGTGCAGTTCCTCGAGGAAGGACCGGCCTTCCTCGGTAAGCACCCATCCGTCGCGCCACTCGATGCCGCCGGCCGCCTCGAGCTTGTCGATGAAGACGCTCGGCTGCATCGTCTGAGGCTCGCCGTCGACCATGCGCACCAGCACGTCGCGGCCTTTGAAGAGCTGGCTGACCTCGTTGTAGGTGCGCGGGTCCTCGGAGCAGAACTCGAGCAGCTCGATGTAGGCGTCCTTGCGCTCGGGCACCAGACCGAGCAGCTCGATGATGCGGGCGCGGGGCGTGTGCTGCTCCACGACCGCCATGCCCACCGGCGTGGTCATGAAGGCGTAGCCGGCAACCAGGTCGTCGACCTCGTCCTCGGTGAGCCCCTCCTTGCGGTCGGCCGTGACGACCTCGCCCTCGTCGTCGAGCTCGAAGCGCTCGAGGCCCCCATGCTGCTCGAGGACCTGGACGAAGTGGTACGGGTTGTTGGCCGCATGCTTGAACGCGGCGTAGGTGGTTATCTTCTGCTCGATGTCCTGCAGCGCGCGCGACTCCTCGCAGTAGACGAGGACCTTGTAGAAGATCTCGCGGTGCAGCGACTGCCGGGCGACGGCCGCCGTGAGCTTGGCAACCTGGCGCGCGAACGTGGCCTCGTCGACGTAGGCGCCCTCGTCGGGCGGGTCGCAGGCGTCGGGGTCTTCGGCGAGCTCGGGGGTCTCGGCGAAGGCGGCGTCCCCTGCGGGCGCGGGAGCCGCAAGGGCCTCCGGAGACGCCGAAGCCTCGGGGCCGTCTTGCGGAGACGAGGTCGCGGCGGCCTGTGCGGCGGCCGACGCGGCCGCGCGGGCCGACGCCGCGGCACGGGCGGCCTCGCGGGCGGCGGTCTGGGCGTTCGCGGCGGCCTTGAGGTCGTAGTAGACGCCCGCGCGCGTCACGAAGCCCGCCGACGACGCGATGGTCTCGACGGCGCGCTCGGCCAGCTCCTCGGCAACCTCGGCCTGGTAGGCGCGGCGCTCGGCCAGCTCCTCGGCCTCGACGCGCGCCTTCTCCGCCGCCTCGGCGGCTTCGCGGGCGGCCTGCTCGGCGGCGACTTCGGGGTCATCCGAAGCGCCGGGGGCTGCGGGAGTCTCGGCGGGCTCGGAGGTCTCGGGCTCCGAGGCGACTGACGCATCGTCAGTCGTACCGATGGCTTCGGATGACGTATTGTCAATGCAGCTCGACGCAGTGTGGGACAACGGGCAGCACGAAGCCGCTTCGGGCGACGCAACGGCGTCGGCCGACAGCGGCTGCCCGGGCGCCTCAGATACAGATGCTGTGTTCGCGATAGCGGTCATGACAGTCTCCCCCTCCTGCGCCCGACCCCACCCCCATAGGAGCACGTTAAGGGTGCGTGGGTGCGCTTCTTGGAATTCATCTTGCCGTGCAGGGGCGCCGTTGGGTAGCTGTAACGCGCACTAATGCATTGTTGTGTAGACCCTGAGTTGGAGGTTTGCGCACAACGGGAGAAATTTGGGCGGAGCAGGCAGAGAGATGACGGGCATGTGTAACAGCAAGAACGCAGGGGCGTCTCACCTGCCAGGCCGGCCCCGGCTACCTCTCCCGCGGCCGGCAGGACGGCCGGCGGCCATCTGGGCAAAACGGCCGGCGGCCATCCGCCATCGACCATCGTGCTACGCAGACCCCCGCGTCCGGTGCCTTCAATCCCGGTGTCCCGAGACCTCTTTCCATAAAAACAGGGCCCGTCGCATGACCGCTGCGACGGGCCCCACTAGACCACAAGTTGTTCCGCGACAGGCCCCCTTACCGAGACCACGCTTGGCACCGCGGTCTCGGCTACTCCTCGACCTCGACCAGTTCGATGTTGAAGTTGAGCGCCTTGCCGGCGAGCTCGTGGTTGGCGTCGAGCGTGACCTTGCCGTCCTCGGCGGCGGTGACGGTCACCGGGACGGGCTGCTTGCCCATGAGGATGTAGAGCTTCTGGCCCACCGAGGCGTGCACTATGCGGCGCGGGTCGGACTCGCCATAGGCGTCCTTCGGCTCGAGGTGGACGTCGCGCACCTCGCCGACGCTCATATCCTCGACCGCGCGGTCGAAGCCGGGAATCATCTGGCCGGCCATGCAGGTGAACTCGATCGGCTTGCCGCGGTCGCGCGAGCTGTCGAACTTGGTGCCATCGTCGAGCGTGCCGGTGTAGTGGACCTTGACCTTCTTGCCCTTGTTGCTCATTGGAACCTCTCCCTTTTTGGGATGCCTGCGGTACGGACGGTGCTGCACAAACGGGGACATTGTACCCGTTTGGTTGGGAACCGGGACGCGAGGCGACAAGAGGATGGCGAAGGGCGACACGGGGAGTCACCAGCCTTTATCTTCTGCGCATATTGTTCTCGTCCATAGACAGGAGCCGTGCATATTCGAGCA
>CAZUFB010000120.1:0-2960 GCA_964619775.1 uncultured Coriobacteriaceae bacterium
CGGCGCGGCGGCGGCGTTCACCGTCGCCGCAGGGGTCGCGTCGCCCGGCATCCTGTGGGCGCTGGATCGCCTTCCCGCCCGCGGCGGCAACCCCGGCGACGCGGCAGGCAAAGGCGGGTCGGACGGGCCTGCCGCGCCGCCTGTCCCGTCGCTCGTCCTTCCCGTCGTGTGCATCGCCCTCTACGGTTTCACGATGGGACGCATCCAGTCGCTCGGCCACATGACGGACAACCTGGCCGGCTTTGCCGCGTTCGTGTCCTCCAACGTCGCAAGCATCAGCATGCTGCTCGTGGCGCTGCTCGTCTGCGGGCTTGTGCGTCTGCGTCACCCGCACACCGTGACGCGCCTCGTCATGCTCGCGTTCTTCGCGGCCGCCCTCTACCTGTCCGGCGTGTTCGGCCGGGCGATAGAACCCGCCGGCACCCTCATGATGACCGTCGTGCGCTTCGCCGTCTTTGCCTACATCTGGCTGCTGACGTGCGACGCCGCGTCCGTACCGGGCAGGCCGATGCTCGCCCTCGCCGCCGGGTGGGGCATCTTTACGCTGTTCAACACCGTCTCGACCAAGCTCGGGCTCTACGTGATGACCGACGGCGCGGGGTTTGTCGCCTACACGCTGCTCCTCGTCGGCTGCCTCGTCGCGCTCATCGTGGTGGAGTTCTTGCCGCGCCGTCGCACAGCGCCCGGCCCGGGGCCCGAGGCGGGCGATGCGGCGCCGAGCGCAGAGGGAGGCGAGCCCGACGGGCCGACCGCCGAGGAGGTCCTCGCTCGACGTTGCCGGGGACTCGCCGGCCGCCACAACCTCACCGCCCGCGAGCTCGACGTGCTCGTGCCGCTCGTGCGGGGCCGCTCGGCCGCCAGCATCGCCGCGTCGCTGGGCATGAGCACCGAAACCGCACGCACCCACATCCGCCACATCTATCAGAAGACCGGCATCCACAGCCGCGAGGAGCTGATGGACGCGGTGGAGGCGGGGTCCGGGCCGCAGTCCGGCGGGGCCGCCTCGTAGCCGCCGGACGCCGGGCCGGGCGCGAAAAGCAGACGTCGCCCGGCCCCATGCCGTAAGCGGCGGCGGGTACAATATACCGACAGCCCGCCTGCGCGACCGGAGCATTGGAGGTTGCAGCCGTGCCGCTTCCCGAATCGACCACCCGCACGGCCCACGACTACTGGAACCTCCCCGAGGGCGTGCGTGCCGAGCTTATCGACGGCATGCTCTACGGCATGACGCCGACGAGTCGACCTGGGTCGAGCCCAACGTGGCGGTGTGCGACCCCAGGACCTTAAGGAGGAGCCGCCATGCCGACGTTTCGGGACTTTGTGCGCATCGCCGACATCACCGTCAAGGACAAGACGTCGAGCAGGCGCATGCGCGAGATACTGGCCATCCTCAAAAAGCACGACGTCGCCCACGGGTTAAGCCCGCAGAAGGCCGTCGCCGTCCTCGAAGACCTGGGGCCCACCTACGTCAAGATGGGGCAGATAGCCTCCAACCGCAGCGACCTGCTTCCCAAGGAGTACTGCGAGGCGTTTGAGAAGCTGCGCACCAACGTTCCTCCCCTCCCGTTCGAGACGGTCGCCTCCATCCTCGACCGCGCGTTCGGGGCGCCGTGGAACACGGTGTTCGCCAGCGTCGAGGAGCAACCGCTCGGCTCGGCGTCCATAGCGCAGGTGCACAAAGCGGTCCTGTTCGACGGCACCGAGGTCGCCGTCAAGGTGCGCCGTCCGGGCATCGTGGAGCAGATGGCCGAAGACATCATGCTCATGAAGCACCTGCTCGCCATCGCCTCGTTTTCCGCGGACGCGCCCGACAGCATGGTCCTCACGCTCGACGGCTTCGTCGCCGAGCTGGAGCGCACCACCGCCGACGAGCTCGACTTCAACGTGGAGCTCACCAACCTCGTGCGCTTCCGGCACGACACCGAGCGGCAGGAAGGCGTGACGAGCCCCCTGCCCTACCCCGCCTACTCCACCGACGACGTGCTCGTCATGCAGTTTGTGACCGGCCCCATGGTCAACGACGCCGCAGCCGTCGCGCAGATGGGGCTGGACCCCGCCAAGCTGGCCGAACGCCTGGCGCAGAGCTACGTGACGCAGGTCATCGACAGCGGCTTCTTCCACGCCGACCCGCATCCGGGCAACATCCTGGTCAGCGACGGCGACATAGCGTGGATCGACCTGGGCATGACCGGCACGCTCACCGGCAGCGAGCGGGCGCTTGTAAGCCGGGCGTTCCGCGGTATCGCCACCAAGAACGTCTACGAGCTCAAGGAGGCGCTGCTCGGGCTGACCAAGGAGGGCGGCCGCGTCGACCACGGGCGCCTCATGGGCCGCCTCAGCACGCTGCTTGCGCAGTACAGCGCGAGCGACCTCTCGGACATCAACATCGGCACGGCGTTCCTCGACGTCATCGAGACGCTGCGTGAGCAGAACCTCGTGGTGTCGCCCGCCTTCACGATGCTTGCGCGCGGGCTGCTCACCCTCGAGGGCGTGCTGGCCGATATGGCTCCCGAGCTGAGCCTGGTCGACATCGTGTCCAAGCACGTCGAGGCGCAGCTGGGCGAAGCCGCGTCGGTGTCCGAGCGGGTCAAGTCGATGGCCGCGTCCGCCGTCGACTCGGCCAACGCCTCAGTGCGCCTGCCCACGCAGCTCTCCAACACCCTCGAGATGCTCGACCGCGGGCAGCTCAAGGTCAACGCGGACATCGACATGCCCAAGGACTTCACCTCGTCGCTGTCGTCGGTCGCCGGCAACCTGTCGCTCGCCATGATCTCGGCCGGCCTGTTCATGGGGTCGAGCACCCTGTGCAGCACCAACATGGAGCCGCGCATCTTCGAGGTGCCCGTGCTCGGCGTGCTGGGCTACCTTGGCGCCCTCGTGCTGGGCGTCTACGTGGCCGTGCGCACCCTGTCCGAGCGGCGCAGGCAGAAACGGCGGAAGTGACGGGCCGCAGACGGCAT
>CAZUFB010000120.1:3060-5675 GCA_964619775.1 uncultured Coriobacteriaceae bacterium
CCCTGTCCGAGCGGCGCAGGCAGAAACGGCGGAAGTGACGGGCCGCAGACGGCATCTTCTCCTGGTACACGCCCGCTAGCTGCTCTCCCAAGCACTTGCCCTCAACCAGGCAGCGACCGTGGGAGTTGCCCTGGATGTTGATGGGGTAGTCGTAGGCGTAGATGTCGCCCGCGCAGTTGCCGATGGCGTACAAGCCGGGGATAGGCTCGCCGTCGGCGTTCAGGGCTTCGAAGTTGTCGGAGATGTGGATGCCGCCGCAGATGCCGAGCAGGCCCGGGCCGACCTTGCAGGCATAGAAGGGGCCTTTCTTGATGGGGTAGAGGAAATGCGACTCCTTGTAGAAGTCGGTATCCTCGCCCACCTCGCACATCGCGTTGTAGCGCTCGATGCTTTCCAGGGCCACGTCGGCCGGCATGTCGAGCTGGGCGACGAGCTCCTCGATGGTCTCGCCCATCTTGTAGTTGTTGGGGTCGCTCTCGACGCCGCTCTTGACGGTTTCGGCATGCGACGCCGAGGCCTCGGACGGGTCGGATCCGTAGGCACGGAAGCTGTCCCAGAACATGCCGCCGCCATACTGGAGGCTGTCGGTGTTGTCGGCCTCGAAGTTGGCGTCGAAAATCGACCAGGCGTGGTCGTAGCCGCCGTTGACCATGACGCCCACGCACTTGCCCTGCACCCAGGTCGCCTCGTTCATAAAGCGCTTGCCTTCGGGGTTAAGGAACAGGAACGGCCCGTGGTACATGGCGGCGGCCTGCGGGTGCATCATCGTAGGCCATGGCGCGTCCTGGAACGCGGCGCCGGCCCAGGCGGCCATGTTGTGGCCGTCGCCGGTGTTGCCCAGGTCGCCGCACAGACGCATCAAAACCTTGTTGGCAATGGGCGCATAGGCCTCGATGTACTCGTCGTTGTAGCTCACGTCGCCTGTTGCCAGTACCACGCCCTTGCTCGCGTTGTACTGCACGTACTCGCCGTCGGCGTTCTGGCAGACGGCACCGGTCACCGCGCCCGACTCGTCCTGGACGAGCTGCACCGCGGGCATCTCGAACACGAACTCGGCGCCGGCCGCTTCGGCCTCCTCCATGAACAGGTACTCGACGCCGTCGGCCACGGTGTGCTCCTCGAAGATGGGGCCGCCGTAGAGCATGTGGTAGCAGTCGGCCTCGGGATGCACGGTCGAGTTGGAACCCACCGACACCATGACGCTCATCTCATGCTGCTCGGCCATGTCGAGCAGCCAGTTCATGCAGCGCTCGGACTCGCGGAACCACTTGCCCACGAGCGACTCGCGGCAGCGGCTACCGCAGGTGGAGACCCAGCGCTCCATCTCGATGGGCTTGTCGATGGTGATGCCCAGCTCGTCCATCGCCCGCGAGCCCACGGCACGGTACCACGCCCACGGCGCCGCACACCTCAACCGTTGGTGAACCGGGCAGCAGGCTCCCCTGAACCAAACGACCCATTGCATCCGAACGACCTGCTCAGGACATTGACAAAGCGTCGGCCTCACCTTCGGTAAATCGCAAATTGCCCGTCGCCGGGGACAGGCCGGTCAAACAGCCTGCACGGTACCGAACCCGCCCTGCGGCTGTGACCAGTTCGCTCGAATCGACCAGTTCGCGCGAGGCCGCCTTCTGCCCTCCTGCAACCCGAGCGAGTTCGCATGCGGTTGGGTTGCCCTGCAGACCGGGGAGGCTTGCATGTGGGACCATCTGCTAAGTTCTGCAACTGGTGAGACGTTTTACTATGTTTTGCAACCTATGAGATAAAAACTGCCTCGGAACGGGTGTCAATCGGGTAGCACGAATCTACAGGCAGTATCACCGCTGCTAGACAAGTTGATAACTCTTGCAAGGATGCAGTCGACAGGGTGTAAATTTCTCACAGCCTGCTGAACTTAGCAATCGAGGTTCGCGGGGTGGGGCTCGTCAGCGTGTGCCGCCCGTCGAACTCGATCCTTGCCGGCAAGAAGGAACCTGAAGGCACGGCCGGCAGACGGGTATCATGGATGCAATGTACGGTCGGGCACCGTCCGCCCGGCCCCGGCAAAAGGAGGCACCGTGATCGTCACCACCACCGCACGCGTCGACGGGCACGAGGTCGGCGAGTACCTGGGCATCGTGTTCGGCGAGGTCATCACCGGCATCAACGTGCTGCGCGACATCGGTGCCGGGCTGCGCAACATCTTCGGCGGCCGCTCCGAGGGCTACGAGCAGGAGCTTCTCACCGCCCGCCAGCAGGCGCTGCAGGAGATGGAGCAGCGTGCCGCCGCCTTGGGAGCCGACGCGGTCCTCGGCGTCGACATGGACTACGAGGTGCTGGGCGCCGACGGCTCGATGCTCATGGTGACCGCCTCGGGCACCGCGGTGCGCTTCGCATAGCGCCTCGGGCAAAGACCGGCCTCGCCTGCGGCAAGCCGGCCGAAACGGCGCGGCCCCTGCCCCGACGCCTTTTTCGGGAGCAGGGGCCGCCTTCGATCGAGGGAACCGAGACCGGAAGGCACACACGGCCGGCAGGCGCACATAACCGGCAGGCGCACATAACCGGCAGGCGCACCGGCCGACAGGCGCCCTCTACGCGCTCACCGCGGCGCCGGCGGTGCGGCCCATCGAGACGGT
>CAZUFB010000121.1:0-5619 GCA_964619775.1 uncultured Coriobacteriaceae bacterium
AACGGCGCCAACGGCGAGGATCCGGAATTCGGCCGCACGCCCAACGCGACCGAGGAGGAGAACGGCGGCATGGGCGTGAAAGACGGCCCCTTCTATGCCATCGAGTGCGGTCTGTGCTACCTCAACACCAACGGCGGCGGTGCCCGCAGCGTCGACTACCAGATCGTCGACTGGAACGACCAGCCGATCCCGCGCTTGTACGGTGCCGGCGAGTTCGGTTCGATCTTTTACCACTACTACAGCGGCGGCGGCAATATCTGCGAGGCCTTCACGAGCGGCATGAAGTGCGGCCAGAACGTGAGCGCCCTCGAGGCCTGGGCGTAAGCGCCGATCAGGAAGGAGAGCGTCAGGGGCGCCGGCCTGCGATGAGGGCCGGCGCCCCTGCGTGCGCCTTCCGGTTGATGTGTCCCGCCTACGCCTCGGACACGAGGGTTGTCGCCGCAAGCCGGCCGAACACGACGGTGTCGACGACCGCGTTGCCGCCGAGGCGGTTGCTGCCGTGGATGCCGCCGGTCACCTCACCCGCCGCGTAGAGGCCGGAGACGGGGGCGCCGTCCTCGTCGAGCACGCGCGCGCCGGTGTCGATGGTGACGCCGCCCATCGTGTGGTGGACGCATGCCTGGCGCGGGGTGGCCACCCAGGGGCCGTTCTCGAGCTTGTTGGCGAACAGGGTGCGCCCGAACTCGTCGGAGCCGGAGTCGACCGCCGCGTTGAAGGCGTCGACGGTCGTCTGGAGCGTGTCGGGGTCCATGCCGAGCTTGTCCGCGAGGCCCTCGAGGGTGTCGTCCCAGATGACGTAGCCGTTCTCCTCAAGGTACTCGAAGGTGAAGCCGTCGTCGCTGCGCCACTCGGAATCGTGGATGTCGGTGTAGCCGGTGCCGTCGCCCGACTCGAGGAAGTAGAACATCTTGTCGGGCTGCTCGAACACCGCCAGGCAGATCTGGTCGCGGCGCCCGTCCTCCTGCACGAAGCGCTCGCCGTTTTTGTTGATGAAGATGACCTGGTCGGTGCCGCTCAGCACGCGCGGCGGGTATTTGGTCATGTGGCCGTCGACCGTGTTGCCCAGGTAGAGCAGCTGGATCTGGTCCATGTCGGTCAGCGAGACGCCTTCCATGGCCTGGACCATCGCGATGCCGTCGCCCTGGGAGCAGGTGGATCGGTTGGTGGTGGCGACCTCGGAGAGGTCGGGCCACTTGCCGGAGGTGTTGTTCTCCTGCACCATGGTGCCGTTGGCCGAGAAGCCGCCCGTGGACAGGATTACGCCGTCGGTCGCGGTCACCGTGAAGCTTTCGCCGGAATGGTTGTCGGTCGCCACGACGCCCACGACCGCACCGTCTTCGGTCACCAGCTCGGTTGCGGTGGCCTCGGTGCAGACGGTTATCTGGTCGGCGAACTCGGCGATCTGGGTGCCGTAGGTGCTGATGAGGCCGGTTCCCATCATCATGAGCGGCGAGTGGGTGCGCTGCCACAGCGCGCCGGCGCCCTGGCCGATGTTCTCGCTGTACTCCCAGCCTAGGTCGACGAGCCACTGCAGGCCGTCGTAGGCGTCGTAGGTGAGCACCTTGACAAGCTCGGGGTCGGCCACCATGTCGCCGTTGATCCAGGTCTGCAGGGCGTACCACTCCTGCGAGTCGAACAGGTCGGTGCGGCCGCTGGCCTTGTACTCGTTCCACTGCTCTCGGACCAGCTCCTGCATCTCTTCGAGGGCCGCCTGCTTGTCGGGGTCGTCGCTTGTCGTCTCAAGCGCGGCCTCGATGGTAGACTTCACCGCGTCGGTCATCTCGACCTTGGACTGCAGCTCCTCGTCAGGCGCGTTGTAGATGCCGCCGCACACGAGGGTGTCGCCGCCGCACGAACCGTTCTTCTCGACGATGGCGACCGTCTTGCCCTGCTGGGCCGCGGCGATGGCCGCCACGAGGCCCGCCCCGCCGCCGCCCACGACCACGACGTCGGCCGAGACGTCGGCGCGCGGCTCGTAGGCCACGGAGGTCCTGAACGCGTCGGGGTCGCCGCCGGCCTGCTCGATGCAGTCGGCGACCGCGTTGAGGATTGCCGCCGAGGTAATCGTGGCGCCGGTTACGGAGTCGAGGCCGATGGAGCCGTTCTCCACAATGAGGCGCGGCAGCAGGTCGGCCGGCGTCTCGCCGAGGGAGGAGACCGTCTCGTCGTTCTTGTTTACGAGCGGCGCGCCGATGCCCGCCGTCTCGGCGCTGTCGACAACGGCCACGTCGGCGATGGCGCCGTCGGCGACGGTGACCGAAACCGTGACGTTGCCGTTCACGCCCGGCTGGACCGACTCGTAGTCGCCGTCGGCCAGGGCAGGTGCCGCGCCTTCGTCGGCGAAGGCGCGCGCACCGAAGCTGAACGTCGACACGGCGGCTGTCGCAAGCAGCATGCCCCCGACCATCTGGCGGCGCGAAAGCGTCGGATTGAGCGGCATCGTTTTCTTAGTGCCCATACGTTCCATCCTCCTTGTAAACGGCTGTAAATCTGTAAAAGGGCCTTTGTCCCCTTGGTGGCCCCTTTATGGCCCCGAGTATATTCGGGCCGGTACGTATTGTAGAAATGACGATGTTGCCGCTGCGCTGTATAAAGATACATCGCGCCTATCCGATACCTGCATAAGCCCTATCCTCGCGGCTTTCTGGCCGTGTGCCGCCGGACGCTATATAATACTTTTTCTGGAAGAGGCAGGCTCGCGACCGGTCATACCCATCCCAAAGGAGCGCTGGAATGGATTTCGAATACCTCTCCGAGTTTGTCGACCTTGCCAACACGCTCAGTTTCACCAAGTCCGCCGAGCGCCTCAACATCTCGCAGCCGACCCTCAGCCGCCATATAGCGCACCTCGAAAAGCAGCTCGGGACGCGGCTTGTCAAGCGCAGCACCAGCTCGGTCTTGCTCACACGCGCCGGCAAGACGTTCTACGAGCGCGCCGTCGCGATCACCAACAGCTGCGACGAGATCGTCGACGAGCTCAGGAACATATCCGAAGACGGGTTCGTCGAGGTGGTGGTGGGCGGGAGCACGATACAGCCGACCATCAACCGCCTGTTCACCAAGCTCGCGTCGCGCTGCGCCGCAGAAGGCCTGTCCGTGCGGCCCGTCTACGACCAGACGCGGGACTTCTCCGGCAAGGCGCCGTTCGTCTCGATGGAGCTGCTGCGGTCGGGCAAGTTCGACTACGTCGTGGACCTGCTTCCCCCGACCTCGCCGCACCTGCAGGAGTTTAGGGCGGTCGAGCTGTGCACGGAGCCGCTGCTCGTGTTCGCCTCTGCGGACAACCCCCATGCGGGGGAGGCGAACCTGCAGCTGGAGGACCTTTTTGACTGCACGCTTAACGCCTTGTCGATCTTTCCGCTCTGCCCCGCGCTCTTCATGCACCCTTTTGTCGCCGCTGGATACGGCTTCGCACGGGTCAAGACCAGCTTCATCGGGAACCTGCTCGAGATTCCCGAGACGCTGGCGACCATGGAGCCCAACGAGATAATCCCGCTGCAGAAGGAGCTCACCTCATCGTTTGGCTTTGGGCAGGACGGAACCGGGCAGACGGTCGTGCTCGACGTGCGCGACGAGCGCTGCCGCGTCTCGTTTTGGGAGCTCACCCGCAAAGACGACGACAGCGCCGGGGTGACCGAGCTGCGCAGGCTTATGGCGCGCATCCTGGACGAATACCGGCAGGCGGCCCGACCAGACGACTTCGACGGGCGCGGCATGCTGCGGTCGTCGGTGCTGTACAGCGGCCCCTCGGTCTGCTGAGGGGGCAGGGGACGGCGCGCGTGCCCCCGTGTCGCCTACGTATGCGCCCCGCGCGCCCTCGGCCCCTTTCCCGTTAGCGCCTCGTCAGCTCGATTATCTCCTCGCGCGAGCTGACGCCGAGCTTGCGGTAGAGGTTATGCACGTGTGTGCGCACCGTGTTGGGCGAGATGTAGAGCGCCTCGCCGATATAGCCGCTCCCGTGCCCTTCGGCCAGGTAGGTAAGGATTTCGGCCTCGCGTGGGGTGAGCCGGTGGTCGCGCGCGAGCTGGGCGCAGCGATCTTCCATGGCCGTGCGGACCTGCTGCTGGGACGACGCCGCCCGGGACCCGCCGCCGTGCGAAGCGGTATGCCGGGCCGCCCCCGTCCTGCCGTCCGTCGGGCCGCCGTCGGGTGCCGCCGACTCTTCGGGACGGTCGCACGGCCCGTCGAACGCGGCCCGCTCCTCGTCTTCGCCGTCCCCGTCTGCGGGCGCCCACTCCGCGCGCAGCCTGGTGACAATCGCCATCGCAAAGGCGTACGCGGTGGTGATGACGGTGGTCGAGACGCCTATCGCCTCGTCCGACATGAACCCGGCGCAGCCCACACCTGCCAGCGACGTCGCGCTGAACATCATGAGCGCGCTAGAAAATACCAGGTCGCAGGGAAACTCGTCGGCATGCGCGATGGCCGCCAGGGTTGCCAGCGTCAATAGCGCGGCAAGCGTGTAGAGCAGAAACACGCAGGCCGTGCTGATAGACGAGCCGGTTCCGAGCACCGACGTGACATTGGTCACCGCGAGCAGCAGCACGGCGAACGTCGGGATAAGGCTGTGGTAGGCGGTGCGGGTGAGCGGCCGGCGTGCACGGCCGAACGAGAAGGCTCCCAGGATGACGGCGCATACCGGCAGCACGACGATGCGGAAGGAGAAGGTGTCGACGATGAGCCCGCGCATCGTGCCCATGACGAAGGCGAACACGAGCAGCCCGATGAGCGCCTGCGCCGCCACGCCCGTGAAGGAGCGCAGCCGCTTGGCGACGGGCCGCCCGCACGAACCTGCGGGGACGGCGGCCGCCTCCTCGCAGCCGGGCTCGCGGCAGCCGACCGCTGCGGGGAGCACGGCGGCGGCCAGCGCCTCTGCTACGAAGAGCCCTACGCAGACTGCGGGGGGCGTTGCGACGGCGAGCACGCCGAGCACGGCCGCGACCGCCGCCGCCAGCGCGACCGCTGCCAGCGACGCCCGCGGGGAGAACCCTTTGAACGCCCGCCCCCACACCAGGCCCGTCCCCACGCCGCCGAGCGCCGATGCGGCGGAGACGACCCACACAAGGACGGGCATATCGTCGGGGATGCCTGTCAGGCAGGCGACTCCGAACCCGGCCGCCGCCGCAACGTGGAGCGCCCCGCCGCCGACGTGCAGCACCGCCCGGGGCACAAAGCGTCCGAACAGCGCCGCGACGGTGAGTACGAGCGACGCGGCCGTGGCGATGCCCAGCACCTGCAGCGCGAACTCGCCCATAAACGTGGAGATTCCCGCGAAGCGCTGGAACGGCGTGATGGCGTTGGAATAGAGCAGCAGCGTGGCAATCCAGCATCCCAGCCCAAGGGCCGCCAGGGCGATGTGCCGCGACGGCTGCCGAGTGCCCTGCTCGTCTGTGCGCGTGTCGTCGACCATGCGTCCCTTCTTGGTAGGGCGAGGTTGCCCGCCGCCCGTCATGTGCGGGCGCCGCAGCCCGTGCGTCGGGGAGGATTCTATCACCTGGGTGTGGAAGGGGTGCATCGACGCGTATGGCCACCGGCCTCGCATGCCTGTCGACAGAGATCGGCGCCTTCCCGCCGTCGGTGGCGAGGCCGCCCGAAGGCGCTGTCGCGCTGCCGGTCGAG
>CAZUFB010000122.1:0-5364 GCA_964619775.1 uncultured Coriobacteriaceae bacterium
CCATCGCGCATGCGTTCATCGACACCGCGTTGGGTTATTACGGGGCGTGACGGCACGGTGCTCCGGCCCCGCCGCAGCTATTCGATCTCGTTCAGCTCTCCGTCGAACCATTCGACGTGCCCGCACCGCTTGCAGACGAGCATGGTGGCGCTTCCCCCAGCTCCTCCTATACTGTAGGAGGGCGACGCGGGCGGCAACGCGCACGCCACAACAGACAGGCCTCTGGAGCGCCTGAACTCCGCAGCACCGCAGTGGGAGCAGACAACCTGTATGCCAGCCGCCTCGAACATCCGATCGTCCTTGGACTCGCGTTTAAGCCCGCGTTTGAACTCGCTGAAAAAACCCATCGGAGCTTCCTCCTTTTGGTGCTCGCATCCACCAGACGCAACGTCGTAGGGGGTGGCACTGTAGAGAACAGGCCCGCCGTTCCGTCTCCGTTTCGCCCCTCTGCAACAGTATATCGGCTGCGGGGCGCGGCGCCCCGAGCCATGCCCGCACCGTCTGTTGCGGGCCGGCGGAGCGGGACTGTTCCTGCAAACGGCTATACTTGCGCTGCAAAGGTGCCAGGTACCGCCAAGGCGGGAAACCCGTCCCGCCCAAAAGCCGTACGGGCGGGGCGGGCAAGCGCCGACGACGTCGGAGGAGACGCTGTGAAGGACTACCTTGAAGGCCTCACCAGAGAACAGTTGATCGAGCTGGCGGAGATTTCGGCCAAAAACCTCGTCGCCCTCGACGGCGTATGGTTCCAGACGGTCGAGCAGAGTGCCGGCATAGACGAGGCCATGGACCGGGACGAGGAGGCATGGCGGCGGTTCCCGGCAAGTGAGGCGCGGCGTCTCAAGGCGCTGCTGGGGCTTGGCGACGAGCCGGGTCTTGACGGGCTCGAGCAGGTGCTCCGCCTCTGCCACAGCACCTTGGCAAACGCCAGAGTCAGCATATACCGCGAGCAGCACAAAGGGCAGGAAACCCTTGTGTACCGCGTCGACGAGTGCCGGGTGCAGCAGGCCCGCCTGCGCAAGGGGATGGCGCTGCACCCCTGCAAGCGCGCCGGCATACCCGAGTACGGAGGGCTTGCCCGCGCAGTCGACCCCCGCATCTCATGCGAGTGTATCGGCTGCCATCCCGACAACACCCCGCCGGGATGCGCCTGTGCCTGGCGGTTCTACCTGGAAGAATAGACCTCGGCAACACCGGCTTGACGCCTTGGCCCGGAATCGACGGTGCACCCGGCATCCGCCCGGCAACCACATGTGAGCAAGCATCGTGAAGAAGCGCGAAATCGCCGTGCGATGCACGGGCTTTATAGATGCTTTCTTTAGGGTAAGTACCGCACCTTAATGTGCGTACTTGTCCCATGTTCTGTTTACAGAATAATTATAGCTTGAACAGCGTGCGGAAGCAGCCTTGAAGGCTTTCCGACGGCTGGTCACACCCGCCTCTACCAACCCGGCGGGCACACAAGGCGATGTGCACCCCAACCCAAGACCATTCGAGGGGCGCACGGAAGGGAACCTATCGCGATGAAGGAAATCACACTGTCCCAGGCGTCCAAACTCACGTCCCCCAACCCGGTGACGGTGGTATGCACCCAGAAACCGGACGGGTCCACCAACCTGGCCGCCGTGTCGTGGTGGACTTACCTCTCCTACAACCCGAACATGATCGCCTATGCGATGGCAAAGACCTCCTACAGCGGAGAGATGGTTCGGCAGACCAAAAAGGTCGTCCTGACCATACCCGGCGCAGAGATGGCAAACGCCGTGCTCGGCTGCGGCAGCACCACCGGTCGCGACACGGACAAGGCGTCCCGGTTTGGCGTCGAGCTTGCCGAGATCGAAGGATGCCCCATCAAAATCCCCGTCCACAGCCGGGTCGCCGTTGTCTGCGCCCTTAAGGAATATCACGAGGTCGGCGACCATTACTTGTACATCTGCGACGTCGAGCAGGTTTTTGGGAACGAGTCGGAGGAAGCCCTGTTCGCTTGGAACGGGTATTCCCAGATCCGCCCTGCAAAATAAGAGCGTCGGCCCGGCGAAAGGCCGCCCGTCCAGCCCTTCGCCGGGCCGTCCGCCCCGATGTGCGACGCTTGCCGCCATGAGCTACGATGCCGCATCCTCGTCGACCTCGACGGTGTCTGCGGCATCGTTTTTCGACTCGAACGCGCAATCGCCTTCAGGGCGGACAGGGCCTTGACGGCACGCTCCTCTTGTACCACCCGTCCTCCACCCTTGCCGCCCCGCACCCAGGTACAATGGACCGGCAAGGCAAAGCGGCGCGGCGGGTAGGAGACTCACCATGTGCAACGGGTCGGCAACAGCGGCAGGCACGCCCCGCATCGTGGACAACACAAGAAGAAAGGCGCTGCCCATCGGCGTCGAGAGCTTCGAAGACGTGGTCGCAAACGGCGTCTACGTCGACAAGACGTTGCTCGTGCGCGACCTGCTCTCCAAGGTTCCGGGAAGCGTCACCCTGTTCTGCCGGCCCCGACGCTTCGGCAAGTCGCTCGCGATGCGCATGCTGCAGTGTTTCTTCGAAGCGCCCGTCGAGGGGTACGTCGACGACCGCAGGCTCCTTTTCGAGAATCTCTCCGTTTGGGACGCCGGCGAAGAATACCGCGCCGAGCAAGGCACACATCCCGTCATCTACCTCTCCCTGGGCGGCGTACACGGGGCGACATGGGACGAATCGCGCAACCTCATCGCCCAGCTCGTCGGAGCCGAATACCAGCGTCACGCCTATCTCTACGAGCACGGCGGCCTTTCGGTGTTCGAGCGCCCCCTCTTCGAACGGCTTGCCTCTTCCTCGGCATCGCCCGCCGAGCTTGCGTCGTCGCTTGCCCGGCTCGCGTCCCAGCTCAAGCGCTTCCACGACTCCAAAACGGTCATCCTCATCGACGAGTACGACCGGCCCATCACCGAGGGACACTTGAACGGCTACCGCGCCGAGGCCGCACGCTTCATGCGCACCTGGCTCACCGACGCCCTCAAGGGAACGGTCGACCTGCACCTGGCCTGTCTCACCGGCGTACAGCGGGTCGGCAAGGAGTCGATCTTCTCGGACCTCAACAACCTCACCGTCGACACCCCCCTCGACTCAGCGCATAGCGAGGCGTTCGGTTTCACCGAGGCCGAAGCTGAGGCGTTGGCGGCCTACCTGGGCCGGGCGGATGGCGTTTCCCAGATGAGGAGCTGGTACGACGGCTACTCGTTCGGCCCGTCGCGCATCTACAACCCCATCTCGACGCTGTGCTACTTGCGCGACGGCGTGGCCCAGCCCTACTGGACCAACACGAGTGGCAACGCCGTGGTCACGCGTATCTTCCAGCAGGCAGGACTGCAAGCCGACGCTAACCTGCGCACGCTTGCCGAGGGTGGCACGGTCATGGAGCCGCTCGACATGCAGGTGGTCTTCGGCGAGATCGACTCCGACACCACGGCCATCTGGAGCCAGCTCTACCTAGCCGGTTACCTCACGACCGACGACGTCGAGAGGCCGAACGATTCGACGCTTCCCCGCCGACTGCGCCTGCCCAACCTCGAGGTGCGCGGACTGTTCAGCGGCGAGTTCCTCGACCGCGCGAACCGCCTGGCCGTGGGAGGCCGGCTCGAAAACCTCCATAAGGCGCTGCTCGCCGGCAACGCCGCCCGCTTCCAGGAAGTCCTTGGCCGCATCGTCGAGGAATCGGCGTCGTTTCGCGACCTCTCGGGCGAGGCGGCCTGCCACATGCTGCTCATGGGGATGCTCTACGAGGTGCCAGGCTACCGCTACCCTGTCTCGAACCGCGAAAGCGGCCTGGGAGTCTCGGATATCCTGCTGGAACCCCGGCCCGAGAACGCAGGTCGGCTGCCGGCGGTCGCCATCGAGGTCAAACGGGCGCGCACCGCATCGGGCGGCGACCTGGACGCCGACGGGCTCGCCTCTCATGCCCGCGACGTGGCGCTCTCCCAGGCCCTGGCGCGCGACTACGGGGCGGGGCTTGCCGGCCGGGGACGCACCCTGTGGGGCGTGAGCTTCTCGGGCAAGCGCGTCGCCTGCGCGAAGGAGGAGGTTGCGGGGTAGAAAGCGCAACCGGCCGAATCGCCAACCTGCACAAATGCCGACGCACAAGCGACAACGGCGACCTCTCCAAAAGACCCAGCCGCACACAGGAAGCCATCTCGTTCGCGCGCACCCGTTTATCTGCCGCGCGTTGCCTTTAATCCCGCCAATCCTTTGGGTGCCGCGCCAACACACATGCCTCCCTCATTCCCTTACGCCCCCGGCAGCACGCACCACGCCCTGTCGCCCCCGTCCACTTCAACCTCGCGCAGACGGGTTCCGAACACGCGGTCGACGGCCCCGTCCGCGGCGACCTCGGCGGGGGTGCCGAACGCCTCGAGGCGGCCTGCGCGCATCACCGCGACGCGGTCGGCGCAGGAGAAGGCCAGCGGCAGGTCGTGCAGCACCATGACGACGGTGGTGCCGAGCCCCCTGAGGCGGGAGACCACGTCCACCAGCTCGAAGCACGCGGCGGGGTCGAGGTAGGCGGTGGGCTCGTCGAGCACCACGACGCCCGTCTGCTGCGCCAACACCATCGCCAGGTAGGCGCGCTGGCGCTCACCGCCCGAAAGGCCGCGCACGCTGCGGCCGGCAAGGTGCGCGCACCCGGCCAGCCCCATCGCCTCGCGCACTGCGGCCCGGTCGGCGTCGGTCGTGCGGCCGAACGCGCCCCGATACGGGTAGCGGGCGCCCAAGACCATCCGCTCGACCTCCATGTCGGGCGGCGACGCCGCCTGGGGCATCACCGCCACCAGGCGCGCGCGGGCCCGGCCGCCCAACCGCGACACGTCGACCCCGCCGACCAGCACCCGGCCCGAGCGCAGCGGCAACCCCCGCGTCACGCAGCCCACCAGGGTGGACTTGCCGCAGCCGTTGGGTCCCACGATGACGCTGACCTCGCCCGGCGGGAAGCGGACGCTCACGCCGTGCAGCACCTCGGCCCGCCCGTACCCGCAGGCCACGTCCTCCAGCTCGACGGAACCCGTCGCCGGTCCCTCACGCATCGGAGCCCCCCTTCCTCCCGCTGCGCACGATCAGGGCGACGAAGAACGCCCCGCCGACAAACGCCATGAGGATGCCGACCGGAAGCTCGTAGGGCGCGAACAGCGTGCGCGACAGCGTGTCGAACAGGCACAGCACGGCGGCGCCGCCGAGGGCGCCGGCCGGCAGGGCGACGCGCATGTCGGTGCCCACGGCGAAGCGCACCATGTGCGGAACGACGAGGCCCACGAAGCCCACGAGGCCCACGATGCTCACGGCGGCACCGGCCAGCAGCGCCGCGACGAGCATGAGCACCAGCCGCCAGCGCCGCACGTCCATGCCCAC
>CAZUFB010000123.1:0-4973 GCA_964619775.1 uncultured Coriobacteriaceae bacterium
CGCCTGCACGGCTAGGCGCAGCCCTACGCGCCCGGCTCGCCGTTCCCGCCATCGTCGGCGGGGCTGCGCCTCGCCGGCACCTCGGCATCCCGAGCCTGACGTCCCTCGTCGCAGGGGGCGCCCGCACCCTGCTGCCCCTCTTTCTCTTCGAGGCCGGCCGACAGCAGGCGCTCGGCGGCGTCGAGCTGCTCGCCCGTGCCCATGAGGCCCACCGAGTCGCCGGGGCGCAGCACCGTCTTGGCGCCCGGAACCGGCACCACCCGGCCGTTGTGCAGCATGGTCACGACGCTGGCGCCGGTACGGGCGCGCAAGTTGATCTGAGCAAGCGTCTTGCCGGCGATGTCGCTGTCAGGCTTCACCGCAACCCAAAGCAAGTCGACGCCGCTAAGCGACGCGATGAGGCGGTCGAGCGCCTTGGCCCGCTGCATCTGGGCACCGTCGCCAAGCGCCTCGTAGCCGCTCTCGCGCAGGTCGTTCGCATAGCTCTGAATTTGACGGTGGTTGTATCCCAGGTCGAGCAGTGTGTGGCGCATCAGCTCGATGCCGCCCTCGAGCTCGGGACGCACGACGTCCCCGGCCCCCGCCTCGACCATCATCGCCACACCGTCCTCGCTGTCTGCCCGGGTCACGATGCGAAGTTTGGGGTAGGCCATGCGCGCTTCTCGCACGATGAGCTCGGCAGACGATTCCTGTTTGATGGTGACCGTCAGCACGCCCGCCGCGTCCAGACAGGCGTGGTCCATGATCTCGGAGTTCGCTGCGTCCCCCACAAGCACCTTCAACCCTGCAGCCTCCGCCTCCTCGGCCGCCGCCAGATCGTTCTCCACCACCAGGCAGGGAATCTCAAGCCGGTCGAGCACGTCGGTGACGCAGCGGCCCGCATGTCCGTAGCCCACGACGACCACATGGCCCGACAGGGCCTCGCTGGGCGGCTCGATGTGGCGCACGTGGCGCTCGTAGAGCCCGAGCAGCGCAGGATGCCTGTGCAGCCAGCGGTCGAGCGGGTCGACCGACTTGAAGACGAACGAGTTGAGCGCGATCGAGACGACCGCCCCGCCCAGGATGAGGGTGTACTGCTCGGAGCTCAGCACTCCCAGCGACATGCCCGTCTGGCCGATGATGAACGAGAACTCGCCGATCTGGCTGAGGCCCGCGGCGACGGTAAGCGTGGTGCGCGACCCTGCCGACAAAAAGACGCCGAGCACCACGTTGATGACCCATTTGCCGACCATGATGAGCAGGACGAGGCACACGAGCTCGACGATGTGGTTGGCCAGCGTCCCGGGGTTCACCATCATGCCGACCGACGCGAAGAAGATGATCGAAAAGAGGTCCTGGAACGGGATGGCCTCGGCGGCGACGCGGTTAGAGAGCTTGGAGCCGCCCACCACCACGCCGGCAAGGAACGCCCCCAGGGCGACCGAGACGTCGAACAGCGTGGAGGCGGCGATGGCCGTACCCAGAGCGATGACCACCACGGCAAGCTGGAACAGCTCGCGCGAGCAGAATCGCGCAATCTGCTGCAGCAGCCAAGGAAGGAAGCGCGAGCCCACGATGAGCATGATGGCGACGAAGGCCACGGTCTTGAGCAGGGCGAAGCCGATTTCGCTTGCCAGCTCCGCGCCAGAAATCTCCCCAGAACCGAACACAACCGGCAGGATGACCAGAATCACGATGGTGGCGAGGTCCTCGACAATGAGCCAGCCGGTGGCGACACGCCCGCCCATCGACTGGTAGAGGCCCGCATCGGTGAGATTCTTGATAAGGACGACCGTCGAGGCGATGCTCACCGACAGACCGAGCATGACACCTGCGGCGCTCGACCACCCGAAAATGCGCGCCAACCCGTAGCCGGCAAGCGTGCCCAGAATAATCTGCAGGACGGCGCCGGGGATGGCGATGCCCTTCACCTCGAAGAGATCCTTGAGCGAGAAGTGCAGGCCCGTGCCGAACATCATGAACATGACGCCGAGCTCGGCCAGTTGGTTCATCGCGTCGGAGTCGCCCACAAAACCCGGGGTGAACGGACTCACCACCAGGCCGCCGACCAGGTAGCCCACGATGGGAGGAAGCCGAAGCGCCTTGGCAATCAAGCCGCCCGCAAACGCCGCGACAAGCGCGAGGACGAACGTGAGCAGCAGGATGGTATCGCTATGCATAGGCTTCTCCTTACGTGCGCGGGGAGCAGTCCGCGCGTCAAAGCACCGGCGCGGGGCCTGTGCGGCGGTCGTTCGGTCTCCGACATGCAAAGGCGGGGTCCGCGACTGCACGGAGACCCGCCTCGTCTTTGATGGCGCATTGATAGCTGGGTAGTCTTTTACCCTGCCGATGCAATCATTAAGCATATTGTTGGTGAAAAATCAGCAAGCACCAAACCTGCCGGGTCCGCAGCCAAGCGCCCGCCCTTCGCCCTCTGGCAGCCAGTAAAAATGCCGTGCGTCGTCACGCTCGGGTTCGCGCACCCCTTGCACGCGCCGCCTTTGCGCGCCTTGCCCGGCAATTCGCCGTGGGCTGCTATAGGGTAGCCCACAGAACCGCCTCACAAGGCGCACGGCTGCGGCACGGCGCGCGGGTATACTGGCCGCAGGGCCTGTGCCCGCGTCGGGCCCCATGGCCGCACCTCCCCTTAAGAAAGGTTCTCATGCTCACCTACGACCTCGACCGGCGCGCACCCCACCAGCCGAAATACGAATACCTCTACCGCTGCATTCGCGCAGACGTGCGCAGCGGGAAGCTTGCCGTCGGGGTGCGCCTGCCCTCGAAGAGGGCGCTCGCCGAGCATCTGGCGGTAAGCGTGAGCACCGTCGAACACGCCTACGACTCGCTCGTGAGCGAAGGCTACGTCGACGCCCGACCGGGCAGCGGGTTTTACGTCGCAGCCAACCATGCGGCCGAGGGGTCCGCCGTCGGCAGTTCCGATGCGGCGGACGGCTCGGGGCGGCAAGACGGACCCGCAAGGCGGCGCGAGGCCGCGCGAGGCGAAGGAGGTATCGACTTTCGGGCCAACTGGTGCAGCATGAGGCTGTTTCCAGCCGAGACCTGGGCCCGCATGATGCGCAAGGTACTCTCCGACCGCACCCCCGAACTGTTCGAGACGGTGCCTTTCAACGGGCTGTACGAGCTGAGGAACGCCATCGCGGGCTACCTCGCCGAGTTCAAGGGCATCCACGCCTCGCCCGACAGCATCGTCGTGGGGGCCGGCACCGAATACCTCTACGGCAAGCTCCTGCAGCTTTTCGGCCCCAACACCGTCATCGCCGTCGGCGACCCGGGCTACAAGAAGCTCGCCGACATCTCGCGCAATTCCGGCGTGCTGTGGGACTACGTCCCGCTCGACGGCGAAGGGCTCGACGTGGGGCGCCTCGCCGCCAGCCCCGCCACCGTGGCGCACGTATCGCCCGCCAACCTCTTCCCCGTCGGCACCGTCATGTCGGCCTCCCGGCGCGCGGCGGTGCTCGACTGGCTCCACGCCCGGCCCGGACGCTACCTCATCGAGGACGATTACGACAGCGAGCTCCGCTTCGCAGGGCGCGCCCTGCCCCCGCTGTTCACGCAGGACGACTCGGACGGGGTGGTCTACCTCAACACCTTCTCAAAGACCCTCGTGCCGTCGCTGCGAATCTCCTACCTCGTGCTGCCCGACTCCCTCATGGAGCTCTACCGCAACCAGCTGAGCTTCTATTCCTGCACGGTCTCGAGCTTCGAGCAGCTCGCGCTTGCCAACTTCATCGAGCAAGGACATTTCGACCGCCACATCAACCGGCTGCGGCGCTACTACGGACGCCAGCGCGCCGCCGCGGTGCAGGCCATCAAAACCTCCCCGCTTGCCGCCGTAGCCGACGTGCACGTCCCCGACGTGGGCACCCATCTGCTTCTCTCGGTGCGCACGCACCTGTCCGACGACGCGGTGAAACGCGCGGCGCGCGAGCGCGGCATGAGCCTCGCGATGCTCTCGGACTACTGCGTGCATCCCGTGGCGCGCTACGCCCACAACGTGGTCGTCAACTTCGCCAGCATCGAGCCCGGGCAGCTTCAGAGGGCCGTGGACCTGCTGGCCGACGTGTTCCGCGAGGACATCGAACGGGTGGCATGCGACGTGCACCACCATGCGGGCACGCAGCATAGACGGGTCGAACAGCCGGGGAGAAGCGCCGTTTAGGGGTCAAAGGAAAATATTGACCTGATTATAGTTATATAGAAATACTATTTTTTGCATGTCGGTTATTACCACCATGGATACTATGCTGGACGTTCGCAAACCTTTCATAGAAAAAACTGCATTGATGTTCCCTCATGCCGCTTGAGCTGCCAATCCACCCGGCCGTATCCTGCAAATCGGCCCGATTTTTTTATCACACGCTGAAACTGCCCCCATGAAACGGCAGGCGGTATCGTTGCCTTTGTCAAACGCCCGACGCGCCCGCACCCACCCGGTGCGCGCCGGCACGCCCACGGCCGCCTTGCCGGCGGCCCCACGAGAAAGGACGCGTCCCATGTCCGTCACCCTCAAAGAGACCTACGGGCTTTACATCAACGGCCAGTTCGTCCCCGCGTCCGACGGGGCGACGTTCGCCACCACCAACCCCGCGACCGGCGAGCACCTCGCCTATTGCGCCGAGGCCACCAAGGAAGACGTCGACGCGGCCGTCGACGCGGCCTGGGCGGCGTTCCCCGCATGGAAGGCGGTCGAACCGAGCGTCCGGGCCGACATCCTGCTTAAGATCGCCGACCGCATCGACGAAAACGCCGCGCTGCTCGCCGAGGTCGAGACCCGCGACAACGGCAAGCCCATCCGCGAGACCACGGCCATCGACGTGCCGTACAGCTCGGACCATTTCCGCTACTTCGCAGGCGTGCTGCGCGCCGAGGAGGGCACCGCGTCCGTGCTCGACGGCGGCATGCTGAGCATCGTGCTGCGCGAGCCCATCGGCGTCGTCGGGCAGATCGTGCCGTGGAACTTCCCCTTCCTCATG
>CAZUFB010000124.1:0-4941 GCA_964619775.1 uncultured Coriobacteriaceae bacterium
TGCGAGAAAATCAGCAGAAATGCTACTCTAACCCTTCTCTTAACGGAGAGGGGTTTTTGCCTTTTTAAATTCATCACTTGACATTGTGGCAAAGAGTTACTCGACGCGAGTTTGTCGACTGAGGGGTCGAAGGTAAAAGCCTGGGAATCAGCCGGCCGGCGGCTCGGTTGCGAGGGGTTTGCCCCACCTCCCGCCCGCGCCGACGGCCGATGCGCCCCGCCTCGGCGCACCGGTGCCAGCCGCGCGGGCGGGGCGCCAGAGCTACTCCGCCGTCCCTACCGGCGGGTCGATACGCACGGTGTTGTCGCCCATCACGTGCACGCGACCCTCGGCGATGAGTTGCAGGGTCTCGGGGTACAGCATGTGCTCGATCTCGTGGATGCGGGCCTCGAGGTCGTCGAGGGACATGCCCTCGTCCACGGTCACCGCGCGCTGGGCGATGATGGGTCCGCAGTCGTAGTCGGCGTTGGCAAAGTGCACGGTCACACCGGTCACCTTCACACCGCGCGTCCAGGCGTCGGCAATAGCGTGCGCTCCCTTGAACGCCGGCAGCAGGGCCGGGTGCAGGTTCACGATGCGGTTGGGAAACGCCGCCAGAAGCGGCTCGCGCACCATGCGCATGTAGCCGGCCATGACCACGTAGTCGACCTGGCAGCGCAGCAGGGTGCCAGCGATGGCCTCGTCGGCCGCCACGGGGTCGGCGGCGTAGAGGTCGGGGGTCATCGAGAGCGTCTGGATGCCGGCCTCGGCGGCGCGCTTGAGGCCGTATGCGCCCGGGCGGCTCGACACCACGATGGGCACCTCGGCGTCGAGCGTGCCGGCGGCGATGGCGTCGATGATGGCCTGCAGGTTGGTCCCGCTGCCCGAAATGAGAACTCCCAGCTTGATGGTCACGGCGCGCTCCTTAGCGGTAGACTACCTCGCCCTTGCCCGGCACGATGCCGCCGATGGTGTAGACCGTCTCGCCGGCGGCGGCAAAGTGCGCGGCCACGGCGTCGGCGGCGTCGGCGGCACAGATGATTGCCATGCCGATGCCCATGTTGAAGGTGCGGTAGGCCTCCTCGTCGCTCAGGTTGGCCTCCTTCACAGCCAGCTTGACAATGGGCGGCACATCCCACGTGCCCGCGTCCACGGCCGCGTCGAGCGTGGGCGGCAGCACGCGGTTGAGGTTCTCGGTGATGCCGCCCCCGGTGATGTGGGCCACGCCGTGGACGGGCAGGCCGGCCTCAAGGGCCGACAGGACGGGCCTCACATAGATGCGCGTGGGCCTGAGCAGGGCGTCGGCCAGGCTCTCGCCGCCCAGCTCGTCCATCGGCTCGAAGTACGCCTCGGCGGGGCGGCCGTCGAGGAACACGCGGCGGGCCAACGAGTAGCCGTTGGAATGCAGGCCGCTCGACGCAAGCCCGAGCACCACGTCGCCCTCCTGCACCATCTCGGGCAGCAGCATCTTGGCGCGGTCGACGACGCCCACGCAGAACCCGCCCAGGTCGTAGTCGTCGGGCTCCATGACGCCGGGGTGCTCGGCCGTCTCACCGCCGACGAGCGCGCAGCCCGCCTGCAGGCAGCCCTGCGCGATGCCGTCCACGATAACGGCGACGTACTCGGCCTCGATGTGGCCGATGGCGATGTAGTCAAGGAAGAACAGCGGCTCGGCACCCGAGGCGAGCAGGTCGTTGGCGCACATGGCCACCAGGTCGATGCCCACGGTGCCGTGCCGGCCGAAGAGCTGGGCGAGCTTGAGCTTGGTGCCCACGCCGTCGGTGCCCGAGACGAGCACGGGGTCGTCCATCTTCTTGATGTTGGCGGCCGAGAACAGGCCGCCGAAACCGCCGAGGCCGCCGATGACCTCGGGGCGGTTGGTGGCGGCCACGCTGGCCTTCATCAGGTCGACCGCACGGGCCCCCTCGGCCGTGTCGACGCCGGCGTCGCGGTAGGTTACCTGCTGCTTCTCGTCGCTCACTGCTGGTACTCCCTTTCGATTTCCCGGGCGATGTCGCTCACCAGGCGCTGGCTCGTGGCCGACGCCGTCTGAAGGTTGTTGGGTTCGTAGCCGTCGAGGAACTTGCCTCGCGAGAAGGCCGGGGGAATCTCCACCGGGTAGCGGCCGTCGAAGCACGCGCAGCAGTAGCCGCCCGGCTGCACGCACGAAAGCAGCCCCTCGACGGAGAGAAACGCCAGCGAGTCGACGCCGATCCAGGAGCATACCTCGCCGACGTTCTTGTTGGCCGAGATGAGCTGCTGTTGGATGTCGGTGTCGATGCCGTAGAAGCAGGGCCACTTGACCTCGGGCGACACGATGCGCATGTGGACCTCGGTTGCGCCCGCCTCGCGCAGCATCTTGACGATCTGGCGCGAGGTGGTGCCGCGCACGATGGAGTCGTCCACCACCACAAGGCGCTTGCCAGCGATGATGCTGGCCAGCGGGTTGAGCTTGAGGCGCACGCCCGCCTCGCGCATGTCCTGCGTGGGCTGGATGAACGTGCGGGCCACGTAGCGGTTGCGCACGAAGCCCGAGCCGAAGGGGATGCCGCTGGCGCGCGCGAAGCCCTCGGCTGCGGGCAGGCCCGAGTCGGGCACGCCCACGACGAGGTCGGCCTCGACGGGCGACTCGGCGAACAGGCGCTCGCCCATGCGGAAGCGCGCCTCGTAGATGGAGTCCCCTTCCATCACCGAGTCGGGGCGCGCGAAGTACACATGCTCGAAGATGCACAGCGCCCGGTCGCGCGCCGGCACGGCCTGCTCGCTGACCAGGCCTTCCTTGTTGATGCGCAGCACCTCGCCGGGGCGCACGTCGCGCACGAAGCGCGCGCCCAAAATGTCGAGGGCGCAGGTCTCGCTCGCCACGCACCAGCCGCTGCCGTCGGACAACTCGCCCAGCACGAGCGGGCGGATGCCGTTGGGGTCGCGGAAGGCGTAGAGCGACTCGTCGTTGATGAGCACCATGGCATAGGCGCCCTCGAGCAGCTCCATCGTTTTGCGAATTCCTTCGCGGATGTGGTGCGTGTTCTGGGTGAAATAGCCGATGAGGCGGCAGGCCACCTCGGAGTCGGTGTTGGAGAGAAACGGCACGCCGAGGTCGATGAGCTGGCGACGCAGGTCGTCGGAGTTGACGAGGGTGCCGTTGTGCGCCAGCGCGACGACGACGTCGCCGATGGTGGACAGATGGGGCTGCGCGCCCTGCCAGCCCTTCGACCCCGAGGTGCCGTAGCGCACATGGCCGATGGCGAGCTCCCCTTTGAGGGCCTCGATGTCGGCGTCGGAGAAAACCTGGCTCACCAGGCCCTCGTCCTTGCGCACGAGCACCGTGGAGCCGTCGCCCACCGCGATGCCGGCCGACTCCTGGCCGCGGTGCTGCAAGGCGCACAGCGCGAAGTGCGTGAGCCGGGCGACGTCGCGCTCGGGAGCCCACACCCCGAAGACGCCGCACTCCTCCTCGGGGTGGTCGGGCAGGGGCGACGCGGCGCAGTCGAGGCAGCCCGCAGGCACGTCGGCGCGCCGGGAACATCGTTTGTCAAGACTTGCAGCCTGCCTCGGTAGCGGCAGCTCGGAACGTGCAGAGCGCATGCGCCTATCCCTCCACCTGGGTTTCGTCGGTCGTGCCTATCACCTCGTCGGCCGCCGCCTGGATGTCGCTCAGGCTCTGGCTGGCGTCGACCACCGTGCCGTTGGAACCGGTGAGGTCGACGCACACCAGGATGGTGCGGTCGTTGTCCTGCTCGTAGCTGCAGGTCGAGAACATGTAGATGTGGCTGACGCCCGATGCGGTCGCCGTGGACGACCGGGCGCTCGACCGGTCGATGAGCGATTGGACGTAGGTTTCGAACGAGGCCTGGTCGGTGAAGTCAAACTGGATGGAGTCGACGTCGTAGCCGTTGACCACTATGCAGCACAGGGGCACGAGCACGCGGACCGTGCCGTCGGAGGTGACGTAGTAGAGGTTCTGCAGCGTGTCGAACTCGGTCTGGTCGGAGTAGTCGGCAATCTTGGCGAACATGTTGCCGTTCTGCAGGTGGTGGCCGTAGAAGACCGTGTTCCAGTCCGACAGGTCGGACGCGCTGCGGTAGTCCATGAACACGGCGCCGAACTCGTCGTAGCGGCCGAGGAACGAGTGGTTGAGGTAGTAGGAGTTGTCCGAATGCTGCACGACGGGGTAGTTGATCACCGTGTCGGGAATCTGAATCCAGCCGACGATCTCGGAGTTGAGCAGCTGGAGGGCCTCGAAGTCGACGATGGGGGTGCCCGTGTCGGTGTCCTCGGTAACGTTGGCCTCGGCCAGCTCGGTGTACTCCTGCTCGTTGGCGCTGTAGGCCTGCTGGCTCTGGAAGTAGAGCACGCCCGCGCCGACGAGCAGTGCAAGGCCCACCACAAGCAGGATGACGGCGATTACGAGGCCGGCGTTGCCCTTCTTCTTGCGCGGAGGCTCGGGCGGCTGCCCGTGGCGGCCGCCGCGGTAGCCGACGTTGCGCATATGCTGCACGCCCGCCGCGCCGTGCTGGCCCACGTAGCCTTGCCCGCCCGCGTAGCCGCCGTAGGTGCCGGACTGGGGAATCTGCTGCGTCTGGGGGTAGCCCTCGTATGCGTAGGGGTCGGCCTGCCGGCCGTCGTAGCCTTGCCCGGCCGCGTAGCCGTCGGTGCCCGGCTGCTGGGAGAACAGCGCGTCCTCGCCGTAGGAGCCGTAGGAGCCGTACCCGTCGGACCAGCCCGCCTGGCCGCCCTGCCCGGCGGAGCCGCTTCCGTAGTGCGCGCCGGCAAGGCCCGCAGAATCCTGCTGGTCCTGACTGTTGCGCAGTGCCATGTCCATCACATCCAACCAGTGTGCGGGGTTGCCGGCCGTCCTCCCGCGCCGCCTCGCAACGGGCGGCCGGAACCGGGGGTTCGACGGCTTTTCATAATAGCATGGGCACCCCTGCCCGCAGGCGTTGCCGCACGCGTTCCAGGAAT
>CAZUFB010000125.1:0-4833 GCA_964619775.1 uncultured Coriobacteriaceae bacterium
CATGTCCTTCGAGGCCGCCCTGTGCGCGTCTTCCGGGCCGGAGGTCGCCGTCGGCGGGCACGCCATGCCCTCCGCATCGCGGCTCAACGATCTGGCGGAGCCCGGCTACAGGCATCCCAGGCCCGGGTCCGACCAGGCGAACCTGCTGATGGCCTACGACGTGGGCACGGCCCGCCCCATGCTTGCGCGCATGTACGAGGGCGCCGCCCCCGACAAGGCGGGCGCGCGCGATCTGCTCTCTCGCGCGGAGCTCGCCGACAAGACGTTCATAGCGGGCGCGGGGTTTTACAGCAAGGCCAACATCGAGGCGCTCGCCTCGCAGGGAGGCCCCTACATAATCCCGCTCGCCAGGCATCTTCTGGCCTGCAAAGAGGCCGTCGCCGACCCCGGGGCCGACGGCAGGTTCGTCTATCGGCGGCAGCGCAAGGCGTCGGTTGTCGAGTATCGCGATGCCCGCCGCCGCGGTGCCCGGGTCATCCTGTTCCGCGACCTTAACGAGCAGGCTTTAGAGCAGGCGGGGTATCTCGCCAAGATGGGGCAGGGCGCCAAAGGGTACACGGAAGAGGGGTTCGACGAGGTGAAGGGCCTCATGGGCGTCGTCGTGCTCCAGACGGGCCGCGAGGACATGTCGGCGCGGGAGGTCCATGAGGCCTACAAGCGCCGTTGGTCGGTCGAGACCTTCTCCGACTGGCTCAGAAACGGGTTCGGGTTCACGTCTCCCGGAGCGCAGGACTGCTACAAGGCGCAGGGCTTGGCGTTTGTCGCGCTTGTCACCGCGCTTGTCCACCGCGACGTCGCCGAGGCTTGCAAGGCAGTGAAAGGCGAGTCGGTAGACGATTGCCTGCTGGAGGCGAGGATGGTCAAGGCCAACAAGGTCGGCGGAAGATGGGTGTGCGGCGACCTCCCGGAGAGGCAGAGGAGGCTCTTCGAGAGCCTCAACGCGCCGCTGACGGTCGAAGCCCTGCTACAACATACCTAAAAACCCGGGAGGACGTGATTAAAGCGCTTGCAACGGGGAATACGGAGGGATGTAAACCTGCCGTTAAGGTAGGAAAACCGCACGTGAGTCTAAGGAGGAGCAATGGCACTGCGCACCACGTCCCGTTCTGCACTGTTGGCAGGCTCTCTCGCGTTTGGCTTGATGTTTGGCGGTGTTGCACTGGCCAGCGAGTTCTATGCAAACGGGACCGGCCCCGGAGCCTCTGCGGAGCAGGAGCAGGCGCAAGGCACCGCGGACCAAGGCACTGCAGCCGAGGCGGACGGCTCGACCGTCACGGTGTCCAACGGCAGCGTCACGTTCGAGATTCCCGCAGACTGGAGCCACGCGACCTATCGCGACGACGGCATCACCTATGACATCTACACCGGCGACCAGGCTGTCTTCCAGGTTGCCACCATCACGGGCAAGCGCGTCGCCACTGTCGACGACGACCTGCATAGCACGGCCGAGTTCGTGGAGGAGGTCGCCGGCGACCTCGACGTCGACGAGGACGCTCTGCGTGCCGGCACGGTCCAGGACCGCACGGTCGACGGCACGGCGGTGCGCGACATCGCCTACAGCGAGCGTGACGACCACCGTACGACCCAGGGCTATGCCACGCTCGTCTACGGCGAAGGTTCGGTGACGGTCGCCCTGTCGGCTTATTCGGCCGACGCCGACGCCTCGGTAGCCGCCGCATGCGAGGCCATCCACCTGTCGCTGACCCCTGTCTCGTCTGTCGAGGACGGTGGTTTCCTGGCGGACGGCACCACCGCCAAAGGCGACGTCGCCGTGGGCGACACCTTGCGTTACGAGGATTTTGAGTACACTGTGAGCGACGATCCGTCGACCTACATCGAGGTCGACGTCAACGGCACGACCCTCATCGGGGTGCCGGTGACGGTCAAGAACATCGACGACGAGCCCGACCATCCCGACGTGCGCGAGATTACGCTGACCGGGCCGTCGGGCGAAGCCCAGGTCACCGACGCCTCCGTCTATCCCGACGACTCGGTGTACAGCCTCGGCCGCATCGGTGTGGGCGAGGAGGCCGAGGCGATGCTCTACTTTGTGTACGAGGGGTCGGGCGACTACACGGTGACGTTTGCCGACCCGCGCGACACCTACGACAAGGACACGATGACGATCGTGATCGAGCTGTAAGGGGAATCCGGCTGTCAAGGTGCCGCATTTGGCGGCATAGGTAGAAGAAGCGCGTCCGGTGGGAGCGGGATCCCGCCGGGCGCGCTTTGGCATGGGGTTTGAAACAGCTTTCCACCGTCTCGTTTGACCCTGCTGCGCCTGGTTGCCGTACCGGTCGGCTCATGGTCATATTTTCCTCTTGACATCTGAACATCTGTTCATATACTAACACATGAACAGATGTTCAGATGTTAGGAGGTTGCACGATGGAACAACCGAACGCGATGCCTCCCTCCGTGGCACCTGCCCTCGTCTCCGGCGCCGTGCACGCCCACGACGGACATGCCGTCCATGACGGGCAGGACGGCGAGTCCTCCGACGCCATCCCCGACGAGGAGCTGCTCTACGATCTGGCCGACCTGTTCAAGATTTTCAGCGACACCACGCGCATCAAGATCCTGTTCTGCCTCATGGCCAAAGACCGCTGCGTGGCCGACATCGCCGAGGCCACCTCGTCCACGCAGAGCGCCGTGTCGCACCAGCTGCGTATCCTCAAACAGGCTCGCCTCGTCAAGTTCCAGCGCGAGGGGCGCAACGTCGTCTACTCTCTGGCCGACGACCACGTCTACACGATGCTCGCGCAGGGCATGAGCCACATCTGCGAGTAGGGGAGGGGCGCTCGGAGGCAGGGAAGGCGTCCTTTCGGCCGCCCGGCATCTTCGCCTCCATTGCCTGTCCCTCCCCATATGTCCGGCACTGCCATCGCCCAGCAAACCGGCTGCCTGCATCGGCGGCCCGACGAAAGGACAGCACCATGCGCAAGGTTTTCAAGCTCGACGAGATCGACTGCGCCAACTGCGCCCAGAAGCTCGAGGACGCCATCAAGAAGGTCGACGGCGTGGAGAGCGCCTCGGTCAATTTCATGACGCAGAAGCTCACCCTGGTGGCCGACGACGACGCCTTCGACGACGTGCTCGAGCGCGTGGTGAAGCTGACGGCTCAGATTGAGCCCGACTGCGAAATCTTGCGCTAGACGCCTGCAGGCCCCTTTGTACCTAGGCAAGGTGAAGCGACCGTGAACAAGAAGCAGAGGCGTTGGCGCAACCGCATCCTCGTCGCGCTCGCCGTGTTCGTCGTCGTGTACGCCGCCGACGAGCTCGGCTTGCTTGCAGGGGCGTTCGGGACCCCGGGCGACATATACGCCGCGTTCGTCCTGTTCCTTGTGCCCTACCTCGTGGCCGGCTATGACGTGCTTGCCAAGGCCGCGCGCAACATCCGCCACGGCCGGGCGTTCGACGAGAGCTTCCTCATGGCGGTGGCCACCATCGGCGCGTTTGCGATGGTGTTTTTCCCCGACACCGACCCGCACATGGCCGAAGGTGCCGCGGTGATGCTGTTCTACCAGGTCGGGGAGCTGTTCCAAAGCTATGCGGTGGGCAAGAGCCGCAAATCCATCGCCGCGATGATGGACATCGCGCCCGACTACGCCAACGTCGAGCGCGACGGCAGGCTTGAGCAGGTTGATCCCGCCGAGGTCCCGGTGGGCGGCGTCATCGTGGTCAAACCTGGCGAGCGCGTGCCCATCGACGGTTTTGTGGTGGAGGGGAGCAGCCAGCTCGACACCGCCGCCCTCACCGGCGAGAGCGTGCCGCGCTACGTGGAGGCGGGTGCGAACGTCATCTCGGGCTGCGTCAACATGACGGGTTTGCTGCGCATCGAGACCACCAAGCCGTTCGGCGAGTCCACCGTGAGCCGTATCCTGGAGCTCGTGGAGAACGCGAGCGAGAAGAAGGCGCGTACCGAGAACTTCATCACGCGTTTCGCTCGCTGGTACACGCCCCTCGTCACGGGCGCGGCCCTGCTGCTTGCCGTGATCCCGCCGCTGCTGGGCATGGGCGCGTGGAGCGACTGGATCTTGCGCGGCCTCACGTTCCTCGTGGTGTCGTGCCCCTGCGCGCTGGTCATCAGCGTGCCCATGAGCTTTTTCGGCGGCATCGGCGGCGCATCGAAGGCCGGTATCCTCGTCAAGGGGTCCAACTACCTCGAACAGCTCGGCCGCGTGGACACGGTGGTGTTCGACAAGACGGGCACGCTCACCTCGGGCACCTTCAACGTGGTGGCCGTCCATCCCGAGAAGGGCGTGGATCCCGACTACGTGCTCTCCAACGCTGCCTACGCCGAGGCGTTCTCGGACCATCCCATCGCGATCTCGGTCAAACGCGCCTATTCGGGCGAGATCGACCAGGCGCGCATCACCGACGTGCGCGAGGAGTCGGGCCACGGCGTGCAGGCCAAGGTCGACGAGCGCGTGGTGCTTGTGGGCAACGACAAGCTCATGGAGGAGAACGGCACGACATGGCGCGAGTGCGACCTCACCGGGACCGTCCTGCATGTGACCGTCGACGGGGTCTATGCCGGCCACATCGTGATAGCGGACGTGGTGAAGGACGACGCCGAGCAGGCGATTCGCGACCTGCACGTCGCAGGCGTCAAGAAGTGCGTCATGCTTACCGGCGACCGCCGCGACGTGGCCGAAGCCGTGGGCGCGCGGCTCGGTCTGGACGAAGTGCACGCGCAGCTGCTTCCCGAAGACAAGGTCCGTGCGGTGGAACGCCTGCTCGCCCAGGAAAAGGGCGACGGCAAGCTGGCCTTTGTAGGCGACGGCATCAACGACGCGCCGGTGCTCACCCGCGCCGACGTGGGCATAGCGA
>CAZUFB010000126.1:0-4819 GCA_964619775.1 uncultured Coriobacteriaceae bacterium
TCGAGCAGCAGGCGGCACAGCGCCACGCGCCTGCGCTCGCCACCGGACAGCACGTTGACCGGCATGTCGGGGTCGGGACACTGCAACGCGTCCATGGCCTGGGAGAGCTGCGAGTCGAGATCCCAGCCGTTGGCGGCGTCAATCTCGTTCTGCAGGCGGCCCATCTCGTCCATCAGCGCGTCGAAGTCGGCGTCGGGGGCGGCCATCTCCTCGCCGATCTGGTTGAAGCGCTCGACTTTGGCTATGACGTCGCCAAACGCCTGCTCGATGTTCTGCAGGACCGTCTTGTCCTCGTCGAGCGGCGGCTCCTGCTGCAGGATGCCCACCGTGTAGCCGGGTGTGAGGCGCGCCTCGCCGTTGGAGACCTCCTCGAGGCCGGCCATGAGCCGCAGCAGCGTGGACTTGCCCATGCCGTTGGGGCCAACGACACCGATCTTGGCGCCGGGAAAAAAGCTGAGCGACACGTCGTCGAGGACAACCTTGTCGCCGTGCGCCTTGCGCGCCTGGTACATCTGGTAGATGAATTCCGCCATGCGTTGAACCTCACTGGTAGACTTCGCGGTCGGTCGCACGCCCCGCCCGCGGCCGCCAGCAGGACGGTCCGCACGGGAGGGCGTGCCGAACCGCCCCATTGTCGCACGGAACGCATCCACGGCGAAGACGTGCACCGGAAGCGCACAGGTTCGGACGCGCAGGGGGGTGCGGGGCATGCCCGTGGACTCCGTTAACCGCTTCTAATAGCCCGCCTCAATCTCGCGGATGCGCTCGTTGAGCCAGCGGTTCGTGGGCACCAGGATGCCGTGACGCTCCGCGCGCTCGATGAGCGTCCCCGAGAACTCGGCCACCTCCGACGGCTTGCGGTTGATGCGGTCCTGGGCCATCGACGGCATCCCGTCGGGGTCGAGCGACGCCATGAGTGCGGCCATCGCCGCCAGGTCGCCCTCGGTGAGCGCGACGCCCTCGGCGTTGGCGACGGCGACCACCTCGCGCATCGCGGCGACGAACGTGCGGTTCTGCTCGCCCGGCTGCGAGACGCTGCCGTAGGTGCCTCCGTAGACCATGCAGGTCTGGTTGACGCCGACGTTGAGCATGAACTTGGCCCACAGGCGGTGTTCGATGTCCTTCTCCACCACATACGACAGCCCCACCCGGTCGCAGAAAGCCGCGATGTCGGCCACGGTCTGCGGGTCGGTCCCCGGGGCGGCGCCGAAGCGCAGCTCGCCGCGGTGGGCGAAGGCGAGGCCGCCGCCGATGTGCACCGCGTCCATGCCCTGCGCCACGCACAGCACCAGGTGCTCCCAGCCGTAGCGCGCCGCGATGCGCTCCTCGCTCGTGATGCCGTTCAACAGCGAGACAATGCGCGTCTGCGGCCCCACGAACGGCGCGGCCAGGTCGATGGCGTCGGCCAGGCCGGTCGCCTTGACCGCGAAGACAAACAGGTCGACCGGCTCGGCCTGCGCGGGCGCGACCGTCCGAAACGTGCGCGGCTCGCCGTTGATGGGCACGGCCTCGCCCGCATGGCGCGCATAGCGCCCTTCATCCATCGCGAAGCAGACGGCCTCCGTCCCGAGCGCCTGTTCGATGGCGTCGGCGTACAGCAGGCCGAGCGCGCCCTTTCCCACTACGGCAACCGACTCGATCTCCATAAAGCAGGTCTCCTCTCACCAGGGCCGCGGGGCAGGCGGGCCGCCGCGACCCGCTACTCGGCGGGGCACACGGCGAAGCAGCGCGTCGGGAACCCCGTGCCGTCCTTCAGACGCGGGAACGCGCAGACGATGATACTCCCCGTCGCAGGCACCTGGTCGAGGTTGCGCATGACCTCCACCTGGAATCGGTCGGTGGACAGGATATACTGCTCGCCCGGGTAGGGATAGGCCCCCTCCCTGGTGGTGACGATCGCAGGGTCGGTGTCGGCCGGCTCGTGTCCGATGGCTCCGATGTTGCGCTCCTCAACAAGCCAGCGGATGGCCTCGACGTCCCAACCGGGATAGTGGGGCTGCCCGTTCTCGTCGGGGTTGTCGAGGTCGGGCTTCTTGTACCAGTCCGACCGGAAGGCGACGAACGCGCCTGCGGGAATGGGGCCGTGCTCGGCCTCCCACGCCACGAGATCGTCCGCAGTCAGCACGAAGTCGGGGTTGGCGGCGCACTCGGCGGACTTGTCTACCACCACGAGCGGAAACACCAGCTCGCGCGGTTCAAACTGGGCCATCGAGCGACCGTGCTCGTGGAAGTGCAGCGGCACGTCGGCATGCGTGCCGTACTGCGAGGCCACCGAGTACTGCAGGCAGCGCATGGGGGCGAGCTTGTCCTCGTCGGTACCCGGCAGGTAGTCGAAGAGCAGCTCCGACTCAAGAGGCTTGAACCCGTACCAGTGCGGGGTCTGGGGGCTCAGTTCGTGGGTGAGGTCGACCCAGCGGTAACCCGCGCCCTTCATCTCGGCGAGCATATCCCAAAGCCTGGTGTCTGCCATGGAAGATTCCTCCTCTTCGACGGGCCGTAGGGCGGCCGCCGGATTCGGCGGGCACCCGCGGCCTTCCCGTTCCATACGGCGACACCATACGGCGCCACCGTTGCGGGGCGGCAACGGAAAGCGTTCCGACAGGTTGCAAGACGGCGAACAACGTGCGGCCGGACGGTTTCGGTTCGAAGAAAAAGCCGCGACCGCGGCAGGAGGCCGGCGTCTCCGGGGTCGCCCCCAGTCGACGACGTACGCGACGACCCCTGTGGTATGATGGGCTGCTGTGAAACCATCGACCCGACGACCCCGCACCGAACCGCATACCGCGCAGGCGCGGCGGCCGCCCCGACGCACGCCCATGGAGGGATGCACGGATATGAACGTCATCGTTGCCGCATCGTACGAAGAGATGAGCCGCGTCGCGGCCGACCTCCTGGCGCAGTGCGTTCGGGAGAAGCCCGACTGCGTGCTCGGCCTGGCGACGGGCACCACGCCCATCGGCCTCTACGCCGAGCTGGTCAAAAACTACCAGAAAGGCGAGCTCAGCTTCGCCGGCGTCACAACCTTCAACCTCGACGAGTACTGCGGCCTCGAGGCCACCCATCCGCAAAGCTACCGCCACTTCATGCGCACCAACCTGTTCGACCACGTCGACATCGACCTCGGCCGCACGCACACCCCCGATGTGGCCTGCACCGACGAGCTAAAAGCCTCCGACGCCTACGAGGAGGCCATCGAGCAGGCCGGCGGCGTCGACATTCAGCTTCTCGGCATCGGGCACAACGGCCATATCGGCTTCAACGAGCCGGACGAGGAGTTCTCCAAGCGCACCCACACCGTGTACCTCACCGAGATGACGCGCCAAGCCAACAGCCGCCTGTTCGACTCGGTCGACGAGGTGCCCGCGAGCGCCCGCACGATGGGCATCGGCACGATCATGCGCGCCCGCAGGCTGCTGCTCGTCGCCAACGGCGCAAGCAAGGCGCACATCGTCAAGCAGGCGCTCGAAGGACCGGTGACGCCGCGGGTCCCCGCGTCGATTTTGCAGTTCCACCCCGACGCCACGGTCGTGGTCGACCCCGAGGCCGGCGCGCTGCTGGGCCGCTAGGGCAGTCCGCAAAATTGCCGGGCAGGGCGCGCGAGGGCAGTTGGCGAGAAAGAGGGGAGCGCGATGGAAACGAAAGGTCGGAACCTGCCGGACGTCAAACGCATCGAGGGTGGCCTGGTCTTCACGGGCGAGCGGTTCCACACCGCGGACGTCGTCATCGGCGACGGCCGCTTCTCGGCGGTCGTCGCCGGCTCGAGCGTCCCGACAAAGACCGAAGGCGACCCTTCCGTGATCGACGCGGCCGACTGCTACGTCATACCGGGCCTCGTCGACATCCACTTCCACGGCTGCATGGGCGCCGACCTGTGCGACGGCACGCCCGAGGCGCTTGCGACCATCGCGACCTATGAGGCTTCGCGCGGCGTGACCGCAATCTGCCCCGCCAGCATGACGTTTCCCTTCGAGACGCTTGCGCGGGCGTTCGGCGGCGCCGCGGCGTTCGCCGGGTCGGAGGCCGACGGCATGGCGGCCCTCGTAGGCGTCAACATGGAAGGCCCCTACATCTCCCCCGAGAAGGCGGGGGCCCAGAACCCCGCCTTTGTGCGCGGCGCGGACGTCGGGGAGTTCGACCACCTCCAGGAAATCGCGGACGGTCTCGTCAAACTCGTGGACGTGGCGCCCGAGGAGCCCGGCAACCTCGACTTCGTCGCCGAGGCGGCGGGACGTGTGCGCGTCTCGGTCGCCCACACCTGCGCCGACTACGGCTGCGCCGCCGAGGCGTTCGAACGCGGCGCGCGCCACGTGACGCACCTCTTCAACGCAATGCCGGGGCTGCACCACCGCAAACCCGGCCCCATCGCAGCGGCCGCCGAGCGCGACGACGTGACCGTCGAACTTATATGTGACGGCATCCATGTCCACCCTGCCATGGTGCGCTTGGCGTTCGGACTGTTCGGGCGCGACCGCGTCTGTCTCGTCAGCGACACCATGCGCGCCTGCGGCCTGACCGACGGCACCTACGACCTCGGCGGCCAAGACGTGACCGTGTGCGGATCGCGCGCCACGCTTGCCGACGGTACCCTCGCCGGCTCGGTGAGCGACCTGATGGGCTGCCTCGTGTACGCCGTGCAGGAGATGGGGGTCCCTCTCGAGGACGCTGTGCGCGCCGCGACCGCCAACCCGGCGCGGGTCATCGGCGCCGACGGCGAGCGCGGATCCATCACCCGCGGCAAGGTGGCCGACGCCGTGGTGCTCGACCGCGCGACCCTTGCCGTGCGCCACGTCGTGGTGCGCGGCAAGTTGCTGAGGTAGCG
>CAZUFB010000127.1:0-4744 GCA_964619775.1 uncultured Coriobacteriaceae bacterium
ATCTGGAACACGCTCGCATAAGGGCGGCCGCGACAAGACGGCCGCGGACCGCCCCAGATTTACCCGGCGACGGCTGCGGCCTCGCCGTTCGACGCCTCGGGGTCGTCGGACGGAGCTCCCGGCTCGACCGTCAGCCCGACCACGTCGGCGAAGAGCGCCTCCTCCTGCTCGGCGCGCAGCGCGTCGATGTCGAGCTGGATCTGCTGCATCGACTGGTCGATGAGGGCGATCTGGTTGGCGCAGATGACAAGCCGGCGGCGGATGCCCTCGATCTCGGGGCCGTGCGCCTCGAGCACCGAGCGGTTCTTGTAGCGCAGGCGGTGTTCGAGGCTTGCCCAGAAGTCCATCGCGATGGTGCGGATCTGCACCTCGACGGGAACCTCGCGCCGCTTGTCGCTCAGGTACACCGGTACGCTCACCACCAGGTGCAGGCTGCGGTAGCCCGAGTCCTTGGGATGGGCGATGTAGTCCTTGCGCTCGATGAGCTTCACGTCGTCCTGGGCGAGCAGGGCGTCGGCGACCTCCTCGACGTCGTTGAGGTAGTTGCAGACCACGCGCACGCCGGCGATGTCGTAGATGTTGGCGCGGATGCTCTCGACCGTCATGGGCAGGCCTTTGCGGCGCAGCTTCTCGATGAGGCTCGTGGGCGTCTTGATGCGCGAGGTGATGCCGTGGATGGGGTTGCGCTGCAGGCGTACCTTGGAATCCTCGTCGAGTATCTCGAGCTTGGTGCGGATCGCGCGCACGGCGGCGCGGTACTCCTGCATGAGGCTCATATGCTGCCGGATGTCGAGACCAAGCTCGGGCGTGACGGAGGCCAGCGTCGCCAGCGTGCGCGCGTCTTCGCGGTCGTAGGGTAGATCGGGTTCCATAGGTGCGGGTCTCCCCGTTCGCGGTCGGGTGCGTTTATGGTGCGTCAAACGTCGGGCGCCCGAGAAGCGCCCGTTGCCCTTGTACCCACTTGCGGTGTCGGGCAAAAGGCGCCCTCTTTGCTTTTATCGTGTGTGCTTGCGGGCGTTATGCGCGACCTGCGGCCTCGGCGAGGTCCGCCGCAGCCCCGTCGAAGGGACGGCGGAAGTCCGTCGGAAGTCCGCGTGCCTACGCCGTCTCGTTGCGCGCGAAGAAGTCGCGCGCGTTGGTGAAGCAGATCTTGTCGGCCAGCTCGTCCCCAAAGCGCCGCGCCAGCAGATGACGCAGCTCGCCGACGGTGTCGCAGGTCGCGAGCCAGGTGGGCACGTCCGAGCCGTCCCAGTCGCTGCCCAGCGCCAGCGCGTCTTCGCCGCCCAGGTCGAGGAAGTGCTCGATGTGCGCGGCCAGCTCGTCGAAGGTCACGTCGCCCGGTTCCGGCTGGACCCCCTCCGCCCCCGATTCCGCCGTGTTCCCGCCGGTGGCTCCCGTCACGCCCGGCCCACCGCTGCACGGCGCGCAGCGTACGGGGCGCTCGGTGATGAACTTGGTGTAGAGGTTGAGTCCCACGAGGCCGCCCATGTCGCAGATGGCGCGGAACTGGTGGTCGGTGAGGTTGCGCGGGTTGGGGCACACGGCGCGGGCGTTGGAGTGGCTCGCCACGAAGGGTCGCCGCGCGACGTCCACGAGGTCTGCGAAGCCGGCGTCGTTGAGGTGCGAGACGTCCACCACGATGCGCTCGTCCTCATAGGCGCGCACGGCCTCGCGCCCGAAGGCGGTGAGGCCGTCGGCGGTCAGGTGGCCGCTGCCCACGGCGTTGCGGCCGTTCCAGGTGAGGGTCACCATCTTCACGCCGTCCTCGGCCAGCCGGTGGATGGCGTGCACGCTGCGGTTGACGGGCGTCGAGTTCTCAAGGGTGAGCAGCGCGGCCACCTTGCCGCGGGCCAGCACGTCGTCGACGAGGCGTGCGTCGCGGACGTGCTCGACGCGGTCTGCGTGTAGGGCGACCTGCCGGTAGAAGAAGTCGCGCGCCTGCTCGTAGAAGCCGTAGGCGTCGTGGTGGCGGTAGAGGTCGGGCACCCACACGGCGAAGCACTGGCACCAGGCAAAGTCTTCCATGCGGGCGAGGCTCACCGCCGCCCGGTTGTCCGCCAGGTCGGTGAAGCCCTCGTCGCCCGGGCGCAGGCCGAACCCCGCATAGGGCTCGCGGTCGCGCATCGCAAGCAGGTCGAGGGTGTCGCAGTGCAGGTCGAAGACGTGGGTGGGGTGCAGCGGCTCGTAGACGGCGGCGGGCATACGGGTCCTCCTGGCGGTGCGGCGGCGGGCGCGCGGGACGGCGGTTGCCGCCGGCGGCTTGCGGTGGCCCTACTATGCCAGAGATCTGCGGAGGACGGCGGTTGCCGTCGACGTGAGGGCCGCCTGGTTCCGGCGCACGGCCTGTCCAGCAGCCGGGCCCGGCCGAAGGGGCGTTCCTCCAGGCGTCTCCATCCCGCTAAACACTAAAAAGCCCCAGGCCGTACGGCCCGGGGCTTCTATGTCTCAAATGGTGCGGCGTATAGGATTCGAACCTATGACGTTCTGATTCGTAGTCAGACCCTCTATCCAGCTGAGGTAACGCCGCGATTGAGCCTGCATATAATTGCAGCTTCCAATCCGAACGTCAAGCATCGGCAGCCAACTCCGCAGCAGAACACAATTCCGTCATCTTTGCTGGCGAGCGTGCTGCAGGGTGCCCGGCCTGCCCGGTTTTCCGTCCTTCGGCGCGCCTCATGGAGGCCGGACCGTGCCGGGGATGCGCCGGTTCGCGTATGATGGCAACCGAGAAGGCCGCCCGCCGTCTGACCGCCGCGCCCCGCAGGGGCGGGCGCTCCCGCACGGGCGGCCGAGGCCAGGCGCGGGCGGCATGGGGACGCTCGGAGCCGTCCGCGCGCGACATAAGGAGGGCAACATGACTGGTTCCGCTTCTTCGCGCCGTGCGTTCATCAAGGGCGCTGCCGGTGCGGCCGGGGCCGCCGCGGCGGCCGGGTCGGGTGTCGCGCTGGGCACCGCCGTCGCCGACGAGGCCCCCGCGGTTTCCGACTTCGCCTACTCGTGCGACGTCGTGGTGCTCGGCGCGGGCGTCGGCGGCCTGGCGGCGGCCGTGGCCGCGGTCGAGGAGGGCGCCTCCGTCATTCTCGTCGAGGCGTCGGGCCACGTGGGCGGCACGAGCCGTTTCGCCGCCGGCGCCTTCGGGCCGCGTTTCGGCACATCCTGGGAGGACACCTACGCCAAGGTGCCCTTGTCCGACCCCGAGCTGTCAGCCGTGGTGCTCGACGGCTGGGAGGACACCCTTGCGTGGATTCAGGGCCTCGGTCTGGTCACCGAGCCGCTCTCCGAGGGCAGCGCCTACGTGTGGATGGGCGGCCGCCGTCCCGAGGAGCAGGGGTCCAAGTCCTACACCGACGAGTACCTGCAGCAGTTCGGCCAGATATTCACCGACAAGGGCGGCACCACGCTGCTCTCCACCCGTGCGGTCGAGATCCTTCTCTCCGAGGGCGGCACGCCTTGCGGCGTGAGGTGCACCGACGCCGGCGGCCCGTTCGAGATCGAGGCCGGGCAGGTGGTCGTCGCCACCGGCGGTTTCCAGTGCAACAAGGAGATGATGGTGCGCTACCTGGGTCGCCACGCCGACATCTCCCAGGCCCAGTGCGTGCCCTACCTCGACGGGTGCGGCATCGCGATGGCCCAGAAGGCGGGCGCCAAGCTTTCCAAGTCGTTCGGATCGTTCTACGGACACCCCCAGCCCTGGCCCCAGGCGAGCTACTGCGTCTACGACACGCCCGAGGCATACGAGGCGGTCGAGAACGTCGACGACGTGCACATGGCCTACTACGGCGGCACGGTCCACGCGATCCAGACGCTGGGCATCTACACGAACTGCGACGGCAAGCGCTTCGTGAACGAGTCGCTCACCTCGTCGCTGGTGAACCAGGAAATCATGCAGCAGTTCTACGCCCGCGCGTACCTGTTCTTCGACGAGGCGGCGCACCAGGTCATGGTGGAGACCACCTACTGCAACGCCGCCGTGGTGGGCGGCGACCGCCTCGACTGGCTGAGCGAGCACGGGGCGACCGTCGTGCAGGCCGACACGCTCGAGGATCTGGCGGCCAAGGTTCAGGCCGAGACCGTGGGCGGCGACAAGTTCAATGCGAACGCGTTCCTCAAGACGGCCGCCGAGTGGAACGACGCCGTCGCCAACGGGACCACAGCCGACCTCGAGTTCCCGGTGAGCTCGGGCTACCCGCTGACCACCCCGCCGTTCTACTGCATCCCCGTGGTGGCCGGCGTCATGGCGACGTTCGGCGGCATCAAGATCGACGCAAACGCCCAGGCGGTCGGTTGGGACGACAAGCCGATCGCCTCCCTGTGGGCCGTGCCCGGCGCCGCCGGCGGCATCATGGGGGGCGACTACTGGTGCGTCATGAGCGGCTACACGGTGTTCGGCCGCGTGGCCGGCATCAACGCTGCGAAGGCGGCCCTGGGGGCGTAAGGGGCAGACAGGTCTTTCGAATAAAGGGGCGGCCCTGCTTGGTTCATTCGCGTACCAGGTGGGGCTGCCCCTCCTCCCGAGGTCATGCGCCTACCGGAATCTGCCCCCGCGCACAGTTCCGGACCTCCTCGACACTCATCTCGAAGATCGAGGCGATCTTTTCGAGCGACAGGGTGCCGTCTTTGACGAGCCGGGCGATAGCGTCGCTGCGTTCCTGTTTAATCCCTTGTTCGCGTCCTTCTTCGACACCGTCCTGGAAAATCTCGTCTCCCACGTCGACGAACATCTCGTGAACCCCCTGTTCGGTCT
>CAZUFB010000128.1:0-4656 GCA_964619775.1 uncultured Coriobacteriaceae bacterium
CGGCAATGGCGGCAAGTTGGCCTTCGGCGGATTTCGGTTTGTAAAGATCAGCCGCTAACGTGATACCATAACGATTGTGGAATGTAATTTTAGAATGCGTTACCAAGTCGCTTTGAGGGAATGTCTTGTCCCACTCTTTGGTTAAATTCAATGTATCCATATCTGATGAGTTTGAAGAACAAGATGCCATGATTATTGACATAGCCATAAGCAGTCCGATGAAACAAATGAATCTTTTCATATTACCTGTTTTTTATTCGTAATGTCTCTTTTTTACACTCAGATACAAAATTACGGCATTTTAGTACAGTGTACTTTGCTGCACGGCTCAAAGAATTTTGTTCGCAGGTTCAAATTTGCAAAAGAAGGCAGGGAGTTAACTTTTCTCAAATGAAGTGTCAAAGATGGGATATTAACTTTTTAAGGATATAGGCCGGAAACGTCGGGCCTTCAACATTTAGGATTATCAGACGGCAACTCCAATCAGTCAAATGCTACAAGAAATGTATACCGACTCATTTACAGTATTATTTGTTGCAAATGTAAAATTAAATTCTTTCTTTAAGTGACTGAATAATTGGCAACAACTAACATTTTAAAAAGCAATATGTTATTATAATCTATTTTATTTCCGCTACCTATTTATCATCCAACTTTAGCATTATCACAGACACGGTTAGTTAAAATAATTAGAAACTGATTATATGAAAAAACGTTTTTTAAGGAACTGCGTTTTACGGGTTTTATGGCTTATGACGGCCCTGCCCGCCGGCATGATGACAGCCTGTAACAATGATGACGACATTCAAGCACCTACGAGCTTGCAAGCGCCAGAAATAGTTCAGATGGAGGAAATCATAAGCAGTCCTCTTACGCTGGCCTTCTCATGGATTGCCGTAGACTATGCCACAGAATACAGTTATCAGTTGAGAAAGACCGATGACCAGCAGTTGATAACTCAAGGTACCACCGAAGAACTGAGTGTGTGGCTCATTTACTCCAAAGAGATAGACTTAATGTATGAAACCCAATATACGTTCACTCTGCAAGCACTCACAGACAATTTACAGTCCGAAGAGGTGTCGGCAACCGTCACCACCAGCGAAGCATCCATAAGTTTGTCCATCGAAGATCTGACTTACCGCTCGGCCACACTGATCGGACAGCCCAAAGATGCAAACATGCTGTACCAATTTGCCCAGATTGCCATAGAGAAGTATACTGCCTACGACAGTGACATTGAATTCATAGAAACTTATGACTATGGATATTATCAAGAACTTTCCAAGATGACATTCGGCGGTTACGAATGGTACCAAATAATGGCAGGCCTTTCGAAACAAGGCGATTACACATTCAGCACAAAAATCCTGTCGCCCGAAAAGGAATATCTGCTCTATGCTTACGGGGTGGAATTTGACTACAATAGCACTACAGACCCCGTACACATCATCACGCCACTGTTCAAATTACCCTTTACCACCCCGGCGTGGGAAGCTACCAGCAACTGTACTTTCGACGTTGAAGTGCTGAGTCAGGATATGATAGAGATCGACGGAGTAAAATATGTGAACCCCACCATAAAAATAACCCCGTCGGACAATGACGAAATCTATTACCTGGCCATTGCCACTGAAGATGTGCTGTCGCTATACGATGATATCTATCACTTCGTATTCAGCAGTATCCTGTCGGATGAACTCTACAACGGAGTTACGGATTGGACCAACACCGGCTTTGCACTCTCAGGAGAACAGACTATAACCAGTTATCAGCTGCAACGGGTGGCCACTCCGGGAGTATCCAACGCCGTGTTTGTATGCGGAATCAGTCAGAACGGATTGGTAACTACCGAAATAAAGAGAACAGACTTCACCGCCATTACAGAAAGCGAAGCCACCCAAGTGGAAAAGAAAGCCGGCATACAGCTGAATGCAATGGAAAAACTGCGCGAAAACTTTCCGACAAACCACGTGGAAAGATAGCGGAAGCAGACAAAGAAACGATTAACAAAAACTCTTACAAAATACTTTAATATGAAACTCCGGTTTTTATTCTCAATACTGGGATGTATTGTCCTGACCCTGTCCTGCACGAAGTCGGAAGAAGAAGGACAGAGCGGTATCACAGTATCTACCCCGGAAACCGACCTGATATTGGGGGCAGATAAAAATGCCCAATTGTCCATTGACTTCTACAGTGAGGACAATTGGCTGGCCAAGGTAGATGCCGACTGGCTCACAGTATCACCCATGACAGGCAAAGGAGGCAAAAACAGCAGCATCCTGGTCATTGCCAAAGAAACAAACCTGACGGGTGACGAACGTTACGCCACACTGACATTGACAGGCAGCGGCCCCTCACTGTCAATCATCATCAAACAGCAGGCTACCGACGTGCTCGAAGTGGAGCAAACCCTATACGAAGTACCGGCTGAAGGAGGTGAAGTGACAATCAGATTCACTACCAGCTTTACAGACAAAGAAGCGCACTTATGGACTTATACCTCCGATGTGACAGACTGGATTGAAGCGGTAAAAGATGCCGATATGAATACGAAGGCTTTGACAGAAGACTCGTTCGTCATCAATGTACTGCCCAATGACACCCGCGAACAGCGCGAAGCCGTATTTCAAATCTACATTGCCGATTCCGAAGACGTCAGTGGCGATAACGCATACCTGACATCGTCACTCATAACGATACGACAGGCCGGACAGCCCGTAGGCACATCGGCCGACCTGACAACTTATGACAAAGAAGTTGTACAGCTGCAGGCTCACTCGGCAGGCGCAGGTGTACCCGTTGTACTGATGGGAGACGGGTTCATCGACACGGAAATAGCCGGCGGATTCTATCGGGAAGTTATGGAGCAAGCGGTGGAAAATCTGTTTACGGAAGAGCCCCTGGAAGGATTGCGCGACTATTTTGATATATGGATGGTAACTGCCGTATCGCTGAACAATGCTTTCGGTGACGGTTATACCACCAAATTCGAATGCTCATACAACTCTCTAAGCAGCGAAATTACCGGTAATAATACGCTTGTAGAAGAATACGCGAAGGCCGTACCTTCACTGGCAAATGACGCCGCCTTGTTCGACGAAGCGTTGCTGATTGTCATCCTCAACACCGAAACTTACGCAGGCACCACCAATTTAGGACTGGAATCGACTGCCCGGCCCGGTTCAACCTGCGAACGTGCCATATCCTACTGTCCAATCGTAGACGGCATAGAGGCTGAAAGATTTCGCCAAGTATTGGTACACGAAGCAATGGGACATGGCCTGGCAAAGTTGATGGATGAATATTCATACGAACTATACGGACAAATTTCAAGCTATTATGTAAACATTTACCGTGAAATGCAGGCTCTCGGGTGGTTTATGAATACCGACTTCACAGATGATCCGGAAGCGATATTGTGGAGCTGTTTCCTGGCCGACTCACGCTATCAGGATGTAGATGCCTACGGACAGACTCTGGGGATATACGAAGGTGCCTGCACTTTCTGGACTGGTGCATGGCGTTCTACCGATGACAGTATGATGCGCCACAACCAATACGGGTTTAATGCTCCGTCGCGTGAAGCTATTTACAAGCGTGTAATGAGCACTGCCTATGGTGACAATTGGACATACGACTACGATGAATTTACAAGCTTCGATCAAGCGCATCTGCCCAAACCGACCGTTGCGGCCAAGACGCTTTCAACTGCGGCGGACAGCTACAAACCATTACCTGCTCCACGCGTTGTAAGTCAGTCGAAAAAGCTATTCCGCAAGAAATAAAGAACTTTTTATTAACCATTAAAAACAATTAAAATCATGAACAAATTCACATTTTGGGCAGTCTTGGCCATTGCTGCCACCACGCTGGCAGGATGCAGTGAAAAAGCAGAAGTCACATCGGCTGCTCCTGCCCTGAGCATCGACCTGGAATCTGGCGTACTGAATGTTTCCAATGAAGGAGAAACGGTTACAGTATCCTGTACCGTCACTAATCCTGTTGAAGGAGGCTCACTTTCTGCCACTACGGAAGCAGACTGGCTTACGTTAAGCTGTAACGATACGGACATTTCCGTAGAAGCCGCTGCCAATGTAACTCTTGAAGAAAAGAGCGCTACCGTCAACGTGAGCTACACGTATGGAGACGGCGAGACTGTATCTGCCGAATTCACGGTAAAACAGGATGCGATGTCCGTACCTGATGCGGACTACCAGATTCTCGATGCTGATGTAGCCGGAAAGACAAGTACCTACATGGGGATGTCATACTTCAACCTGTATGTTGCGGAAGAGGAGCTCCCTGAAGATCTCAGCGAGTTGAGTTACAATTCAGAGTACATCTATTATGTCTTCAGCATCACGGATGTTGAAAACGAAAAACCCGCAGCCGGAACTCATGAAATAGGAACGGTATCCGGATACGTGTATGGGAAAGAGAGCGCTCCTTATGGAGCACAGATTACCTCCGGCACATTGACCATTTCCTATGATGGAGACACCATGACACTGATAGCCGAACTGACTGATAAAGGCGATGAAACTCATTTCATTTACTACATGGGTACGCCCAGATTTGAATAGTCATTTTACGGCGATTTAACTTTAAACTTACGGCTCTGATTCCAGCTTGGTTTCAGAGCTATTTTTA
>CAZUFB010000129.1:0-4535 GCA_964619775.1 uncultured Coriobacteriaceae bacterium
TTGCCGGCAGCGCCCCTTGCAAAGGGCTTGCAAGGGGCGCCGTTGACGGCGATGTTGCAGGAAGGGTGCCCCGCCTCCGGCGAGGCGGCTTGAGGTTCGAGATGCGGTGCCCTACTCCAGACCGCCCATTTGCTTGACAGCCTTGATGGCCTGCGTCATGGCACTACCGCAGCGCAGGCCGGGCATGAGGCACGGGTAGTTGTTGGCGAAGATACCGCCGGCGTTGTCGCCCGCCGCGTACAGGCCCTCGATAGGGGCGGTGCGGTCGGCGTTCATGACCTGGGCGTTCTCGTTGATCGTAACGCCCTGCATGGTGGTGAGCAGCGAGGCGCCGAGCCACGCGCCGTAGAAGGGCGCGGTGCGGATTTCGGACAGGCGGACGGCCGGCTTGCCGAAATCCTCGTCGTACTGGGCGTCGTAGAGCTCGTTGTAGCGCTCCACCGTGGTCAGGAAGTTCTCCTTGTCCTCGCCCTCGAAACCGAGCAGATCTGCCAACTCGTCGAGGGTGTCGGCCTGCTTGACCAGGCCGGCCTCGATCTGCGGGGTCAGGCGCGACTCCATGGCACCGTCGGACTGCACGCTCGCCGAGCAGCCGATGGTGTGGAAACGCTGCACGTCGGTCTGGTTGTTGGCATCGAAGATCTGGCAGTACACGCCGCCGGGCTGGTTGCCGGCCGCATAGGGTGCATCGTTGTAAGGCTGGCTCTCGTTCATGAAGCGCTCGCCGTTGCGGTTGACCTTGAGGAACGGCTGGGTGCCGGGTCCGTACTGCGCCAGGGTGCCTGGGAACTCCTTGCCGCCGAACGTGGCGGCATTCTCCTCGTAGCCGGCGTCGACGCCCGGGGCGACGAGACCGCGGTCGAACAGCATCGGGGCGGCCTCGGTGTCCATCGCGGCACCGGCCCATAGGGCGGCGCGGATGCCCTGCCCGCGGTCCATAGGGTTGAAGGCTTCGCAGGTGGTGACGCGGGAGGCCAGCGGGTCGAGCGCCTGCATCATGTAGGGGTTGCCGGGGTAGCCGCCGCAGGCTAGCAGCACGCCAGAAGCCGCGTTGACGCGCACGAGCTCGCCGTTGGGCATGCGCTGGGCGATGGCGCCGCACACGCGCCCGCCATCCTTCTCGAGCTTCACGAGGCTCATGCCGTAATCGATGGCGTAGCCCTGGTTCAGCACATACTCTTCGAAGACCTCGTTGCGCGAAAGCTCATTGCCGTTGTAGGTGTGCTCCATCTCGGGGAAGAAGTAGGCGGTGTTCTCCTCGCCGCACGAGTCGGGCCAGCGGGCCGACTCACCGCTCGTGAACGTGCAGGTGTAGTTGTAGGGCTCGTTCTCGAGGATACTCGCCACAAAATCGTGCATCGCGGCCGACTCGTTAATCCACATGCGAACGACACTCTGGTTGCACTTGCCGCTCGCATAGCGGCTAATCTCGGAGAGGAGCTTGCCGCGGTTCATCGGCTCGCAGCCGGCTTCCTGGGCGGCGGCGGAGTCGACGGCGCCATACCAACCGCGGGTGCGGCCCACGGAGCCGAGGACTTCGATGACGCGGAAGTTGAGGCCGTTCTGGGCGGCATAGGCCGCGGCGGCCATGCCGGCGTTGCCCGCGCCCACGATGAGGATGTCGGTGTCCCAGGTCTCGGAGATTTGCGACTCGTCGACCTCGGGCTCCTCACCGAGCCAGTCCTCGTCGCTGCCAGCAAAGAACGTGGTCACGCTGTACTCGGTGCCCTGGGCCTGCGCGATGCAGGAAGCCACGGCCTGCTGGGCGCCGTAGGTGGTGACGGTGGCACCGGAGATGGCGTCGATATCGGCGCTCTGGGCCTCCATGAAGGCGGCCTGCAGCGGCTCGGCCATGAGGCGGCCAACTGTAACGGTCTCGCCGGAGACGTCGATGAGGACCTCGGTCATGCCCGTCTCGTCGAAGGTCACCGTGGCGGTAACGGTGCCCACACCGTTGCCTGTGCCGATGTAGGTGCCGGGAGTGTAGCCCGCGGCCGCCTCTTCGGCGCCGGCCGTGCGGGCGACGGCACCCACCGCGGCCACCCCGGCGACGGCGGCGACGCCGGCCACGAAGGTGCGGCGGGACATATCGAGGGACTGGTCGTTCGACATGGTTGGGTTCCTTCCTTTCATACGCGTGTTGACGTACTGTAAGCAACAAGCGCCAGGGCGGCCAGTTCATGCCCGCACCGCAGCAGGGCGGAAGGCGGAGACGCCCTGCGCTTGTCTGGACACAGTGATAGCGCCAGGACCCCATCCGGGTCACGGTCGAGAAAGGTCGAAACGCGCTTCGCCGAGGTTCGAGATTTCTCGACCCTCCTGTCAAACCTGCCGGTAGAATGGAAATCCGACAAGGTCTAGAAGGACGGAATCCGCAGGAGGGCTCCCAGGGACGGGAAGCCTGCTCCAAGCGGAGAGGAGGCAATCTGTGGACGCGGCGGAGCCTACCATGCGCAAACGGGCCCTTTCCGCAGCGTGCGTGCTCGGCTTTGCTCTGCTTCTCGCGTTCACGAACATGCAGGGCATCATCGGCAGCCAGGTTCCCACCAGCCCAATCGGGACGCGGGGTGTCTTCGTCTACCGCGGGGCCGAGGCGGCGATGTTCCTCGGAATCGCACTGCTGTCGCGCCGCGTCTCGGGACTGGCGGGACGGCCGGCGTTCGTCTGGACATGTGCAGGCCTGTGCGCGCTTGCGATGGGCATGCGCACGGCTTTTAGCCTGGAGGTTGCCTCGACCGGACCGTTCCTCGACGTCGCGATGCGCATCGCGCTCGGTGCCGGCGAGGCCGCCCTGTGGATGGCGTGGATTGAGCTGTACGCCCGCATGGACATGCGCCGCGTGCTCGTGGGTTATCTCGCCACCAACGTCGCTGCAGCCGTACTGACCCTCGCGCTCAGCGCGGCCGTGCCCCATCCGTCAACCCTGGTCGTCGCGGCGCTGCTGCCCCTGGGGTCGGCCCCGCTGCTGCTGTTTGTCTCGCGCGCGCTTGACCGGGCCCCGTTCGCCCGTGGGGAACTGCCCTCGCAAACGTCGCGTTTCCCCGTCGCCCCCGTAGCCCTTATGGCGGTCTTCACGCTCGCCAACGTCTTCGCCCGCAACCTGCTGCCGGCAGAGGACCGCGCCTGGGCGACCGTGGGGACACTCGCCTGCCTGGCCATGCTGCCCGTCGCGCTGCGCCTGCGTAGCGTGCACTTCGGCATCTGGCCGCTGTGCGGGGTGGCGTTCCCACTCACACTCGCAGGACTGTTCGGACTGCTGTTGGACGGACCCGCATGGGGCATCGCCGCCACGCTGTGCACCCACGGCGGCGAGGCGTTGTTCGCGGTGTTCATCGGCGTCGTGCTTTGCAACATCCCGTTTCGCTACGGCGTGGGTGCGCTACCGCTTTTCGGCTACACCAAGGCTGCCGGAAGCCTGGCCGCACTCGCCGGCGGGGCGCTAGCGGATGCGGTGGGCGGCATGGACGCCAACGGCCGCGTGCTTGCCGTCGCCGGCACCGCGTTGGCGCTCACGGTGTGCTACGTGACGCTCACCCGCAACCGCGAGGCCGAGATTACCTGGGGCGTGGTGCGCAACCCCGCGCACGGCAATGCCGGACAGGGCACCGACGGCAAGGCTGCCCGGCTCGAACGGCTGCATGCCCGCTGCTCGCGGGCGGCCTACGAGTTCGGCCTCACCCGGCGCGAGGAGCAGGTGCTCACGCTGCTCGCGCAGGGCAGAAGCGCCGCGCAGATCGAGGAGGAGCTCTGCGTGAGCAACTCGACTGTCAAGTCGCACACCAACGCCGTCTACAAGAAGCTCGGCCTGCACAGCCGCGCTGAGGTGGCTGCCTACGTCGAGGCGTTGCCCGACCTCGCCCGGCGTTAGGCCCCGCGTTCGCGATGATGACGCGCCGCGTACCCCGCTCCTGCTATGTCATTGGTCGCACGGGCTGCCGGCAACCGGGCGGCCGCACCGAGTCGAGCCAACCAAGGGTCCGGCTCGGCGAAAACGCAGGGACCGACCGAGAGCCGCAACAAGCAGGGGGCGACATGGGAGTCAGGGCCGCAGTCCGTGAGGTGCGCGCCACGCTCGCGTCAATCGACGTCCGTGCCCCCGCGGGGTCGGTCTGCCTGTGAACATGGGTCGGCGGTCTCTTGCCAGCACGTTCTTTGCACCGTCGGGTAGTACCTCATGCCCGAGTTTGCAGCCTGGCTCATGTTTCTGGGCTTCGTACCGTTGATCCTCGTCTTCCTTGCCCCGGGCGACCGCGCGAGACGCACCGTCGCTCGGGCTCCCCTGCCAATCGCCGCCAGTGCGGCGGGAACCGTCGGCTCTTTACAGTAAGTTAAGCGTCAACAGCCGCCAGGAACTGCTCAACCTGGTAGTCAAGACGCACCCCGTGGGGCACGACCGCATCCCCAGCAAAAACGGCACCTAGTCTTTCCTGCAGACAGTTGGCCATCGGGTCAATCGGCGTCTAACTTTTTACAGCAGCAAGCGATGTGGTTGGCGAGGTGGGACTGCACCTCGTCCGCAAAGCAGCGCCCGCGCT
>CAZUFB010000130.1:0-4435 GCA_964619775.1 uncultured Coriobacteriaceae bacterium
GGTCTGCCCTAAGGACGGGTTCGGCCCAAAGTTGCGCGCACGGGCAGTGCAGCGCAACTTTGGGCCCGAAGGTGCGGCCGTCGGTGTCGGCAACCGGACCTTCGGTTATCGACAGGTTTGTTGAGGGACGCCTACTCCTCGTCAGTCGCTTCGTTCTCCTCCTCGTCGGCGTCGGCCCCCACGAGCTCGTAGTCGCCGTCGGCGATGGCGTCGACGGCCTCCTTCATAAGGTTGAGGTAGTTGGGGGTGCCGGCGAGGGTCGCGCCGGTCACGGTGTCGCAGACCACCCAGTAGCCGTCGTCGTCCTGCTCGATGTCGTCGCCGTCGGGCGCGTAGTCGTAGTCGGTCCCGTAATCGTAGACGTAGTTCTTGAGCAGCTGGATGTTGCCGGGGAAGGTGATGGAGCTCATCCAGAAGTCGACGCCGTGGTTGATGGACTCCTTGGTGCCGATCTCGACGGTCGCCACGACGTCGCCGTCGGCGTCGAGGAGCTGCGCCCCGTCGGCCATGTTGTCGTGGTACCACGCGCCGCCCTCGGCTTCGGCCACGTAGGCCACAAACTCGACCTCGGCTCCGTCAATCTCGGCGGTGTACTCCACGCCGCCGTCTTCGGTCGCCGTGCCAGTCCACACGACGTCGCCGATCTGGAAGTACATCGGGTAGGAGGTGCCGTCCTCAAGCGTGAGGACTGCGTCGCCCAGCTCGGCGGCGGTGTCCTCATCTTCGAGCAGGCCCCAGCCGGTCGCGCCGCCGGAAGGCGAGAAGGGCAGCAACGCCTCCTCGAACTCCACGTTGACGACGGTTTCCTCGTCGAGGTCGTAGTACACGTCGCACTTGATTGAGCTGTCGAGGGCGTCCCCTTCCATCTCGTAGACGCCGTAGACCGTGGCGTGGGCGATGCTGGCACCGTTGGCGACCAGCTCGTCGATGTCGGTCTCGCGCCAGTCGATGTCGACGGCCTCCTCCTCGTCTTCCTCGGTTTCGTCGGCAAGGGCCAGGCTGGCACGGCCGCCCAGGGCGATCAGGCCGGCGGCGACGGCGGCCTGGCGCACGAACGAGCGGCGGTCGAGCGCGGTGGTGCAGCAGGCGGGAACGGCGAACTTCATGGTGTGCATCCTTTCTCACGTAAGGCTGACGTGCGGGTTCGGGGGTCGGCTGCGGCTCTTGGGATGCGCGTTGCCGCCGCGCCCCGCGCCCGACGCCTTCGAGGGTATGCCGGTTGTGCCGTGGGTGTTTCGCCAAGGCGGAGTGAAAGTCGTGCCGGTTGCAAATCACCCGCGAATGATGAGCGTGTGGGGTTGCGCGTTTGCGCTCGTCCATGCCACGCTTTATCATTGGCCGCAAGCCGCAACGGAGAGGGGTGCAGCGTGGCACGGGGCAGGCCGCATGCATTGACACGTCGTTACTCCCTGTCCAAACTCACGGTGCCCGCCGTGGCCGTGGGGCTGTTCTTCGTGTGGTTCGAAACGGTCTTCCGTGCCGCTACGCCGCCTATTGACGAATCGTCGACAGTCCTGTCGGGCTGGCTGCTCGTTGCGCGGGCCGATGTTCCCTGGATCACCTCGCTTGCGGCGGGCTGCTGTGTCGCGCTGGCCGGTGCCGCCGTGTTGCGCGCTTGCGGTCGCCGTGCACCCGGCGTCGCGGTCGCGCTGCGGGGACGCGGCCTGCCGCTTTTGTGCACCGCCTGCTGCGTTGCGGGCGGGCTGCTCATGGCGGGCGGTTCGGTGGTGGTCGTGCTTGTCGACGGTGCGTCGTGGGCGTCGGTCGCGGGCGGCGGTGCGACCGGTCTGGGCACAGTGCTGCTTCTCGGGTCGTGGGTGCCGGCGTCCGCGTGCTACGAGGATGCCGAGGCTCTGCTTGTGACGTTCATGTCGGTCGTGGCAAGTATTGTCGTCATGCTGCTTGTCAGCCTGCTCAACGAAGCCGCCGCGCTCGTGCTGCTCGTGGTGTGCCCGCTGGGAAGCTGCGCGTGCACGCTTACGGCCCAACGCGTTGACTTGCGAGTTCGGCCGGCCGCGTCGGCGCTTGCCGCCGGCGGCTTCCACCCGCGGGACGCGGCGGCCCAATCTGAGCCGATGCTCCCGTCCGACCCCGAGGTCGTGCGTCCGTCGTTTTTCGGCCCGCAGGGCGTGACCGTGCTCCTGTCGGTCTTCTCGTCGTTTTTGGTGCTCGGGGTCATCGGCATCGACATGGATATGATGATCGGCTCGGCCAGCTACTGGTATGTCAACCTGGCCGGGGTGGTCAACGCGGCGCTGCTTGCGGCGACCCTGCTGCTCTTCGACCGCTACCGTCTGCAGTCGGTGCTCGCCCTTGTCGTGTCCACCGCTATAGCCTCGATGCCGCTGTCCCTGGCGTTTTTCGGCGAGACGTTCTGTTTCGTGCTCACCAAGGTGTCCGGGTTCTGCGCCTACGCCCTTGCGATGCTGTGCGTCGTGGAAAACGGCGCGACCCAGCGCGACCTGCGCGGGCACACGGCGTGGTTTTTGGTTCTGCTCGCGGCCGTCGCCGCCGACATGGCGGTCGGCCTGGTGTTGGGCGACCTGCTGCGGCGCACGGCGGGCTCCGAGGATGTAAGGCCGCTGCTGCTGCTGGTGGCGGTCGCGCTGCTCTACCTGGTGTTCATCGTCTACGTGCTGTTCGTGGCGGGCGGCACCCGCAAGATCAAGCACATCATCACCGGGTCGTTCGACGACGAGGCCGAGCTGGCCCGCGTGCGCCGCGACGTCATCCTGCAGGACTTTCCCGACATCTCGGTGCGCGAAAGCGACGTGCTGCTGCTCCTGCTGCAAAACTACCCCACCACGCGCATCGCCGCCGAGCTGTGCATCTCGGAGAACACCGCCAAGACTCACATCCGCCATATCTACGGCAAGATGAAGGTCAACTCCCGCGCCCAGCTGATGGCCGTGGCCGAACGGGTTTCCTACGAACCTGCGCGCAAGGGGGGTCGCCGGTAGAGGCTGGTCCGTGTCCGCCTCCGTCCCGCATGCCGGCCTTGCCCGTCGAGCCGTACCGTTCCTCCCGCGCTACAGCCGGTGCTCTTCGCCCCAGGTGCACATGCTGTCCAGGATGGGAATCAGCGACCTGCCGCGCTCGGTGAGGCTGTACTCCACCTTGGGTGGAATCTGCGGGTATTCTTCGCGGTAGACGAGCTGGTCGGCTTCGAGTCCTTTGAGGGTGGAACTCAGCGTCTTGTACGAGATGCCGCCTATGTAGCGCTTCATTTCGTTAAAGCGAACGGTGCCGAACTCCATGAGCGTGTAGAGGACGGTCATCTTGTATTTGCCGTTGATGAGCGACAGGGTGTAGCTGAACCCGGTCGTCCCGAGGCATTCGTTGGCAATGCATCGTTCGTGCATATACGCTCTCCTTAAGGTAAGTACCATACTTCAGCGTGCGTACTTGATTCTCCGTTCGTTCTATTTACGATGATAGCGCGCACTGTGCGCAAATCAACGGGACGAGGGAGGATTGGTATGGGCAAGCAGGTTGTTGTGATCACGGGCAGCCCTCGGAGGAAGGGCAACAGCTTCGCGATGACCGAGGCGTTCATCGCCGCCGCCGAGGCGAAGGGCCACGCAGTGACGCGGTTCGACGCCGCGTTGAGCAAGGTCGGCGGCTGCCGCGCATGTGAGACGTGCTTCTCTACGGGCAAGGCGTGCTCCTTCGACGACGACTTCAACACCGTTGCGCCGGCTATCGAGGCGGCCGACGTCGTGGTGTTCACCATGCCGGTGTACTGGTATTCCATCCCGGCTCAGGTCAAGGCCGTCATCGACCGCATCTACTCGCTGGTGGTGGGCGGCAAGGACATCGCGGGCAAGGGGTGCGCTCTTATCGCCTGCTGCGAAGAGGACGACGCCACCGTTTTGGACGGCGTGCGCGTGCCCATCGAGCGCATGTGCGCGCTCAACAAGTGGCATATGGTGGGCGAGGTGCTGGTCCCCGGCGTCCTCAACCCGGGCGACATCGAGAAGACCGACGGATGCGCCCGCGCCGCGAACCTGGCCGACGCTCTGTAAGGCTGGGGCTGCAAGGAAGCCCCGTCTGCATCCCTTATTGTTTATGCCATACGCGGCCGGCTCCGGTTGCCTCTGGGGTCGGCCGTTTTGTATGCGCTTTCGGGCATCGTCGCGCCACAGGCGCCGCTTCGAGGTTCTTTTTACCGTTGGCCGACGAGTCGGGTTGGGGCGGCAGGGCGCGGCGATTCTCATGCCACTTTGTATTAAACACATACTCTGGGAAAGTTAGGTAGAACCCGGCTTTCCAGGCATCCCCACCATGCCGTTCACCATCGTATAACACCAGATAGCGATGGGTTTTCGGCATCGCCTTCGCCATGGGCCCCGTGTGCTGTGATTAGGTATGTTTAGGTACGTTACAGGGAGGCGCCATGGGCAAGTACTCGGTCCCGGAGCACATCAGGGCGATG
>CAZUFB010000131.1:0-4369 GCA_964619775.1 uncultured Coriobacteriaceae bacterium
GGCGCGGTCGTCGACGTCGTGGCGGCGGTGGTCGGGCTGTGGCATGGTCGGCTCCCGACGTCGGGATTCGATGCGTTCATTATATCATCAAATCTCGTGACGACACTGCCTAGGCAACGGACGGGCCGTTTGAGCAGCCATCCTCACACGATCACGAACCCCAGCACCGGCAGGACGACGAACGACCACAGCGTCGTCGTCACGATGGTCCGCGTGGCGTGCCGCGCGTCGGAGCCGTACCGCTGGGCGAGCACCACCGTCATCGTGGCGACGGGCATGGCGAGCACCAGGGTGAGGACGCCGAGCACCGTGCGGTCGGGGAAGGACGGCGCGAGCGCGAGCCAGAAGGCGAGCGGGACGGCGAGCTGCTTGACGAGCGCGTAGAGGTGCGCGCGCCAGTCCAGCGCCAGCTCCTTGAGGCCCACGTCCGCCAGGCTCGCCCCCATGAGCACCATCGCGAGCGGGGAGGTGACGTTGCCGAGCGACTCGACCGCGTCGCCCAGAAAGCCGGGCAACTGCACGCCCGCGAAGAACAGCACGAGCGCCAAGACGCTCGCCACCAGCGCGGGGCTCGCGAGCGTGCGCCACGACAGGTGCGCCTTGCGCCCCGACCCGGCCGAGAGCAGCAGGGCGCTCCCAGCGTAGAGCGGGACGGACTGGAACATCGTGACAATGCTGTTCAGGAACAGAGCCTGGCTCCCGAAGAACGCCTGCACCACCGGGTAGCCCATGAAACCCACGTTGCCGCACATGGTCATGAGCAGCGTGAGGCCGCGCCGCTCCCGGGGCACGCGCAGCGCGGCGTTGATCGCCAGGCCCAGCAGCGGCATCACCACCGCGTACAGCACCACCGCGCACCCCAGCATGAGCAGCACGGTGGAGCTCTCATAGGAAGAGTCGACGCCGGTGGCCGACGAGACGACCATGCACGGCACGAAGACGTAGAGCAGAATCTTGTTGAGGTTGTTGGTGGTGTGGTCGTCGAGATAACCCAGCTTGGCCACGAGCAGCCCCACGCATGCGATGAGGAAGAGCACGAGTATCTGCGTCAGCACGCTTTCGACCATGTTCGACCTGAACCTCTTTTCGGGGACGTGGGGGACTGCCGGTGCGGATCGGGAAATTTGGCTACCGGACCACGCCGGGCCCCCCGGCCCAATGCCGTCGGGGCCGCGCTGGTCCGTGAACCGATACGACTGTGCGATTATAGGATACATGGCGATCCGGCGCAGGAAGACAAAAGAGCCGCCGATTGCCGCCCCAGCCGACATCGCACCCGGTACCTTTGCCAGGCCACTCGGCTTTGCCTCAAGGTGGCAACAGGCGGCTCAAAGGCCTGCCCGCTGTTCGGCCGTGTCCTGTCGGCCGCCCCGCCGGCTAGTTCTTGAGCGAGTTGAGCGGTGCGGGGATGCGGCCGCCGCGGTGGGCGAAGGTGTAGCCGGCGTGGCCGTTGATCTCCTGCACCGGGGCGCTGCCGAACAGACCGCCGAACTCCAGCACGTCGCCCACCTTCTTGCCGATGGCGGGAATCACGCGAACGGCCGTGGTCTTGTTGTTGATGACGCCGATGGCCATCTCGTCGGCGATGAAGCCGGCCAGGGTCTCCACGCTCGTGTCGCCGGGCACGGCCACCATGTCGAGGCCCACCGAGCACACGCAGGTCATGGCCTCGAGCTTTTCGAGCGACAGGGCGCCCGCCTCGACGGCGCGGATCATGCCGGCGTCCTCGGACACGGGGATGAATGCGCCCGACAGGCCTCCCACGCTCGAACTCGCCATGACGCCGCCCTTCTTAACGGCGTCGTTGAGCATGGCCAGGGCCGCCGTGGTGCCGGGGCCGCCGCAGGTGCCCACGCCGATGGCCTCGAGCACGTCGGCCACCGAGTCGCCGACCGCGGGCGTAGGTGCCAGCGAGAGGTCGACGATGCCCATCCGCACGCCCAGGCGCCGCGACGCCTCGCGGGCCATGAGCTCGCCGACGCGGGTGATTTTGAAGGCGGTCGCCTTGATGGTCTCGGCCACGGTCTGCATGTCGGCCGTCTTGGGCAGGCTGCGCAGCGCGGCGACCATGACGCCGGGGCCCGAGACGCCCACGTTGATGACCTCGTCGTCTTCGCCGCCGCCGTGTACGGCGCCGGCCATGAAGGGGGAGTCCTCCACCATGTTGGCGAACACGACGAGCTTGGCCGCGCCATAGCAGTTGATGTCGACGGTTGCCTGGGCGGTCTGGAGGATGATCTCGGCCATCTTGAGCACGGCGTCCATGTTGATGCCGGCGCGCACGCTGGCGAGGTTCACGCTCGAGCACACGCGCGTGGTGGAGCTGAGGGCCTCGGGGATCGAGTCCATAAGGCGCCGGTCGGCGTCGCCCGCGCCTTTCTGCACGAGGGCCGAGAAACCCCCCACGAAGTCCACGCCCACGGCCTCGGCGGCGCGGTCCATCGCGCGGGCGAGCGGGGTGAGGTCGCGCGCCTTGGTGGCCGCGGCGATCTGCGCCATGGGGGTCACCGAGATGCGCTTGTTGACGATCGGGATGCCGTACTCGCGCTCGAGCGACTCGGCGACCTCGACCAGATGTTCGGCGGCGGAGGTCAAGCGGTTGTAGACCTTGCGCGCCATGGCGTCGATGTTCTCGTCGGCGCAGCACATGGTGTTGATGCCCATGGTGATAGTGCGCACGTCGAGGTTCTGCTGCGCGACCATGTTGAGGGTTTCGCCGATTTCCTGGATGCTGATGGACAAGGTGTCCTCCTTGGGACGGGTCGGGCGACGGTACGCGTCCATTCTATGCGCGGCGACGCCGTTTGCAGGTCGCGACGCCGTGCATCACCTATCCCGCATCACCGCAGGGTCTACCTCAGCGCCCAGCTGGCCATCGAGAACACGACGAAGACCTGCCCCTTTTTGAGGCAGGCGAGGTGGCCTTTCTCCATAAGGTCGAGCAGGCCGGCGCAGGTGGTCGCGTAGACCGCGCCGTGGAGTTTGGCATGGCGCTTGAGGCGGACCGTCATCGTGGGGCTGCGCCGCACGGCGAGCAGGAAGTCCTTTTGCCTCCGGCTCAGGCCGCCGGCGTACCCGAGGGTGCGGGCCGGCAGGATTCGGTGCCCGGCGTCTGGTCATGTGACCGACCGTTTCAAGGTCCTGGGTCGCCACATCGTCGACATGAGCTTTGCGGTGCACTGCGTGGGAGGCGGCTTTGACCGGCGGTGCGGCGAAAGGGGGACGGCGAAGTGCTCAAGAGCGTGCGCATGGTTCCCGTCGACGAGCTCCCCGCGTACGGCTTTGACGGGCGTTTCGTTGTGCTGGTGCGCGAAGGGTTCTCGCACAGAGGGTGCCGGGGCGACTTCCACCGGCTGTACGGGCGAGGCGCGGTCGGGGCGCTCTTCTAATCGAAAAGGGCCCGCGGTGCCATGGACGCGGATGCGCTAGGATGGACGCCGTCCGCAACGTCGACCGCCGCGCATCGGGGAGGTGCCCGTGCTTGAACCCATCGCATACATCCACACGCTCTATCCCACCAAGTTCGGCGTGCCGCGCCAGCCCGGGCTGGTCGATGCGCTCGAGGCGCAGGTTGTCTTCACCCCGGCCTTTCGCAGCCCCGACGCCGTGCGCGGGCTCGAGGGGTTCGAGTACATCTGGCTTATCTGGGGGTTTTCGCACAACGAACGGGACGGTTCGTGGTCGTCCACCGTGCGGCCTCCTGTTTTGGGAGGGGTGCGGCGCGTGGGCGTGTTCGCGACGCGGTCGAGCTTTCGTCCCAACGGGCTGGGGCTGTCGTCGGTGCGCCTGCTGGGCGTGGAGCTCGGCGCCGCCTGTCCCGACGGGGGCCGTGGCCCGCTGCTGCGTGTCGGCGGGGCCGACATGGTGGACGGCACGCCCGTGTTCGACGTCAAGCCCTACCTGCCCGCATGGGACGCCCATCCCGACGCGCACACCGGCTGGTGGCAGCAGGACGCCTGGCCCGAGCTCGCCGTCGAGGTGCCGTCTGCCGAGCTTGCCAAAGTGCCTCCCGGGCTGCGCGAGGGCCTTCTGCAGATGCTGCGCCAGGACCCTCGTCCGGCGTATACGCGCAGCGGGCAGGAGGATCGCGTCTTCTGGGTTCCGCTGGCCGATCTTGCCGTGCGCTTCACGGTGGCGCGCGGCGTGCTGACGGTGGTGGAGGTCGTGCGGCTGAGCGCCGACCAGCTGGCGCGCCTGCGCGCGGCGGGCACGCTGGAGGAGCTGGGGGAGTAAGGGCGGGCTGCGCCTGTTTGGGCGGGGCGGGCTTACCGGTCGGCGAAGAGACGCGACGCAGGGTTTGGCGGGCGGTCTATCGGGGGTGCCGACGGTTGCCGACGGCTCCTGGTGAGGAGACCCGGTGAACCTGACG
>CAZUFB010000132.1:0-4329 GCA_964619775.1 uncultured Coriobacteriaceae bacterium
CTAGCGGTTTTTGGCACTCTTGCTATGGGCGGTGTTGCCCTTGCCGACGAAACCTCTTCCGAAGTCGAGGATGCGGTTTCCGATGACAATCAGGAAGGCATGGCCTCTGCCGTGCAGAACCAAGAGGTCATGGAGACTTCCGAAGGTTCAAGCGGCGACCTGAGCTATTTGGGCGATAAACCCTTGGTTTCCGATTCCGATTGCGTTGAAATCTTCGAGGCCGATGTGGTTATCGTCGGCGGCGGCCATGCGGGTATCCAATGTGCCAAGTCGGCCGCCGAGGGCGGTCTGTCTGCCGCGGTTGTCGAGTTGCTGACTGCCAATGAAGGGGGCGCCTATTACCTGCGGGGCGAAGATGCGGGCCATTTCAATTCTCAGTGGTTGATCGACCAAGGTTTTGGCCCGTACGATACAGAAGAAATCGTCATGGAGTTTGCCAAGCGTTGCGGCTTCTACGTTAATCTCGATTTAGTGCTCAGCTATGTTGAGAATTCTGGCCCCATGTTTGACGCCATAGTCGCACTTGTTCCTGGTTGGGTTTGACGAGGAGGCCAAACAGGCGTTTCTTGATACGATTTCCGAGTACAACGAGATGTATGAGGATCAACACGATGCCCTTTTCGGTCGCAATCCTAAAGCTATGATTCCGCTTGACACCCTTCCGTATTATTTCGAGACCGGTGAGGTTCCTTCTGGCAATACCGGTATGGCGGCTCTGTCCGGTCTCATGACTAACGGCAACATGAACGTTTTGCGCGCGTGACCGACAACAGCCTATCGAAGGCCTCTAATTGCCTGGGAGGTCGCTACGTACCCAACTATCCAACCTCTGTGGCGGGCAACTCCGTCGGCACGGCCATGACCAACGGCTGTGTCATGGGCAGGTATCTCGTTGAGAACCTATAGAGAGTGCCAGGTCTTCGGTTGTTGAAGACGGACGCGCGGGTGGGGCTTCCGAGGGTTTCGGAGCCCCGTCCGTCGGTGTTTTTACCGCACAGTGTCGAGGCTGCCGGGGATTATATTGCACACATGCCAACCTGGCTGCGTCTCAAAGCTAGATTGTAAAAACCTGGCCTTCGTTTCAGAACCAGATTCCCGAGGTGGAAATGCTGGTGGAGATCGGCAGACCGCACCGCTTTGCCCTGGTGTATCCTTACTGAACAGCAGCGAATGCAACGGGGGCGGCAATGGAGATTCAACAGCTGCGCTATTTCGTGCTCGCATCGCACCGGGCGAGCTTCAAGGCTGCGGCCGACGAGCTGTTCGTCTCGCGCACGGCGCTGAGCAAGTCCGTTTCCAAGCTTGAGGGCGAACTGGGCTACGCGCTGTTCGACCGAACGCGCGACGGGGTGTGCCTCACGTCTGCGGGCCGGCGGTTTTTGGAAAAGGCCGGCCCCGTGGTCGCGGCCTACGACGAGCTCGAGCAGACGGTGCTCGACGAGCGCCGCCATGCGATCGTCTCTCTGGGGATCCCCGTCTCGTGGACCGAGGCGTTCACCGGCGCGATCGACCGCTTTGCGCAAGCCCGTCCCGACGTGCGGGTCGTGGTGTCGAACTGGTCCGACGTCGAGTGCGTGCGCAAAGCTCGGGCGGGCGAGCTCGACGTGGTGGTCTCGCATCTCCCGGTTCCCGACATGCTTGACGAGGGCAAGCTGCTTGTGTGCGCCCCGCTCTACATTGCGATGAACGAGAAGTGCCCGCTCGCCTCTCGGGACGTGGTGATGCGCGAGGACTTGGCTTCGTACGACATCGTCTACTACGCCTGCGGTTACAACAGCCTCGCGTGGGCTCCGGCCATCGGAGGCCTGTCGGAGGCGTACGACAACGACATGATGCACATCTACGCCCGCCTCTACCGCAACGAGGTGGTGTTTCCCACACCGCTTTGGACGGTGCCCGACCGCCACGAGGGGCTGGTGTTCCGCCGGTACCGGGGAATTCTCGACATGGTTGTCATGACGGGCTACATCGCGCTGTCGGTCAAGGGCAAACCCCTGCTCGAACAGGCATGCCGAGATCTGCGCGACGCGCTGGTTTTGGACGTGGACGGCACCGGCTCCCCGATTCCGCGTGAAGCCGTGCGGCTGCGCGAGGTGGAGCCAGGGTGAACGTCGGTCGCGGCTGGGGTGAGCGTTTTCGACTTTTCGGTGCCCTTCCGGCGTTAGATACTATGAAAGAGGCGACGGTCGGGGGACGTCCGCCGTTCGAGCCGGCCGTCGAAACCGGTGCAACGAAAGGGGAAACGTATGTACAACGATATGGTCCGCTCCATTAGCAGGCGCCAGGTGCTCGCCGGTTCCGCCGCTGCGGCGGTTGCCGCGGCGGCGCTGAGCAAGCTGCCGGCTGCCCGTGCCGACGAGGCTGCGGAAGCAGCCGGCTCGACTGCGTCCTACCTGGTTGCCCCCGACCCTGTGGACGAGTCCCTTATCGCCGACACCGTCGAGCGCGACGTCATCGTCATCGGCTCGGGCGTTGCGGGCCTGTGCATGGGTGCGCGCCTGGCCGAGCTCGGCGTCAGCTTCAAGCTGTTCACCGCAGGTTCCACCCATGTGCAGCGCGGAGGCTCGTTCCACGGCATCGACACTACCACCCAGGAGGCCTACGGTATCTCCTACAAGGCGGAGGACCTCGGCAAGCGCATGAAGCAGGAGGTTATGTGCGGCTCCTACTTCGTCGACTGGCCTAAATGGTCGTGCTGGCTCAACAACTGCTCCGAGGCCATGAACTGGCTCATCGCCAAGGCCGAGGGGTACGGTTGCAAGGTCGTCCTCGAGCACGGCTACAACGACGAGGACTACCTGTGGGACTTCACGCCCGCATCTCACAACTTCGTCATGGTCGACGAGAGCCTCACGGCCGACAACGGCGGTATCTTTAGCTACACCACCGATTACGGCGCGTTCATGGGCGCGGGGCTGGTCAACGACATCTACCAGCACGAGATCGAGCAGGTCGAGTCCATCGACTGGCTCACCAAGGCCGAGTACCTGGAAAAGGATGATTCCGGCCGCGTCGTGTCCGTTGTTGCCCAGAAGCTCGACGAGGAAGGCCAGGGAACCGGCGAGTACGTGCGCTACGTTGGCAACAAGGGCATCGTCATGGCCACGGGCGACTTCTCGCAGAACCGCGAGATGATGGAGAAGTACTGCCCCTGGGTTGTCGAGAACGGCATGCTGACCGAGTATCCGGTCAACTACGACGCCGGCTTCCAGTTTGGCGGCATCATGCCCGGCGATGGCCAGAAGATGGGCCTGTGGGCGGGCGCCGCATGGCAGAAGAGCCCCAACGCGTGTCTCATCGACAGCCTCGACGGCCCCTACCACAAGGAAATCGGCAACGTCGACACCATCAATCTCAACAAGCACGGCAAGCGGTTCATGAACGAGGATGTGCTGTGCTCCTACTCGGCCATCGCCTGCCTGCAGCAGACCGACCACGAGGTGTTCTATGTCTGGCCGGTTGAATACGCCGACAAGTACGAGGAATGGAACAACTTCGGCGCCACCGTTCCATCGCCCGACGACGGCGTGCAGTACCCCTCCTATTGCACCTTCACGCCCGATGAGATGAAGGAGACCTGGGCCTCCAACGCCGAGAACGGAACCTATGTGAGCGGTTCTACCGTGCAGGAGGTGCTGGAAGCCCTGGGCGACATCGACGTCGAGACCGCGCTTGCCACCATCGAGCAGTACAACCAGTACTGCGCCGACGGCTACGACCCCGAATTCCAGAAGAACGCCTCGCTGCTCGACGCGATCGACTCCCCGTCGGGGCTGTACTACGGATACAAGATCACGATGGGCCCCGCCAATCTGCTCGGCTCCACCGGCGGCCTGCGCACCAACGAGCACATGCAGGTTTGCGACGCCGACGACCAGCCTATCGAGGGCCTGTACAACATCGGCGTCATGGTGGGCGACATGTACGCCACCACGTACAACTTCTGCATCTGCGGCCACAACCTGTCGGCTACCTGCACCACCTTCCCCTACCTGCTCGCCCAGGAGTTCGCCGATATGGAGTAGGCGCGCCTGGGTTCGCTAAGGGTGTGCGGGCGGTTGGACGGACCGCGCAACAGCAACAGGCGTCTTCCGGGCTGCATGGCGGCCTGGAAGGCGCTTTTGGTTTGCCCGGTGGGCGCATAGACATGCGGCAACTTTGCGCTGGCGGCGGTATCGGTCGGCGCCCGGTTGCAGCCGGGCGGTGCGGTTCCCACCATACCCGGTGCGGCCCCCACGGCGGGAAAGAGGCCGGAGATGAGGTTGCGACAGGGGATAGGAATCGACGGCAGGAACAAGGTCGAGGTTGAGGTTGCTAAGTTTTGCAACT
>CAZUFB010000133.1:0-4329 GCA_964619775.1 uncultured Coriobacteriaceae bacterium
TGGAGAACCCGCCGTTCTTCGCCTGCTCGTTCAGCGCCAGCAAGTCGATGCTCGTCATGATCGGCGGCCTTGAGTGCGACCACCAGCTGCGCGTGACCGACGCGCAGGCCAACCCCATCCCCGGCCTGTACGTAGCCGGCAACAACCAGGGCCGCCGCTTCCTGATGGACTACCCGGTTATCGTGGCCGGCATCTCGCTGGGCACCGCGCTGACCTTCGGCCGCTTGGCCGGCACCAACGCCGCCGCCAGCGTGGGGGCGTAGCCTCGAGCACAAGCCGCATCGGCATAGCCACGCCCCGACGGGGGGCAGGCCGACCGCCCGACCTCTCTGCGCGAGGGGTCGGGCGGCGTCGTTGCGCGTCCAACTGTTTCGCGCCCGCACCCGTTACGACCGCCGCGTCCTGCTCTGCCGCCGACTCCCCGTCGCCAAACAGGGGTCCGCACGGTACCATAGGCACGAACGCGGCGCAGCGTCCAGAAACCCGACCGGGACCAACGGAAGGCGGAGACGTCCCATGACGAGCGGCAAACTGCCCGACTGCGACACCATCTTGCAAGGTCTGGGCTTCGGCCTGACGCTGTCCTGGCTGTTCGCCGTCCCGTTCTGCCCCGCACAGATCGCAGCGGCGCTCCCCCATGCCCCGCTGTTTCTGGGTGCGTTCGTTCTGGGATGCGCCCTGGCATGCACGTCCGCGCTCGTCGCCGGGCACCGGCACGGACCCCGCCCCGCAGCCGCCCTCCTTCTGCCGCTCGGCGCGGTCGCCGAGGTGCTGGCCGCGACGTTCGGTCTGCCCTACAGCCGACTGTGGGTCGCCCTGCTCGGTCTCGTCATGGGCCTGGGCGAGGGCGCGGGCCTGCTTGCATGGTGCCAGAGGTTCGTCGGGAGGCCCGCCCCGCAGGCGATCGGGGTCTTCGGCAGCGCCTGCCTCGTCGTCGGCGCGCTTACGGCGGTCCTGGGGGCGCTCCCGTCCAACCCCGCCGCGCTGCGGGGGTTTCTGGTCGTCCTGTCCGCCAGCACCGCGCTGGCGGTCTTCGTCCAGCCGTGCTGCACGGCCTCCGGCACCCTGCGCCGCGAAACCATCGCCCGCCCCCCGACCCTCAAATCCGTCCGCACCTATGCGTCGCGCATATGGGAACCCGTGCTCGGCCTGGGCATAGGCCTCATGTCGGCCATCCTTCCCTGGGGTTCGCTCCTTACCGGGAACGACGCCTCGGTTCCCTCGTACTGGACGTTTGCCGCCGGAATGCTGCTGGCCGGCACCGTCGTGCTGCTCGGCAGGCGGCTCGTCGCCGGAAAGGTCGATTTCGACGTCGTCGTCCACATAGCGGTCCCCCTTCTGGCCACGATGGTCGTGGGGTTGCGCATGGTCGGCGACCTCGAGGAGACCAACCAGACGGTCGCCGTTCTCAGGGGCGTTGGCTCGGGTGCGGCCGGCGCCGGCTTTCTCGCCTGCGCCCTGGCCGTGATGGCCCGGGAGGCGCGCGGGCAGAACCCGATTGACCAAAGCGCGCCCTTTGCCCTCGGGTTTGGCGCCGCGTGCCTCGTCGGATTCGCCATCTTGCCCGTCCACGCCGCCAGCCAGCAGGCCGCGGCCCTGATGGCGCCTTTCCTGTCGCTCGCCTTCCTGGCCGTCTCGTGCTGCAGCTCGGCGATCCACATCCGCCGGCACGTCGAGACCCGGCAGGCCCCTGCGGCATCGATGGGCATCGAGGAGGCCGCGCAGGTCCTTGCCCGGCGCTACGACCTCTCCCCGCGCGAGACGCAGGTTCTCTCCCAGCTTGTCGTGGGGCGCTCCGCCGCGAGCATCGGCAAGGTGCTCGGCATATCGCCCAACACGGTGCGCTCCCACGTGGGCAGCATCCACGGCAAGCTCAGCATCCAGTCGCGCGACCAGCTTGTCGACCTCATCGAGCAGACACGGGATTCGCTTACAAAATGTCATACCGGTTCAAATGTCAACTAGTCGTTCTTTGCCATCCCAAAGCGCGTCAATAGGCAATCCCCGTTATGCACAAACCGCCCCCGTCCTGCCACAGTGGGACGTTGCGACAAGACCGCCGGCGCACGCGCGCAGGTGGGCAGGAACCCCGATCTGAGGAGGGCGCACCATGGGCACCAACGTGAACCGCAGGAGCTTCATCAAGGGCGCAGGCCTGGCGGCCGCCGCCGTGGCGACCGCCGGGATGGCGGCGAGTGCGCTGGCCGACGAAGCCGAGGAGGAAGAGGTCGTCGAAGAAGACGGCGAGGACGAGGGCATCCACGCCCCGCTCACGGCCGCGGCCCAGTACGCCAGCAAGGACCCCGACGTCTGCAGCGACGGCACGCCCGTGGGGACGTGGCGCACGAAGCCCGACCCCGTCGAGGACGCGGTCGTGGCCGGCGAGGCCGACGTCATCGTCGTGGGCCACGGCTACGCCGGCATCACCGCCTGCCGCGAGATCGCCGAAGAGGGCCACTCGGTCATCCTGCTCGAGAAGCAGTACGAGAGCATGTATGCCGCCATGGGCAACGAGGCGGCCGCCGTCAACGCATCCTACATGCTCGAGATCGGCTGCGACACCATCGACCTCGACGAGTACTACAACAACTGGATGATGATGGCGGGCTGGACCGCAAACCCCGGCCTCATCATGAAGTTCGTGCAGAACTCCGGCGCCAACATGGACTGGTACATGGACGTGTGCACCCACGAGGAGATCCAGACCGACACCTCCGTCAAGTACAACTACACGGGGACGTTCCGCTACTCCGAGGTCGACGAGGGCTACTACGACAACCTGATCACCGAAATCGGCGGCTACCACTACTACCCCACCGCATTCGGCATGTACGGCAACGTCACGCAGACCATGATCCACGAGCGCAACCGCGAGAAGGCCATCGAGGCAGGCGCCCAGTTCTTCTTCAATCGCCAGGCCGAGCAGCTCGTGCAGGACGAGTCGGGCGCGGTGACCGGCGTCATCGTCAAGAACCTCGAGACGGAGGAGTACGAGCAGTACAACGGCAAGGCCGTCATCATGGCCACGGGCGGCTTCGGCGGCAACGAGGACATGTGCAAGGACCTGCTCTCCGACATCGAGACCATGCTCACCGAAGACGAGCTTCTGAGCCTGTGCGTCATCGCCAACCGCGACGGCGCGGGCGTCCGCCTGCCCTACTGGGCCGGCGCCAAGCTCGAGCCGCAGGTCGCCACGATGGGCATGCGCGCCGGCGCGCCGTCCCAGCAGCCCCAGGGCATCTGGCTGAACTCCAAGGGCGTGCGCTGCTGCAACGAGTTCGCCCCCATCCGCGAGTTCGTGGGCAACTCGCTGGCGTTCCAGCCGCGCGAGACCTACTACTGCATCTACGACGCCAACTACGCCAACACGTGGGACCACCTGTGCCCCGGCCACTCCTCGATCACGCCCAACGTCGCCTACAAGGAGTGCCTCGACGACGTGCTGGCCAACGCCCCCGCCGCCGAGGGCCTCTACACCGCCAGCAACGGCCAGTTCCAGGTGAACGTCTCCATGTACGGCGCCGAGACGATCGACGAGCTCTTCGCCAAGGCCGGCGTGACCGACCAGACCGTCATCGACAACGCGAAGGCCTCCATCGAGCGCTACAACGAGATGTGCGCCGCCGGCGTCGACTCCGACTTCGGCCGCGAGCCTACGACCCTGTGGACGTTGGAGCAGGGCCCCTACTACATGACGACCGGCAGCATCGCCCTGGGCAGCGCCCTGGTCACCATGGGCGGCATCGTGACCGACGCCGACCAGCGCGCCCTGGACGACAACTACCAGCCGATTCCCGGCCTCTACGTCTCGGGCAACTGCTGCGGGCGCCGTTTCGGCTACGACTACGTCACCCCGACCTCCGGCGTGTCCCTCGGCATCGCCATCGCCCTCGGCCGCGAGTGCGGCAAGAGCGTCTGCGCCGACCTTGACGCGGAGTAACCGGTAGCCCGAAGCAACGCCGGCGCGGCCGGGCAGCCTGTGCCCGCCGCGCCCATCCGAACCTGATCGCAAGCCTTCGCACGGCCTGCCTGGTTGTCGAACAACCGGCAGGCCGTGCGCCGTCCCCCTCGTGCCGACGGTCGCCCTGTCCGGCTACTCCCCCACCTCGTCCGCAAGCGGCTCGGCTTCCACCAGGTCGATGAGCTCCTGCAGCCTATGGACGTCGAGCTTGGCGTAGATGTGACCCATGTGGGTGCGCGCCGTGCCCTCGGCGATGCCCAGCTCGCGCGCCACGACGCCCAAGGTGCGGCCGCGGGCGAGCAGCTTGAGCACGTCGAGCTCGCGGGGCGTCAGCTCGTAGCGCGCGGCCACGCGGGCGCATCGGTCTC
>CAZUFB010000134.1:0-4323 GCA_964619775.1 uncultured Coriobacteriaceae bacterium
CGAATCCTGGTTATTCATCGCGATGTCTCCTCTCTCGGCTCTCCCCTCCACCGAGAACCGCACAAAAGGGGCGGACCGAGAAGCTACGCACCTCTCGCCCCGCCCGCCGTGCCTTGCCTGAAAACGCCGGCGCGCCTATGCGGCCTCGGCCTCGGTCGCATCCTCGTCGGCCTCCTCGGCGGAGACGTAGCTGTTGCCGAGCAGCTCCATCGCGTCCTCGTCGGTGATGTCGACATGATAGAACAGGCTGTAGAACTCCTTGGTCACCTCGACCATGTCGACGTCGTAGGCCTCAGGGTACAGCATGTTGGCAACCCACTGGATGCCGAGGAAGCGGTTGACCGACGGCGGACGGTCGCACCAGCTGAACGGGGTGTTCGGCATGGTGTAGACGCGCCCATCCTTGACGGCCTGAATCTCGGCCCAGTCCTCGTCTGAGCGGATGAGCTCGTCGGCGCCGCCGCGGATCTCGTAGCTCCAGGCGATGATGACCTCGGGGTTCCAGGCCAGAACCTGCTCGAGCGACACCTCGACGCGGTTGGAGCCCTCGACGTCGGCGACGTTCTTGGCGCCGGCAATCTTGAAGGTCAGGGCGTGGGCCGAGGACTCGGGCTCTGTCTCGAGGCCTTCGGAACCCTCGGCGTAGTACAGCGTCACGCGCTCGTCCTCGGGAATGGAGGCGACGGCGGCCTCGACCTCTTCGAGGACGGTGGCGCAGTATTCGGACAGCACCGCGGCCTCTTCCTCCATACCGAACAGGTCGCCCAGGCGGGTGTAGAGGGACACGACGTCATCCATGCCGCCCTTGAGAATGACGCACGGGATGCCCGTCTTCTCCTGAATGTCCTCGGCGGTGGAGATGTCGCTGTCGGTGATCTCGCTGGTCTGCGTGATGCTCAGGATGAGCTGCGGGCCGGCGGCGATGATGGCTTCGGGGTTGAGCTCGCCCCCGCTGGCCAGCGAGCCCAGGCTCGGCAGGTCGCCGTAACCTTCGGGCAGGTACTTGAGCTCCTGCTCCGAGAACGGGTCGAACGTGGTGCCGCAGCCCAGGTCGGGCGCGAGCGTGAAGCTGTAAATCTCGGAGATGGGGCTCGTGTAGTAGATGGACGTGAGGTTCTCGGGCGTCGGAACGACGAGCTCGCGACCGGCGTCGTCCACAAACGTGCGCGTACCTTCCTCGTCGGCATACACGCTCTGCACGCCGAACCCCGCCGCCAGAGAAAGCGCCACCAAGGCGCCTATCGCCGCGGCAACGACGGCGCGCCAGGCCTTGCGGATACCGTGCTCCATATGTTGTCCCTCCCAAAGAGACGTCGGGTGGAGGCGTAGCGACCGGTCCCTTTAACCGGCCCTCCACCCGCATGGCCGCCCCCATGGTACCCCATCCGGCCCGAAAAGGCGGCGGCGTTTTAAGCTTGTTTTCAGTATGGGACGGAAGGTGCCGGGGGCGAGCCGGACGGTGCGGCGCACGGCACCCGGTACGCACCGAGCTGCGGCGCGGCAGCCCTACAGCATGACGCACACGCGGCGCCGGTCGCCGGGCGCCACTTCGACGTCGAGCACACGGGTGTCGATGCCGTAGATGCGGTCGAGCGTCTCCTCGGTGATCATCTCGGTCGGGGTGCCGATGCCCGTGACGCGCCCCTCCTCCATCACGATGACCTTGTCGGCGCAGTAGAGCGCATGGTCGGGGTCGTGCGTCACCATGAGCACGCCCATGCCGCCCAGGGCCAGGGCGCGCATCGTCGAAAGCACGAGCTCCTGGTTGCCGAAGTCGAGGCTCGCGGTGGGCTCGTCCATGATGAGGAGCTTGGGCTCCTGCGCCAAGGCGCGCGCGATGAGCACGAGCTGGCGCTGCCCGCCCGACAGTGCAGTGTAGGGGCGGTCGGCCAGGTGGAGCACGCCCATGCGGCGCATCGACTCGAACGCGACGTCGCGGTCGTGCTGCGACGAGCGGCTCATCGTGGCGAGGTGAGGCGTGCGGCCCATGAGCACGACGTCGGCCACCGTGAAGGGGAACGGCGGGCGGTGCGTCTGGGGGATATAGGCGAAGATCCGGGCCAGCTCGCGCTCGGAGAGGCCCGTCGTGAGCTTGCCGTCCATGGTGACCGTGCCCGACGTGGGCTTGTGGATGCCGAGCACCGCCTTGAGGGTGGTTGTCTTGCCGCAGCCGTTGGCGCCGATGATGCAGGCGTACTCGCCGTCGGCGACGCCGAACGTGGCGCCGTGGACGATCTCGGTGCCCTCGTAGCCCACGTGCAGGCCTTCGACCTGGAGCATGGCCTACCAGCCCCCTTTCATGTTGTGGCGGAAGATGACGATGAAGAACGGCACGCCGACGATGGCGGTGAGGATGCCGATGGGAATCTCAACCGCGGTGAGGTTGCGTGCAAAGTCGTCGACCACAAGCAGGTAGACGGCGCCGATGAAGATGGACGTAGGCAGCAGCTTGCGGTAGTTGGGGCCCACGACGGTGCGCGCGAGGTGCGGGATGACGAGGCCGACCCAGCCCACGATGCCCGCGACCGCAACCGTGCAGCTCGTGACAAGCGTGGATGCAAAGATGACGAGCAGGCGCACGCGGCCGGTCTTGATGCCCAGCGAGCGGGCCTCCTCCTCGCCAAACGACAGCACGTTGAGCTTCCAGCTCTGCGACAGCAGGACGGCGAAGCCGATGAGCATGGGCAGCAGCACCATCGCAAGGTCGTCGCGCCCGATGCGGCTGAAGCTGCCCATGAGCCAGAACGTGATGACGGGCAGGGTCTCGTTGGCGTCGGCCACCATCTTGACGATGCTCATGCCGCTTTGGAACAGCGTGGTGACGAGCATGCCGGCAAGGACGAGCGACAGTACCGGGTCATAGCGCACCATCTTGTTGAGCCAGACGCTCATGCCCACGGCGAGCATGCCCCCGCAGAACGCCATGACCTGCACGGTAAACATGTCGCGCCCCCACAGAAGACCCAGGCAGGCGCCCAGGCTTGCGCCCGCCGAAGCGCCGAGCAGGTCGGGCGAGACGAGCGGGTTTTTGAACATGCCCTGGTAGGACGCGCCCGACACCGCCAGCGCCGCACCGGCAAGCATGACCATGAGCACGCGCGGCAGGCGCACGTTGAACAGCGCGGTGCGCACGCGCGGGTCGATGGCGTCGGTGTTGCCGATGATGGAGTTCCATACGGCCGAGAGCAAATCGGGGATGGAGATGGGGTAGCGCCCCACGCTGAACGAGAGCAGGAACACCACGACGATGACCGCAACCAGGATGACCTTGGTGGCGAGCGGCACCCGGTTGTCGAGCGCCGCCCGCGCCTTGGCCGCGGCCTCCTCCTGCGACGCGCGTGCACGCTCGACGTCCGCGGCGGTGTCGCCGACCATGCGCTTCTCCCGTGCCATTGCCCCTCCCAAGGGAACGACTCCGATGCCGGCCGACGCACCTCGTAGACACGCGACGGCCGGCTATGCAGTTTGCTGAAAAGGAGTATACGTCAAGATGCGGAGCATGAGCGAAGAGGGGGCAGGAAGCTGCCCGGCGCGTAGGGAGGGGCAACAGACGCCCGAGGGGTTGGAGAGAACCGGAGAGGGGCGGCGAACGGCGAGGCGGCTAGGAGGCGGCGGTCAACGACGGACCGGATGACCTGCCCTTATTCGCGCCGCACCACCGTCGAGTGCCTGCCGGATGGTTGGCGGTCGCGCTACCGCTTGTTCGCCAACCTTGTCGTCCGTCCTTCACCGGGGACCCTCACGAGCTTGCCGGATGCGACGAGCGCGTCGACCGTCGTGCTGAGCTTTTTGGAGAGATGCCCCTGTAGCCCAGGGCGTGCGCCAGTTCGGTCAGCATGAGCGGACCGGCGGCAAGCGCCTCGCAGATACGCCGCTCGTAGGCGCCGTCGCGCCGAACTTGCGGCTGCTTCGGCAAGAACGCCGGATGCACGGGGATAGACGTAGACGCCTTTGAACAACATCGGCTCGACGATGGGGTTGTAAAGCGGCTCGATGCAGTGGCAGAGTCCCACCAGCTTTTATGCCCCTGACGGGGAAACGGGCGAGCCGTCGCGCTCCTCGACACCGATGACGATATAACCGCCGCCGATATTGTCGGAATCATTGGCAAAGGCGCAGATGGTATGGATGATCGGGTTTGGATTGAAGTCCGCTTTGAATTCAACGCGCGTGGATTCGACAACACGACAGTTGATAAGGTCTTCGATATTAACCGGTATTGCCATATCCAACCCCTTCAACCTACGTCAACTCGACAGTATAGTTTGTCTCTCATCCGGACTTTTACCGTCGGTAACGGAATTGCACCGTTTCGGCTGCTTT
>CAZUFB010000135.1:0-4172 GCA_964619775.1 uncultured Coriobacteriaceae bacterium
TGCTACCCGATTGACACCCGTTCTGAAGGACTTTTTTGTTCACAGGTTGCAAAACTTAGTAAACTATCTCACCAGTTGCAGAACTTAGCAGGGGATACGCCATACGCGGGCAGAACCGGCGAACCAGGCCATCGTGCCGGGCGTCACGGCGCCGGAGACACCGCATGTAAGCAAAACCGGCACCGCACGCGAGCGCAATCTCGTCGCCACATGCAAACCAGATCGGCTCGGCGGGACCGGCATCCTCCCGACGGGGCTTGACCGAGGTTCGCTCAGGGATACCATGTCTGCAGTTCCCAGCAGGCAAAGCATGGGCGAGGCGGCCATCAACCGGCTATGGGATGCCATCCTGCTCACCGCCCGCACCGACGGCGACGACCCGGAAGCCGCATGGGACGCGCACCGCGCGAACTTCGACAAGGCGCTGGCGTTTCTGAACGGGCACCGCTTTGCATCGCCGCATTATGCAAGTGCGCAGTCGGGTACCGACTTCATGGTGGGCACCGACGCGACCTGGAGACAACCGGCGTCGAAGTCGACGAGGCCCGCGTGTCGGTGTTCTGCAACGGAACGTGGGCCTGGGAAGGATAGACGGCCGAGGGCTGCCTGAGTTCCTGCGCTACCGCCGGCTGTCTGGCAAGCGGTCGCATCACCGGCCGGATGGTCGCCGCCCAAGAGGCCCTCGGATAAACGCAACTCCCTTTCTTGCGGTCTATGCCGGCGTTCGGCGGCCTGCGTCGTCCGTAGCACCGGCATAGACCTGCACCGCACACTTGACGAGGGTTCTGATCTTCTCATCCTCGTCCTGCCTGATCCAAAACACCCCGTAGGGTATTTTCCCAAGGCCTGCCATGGGCCTGACGCATATGCCGGATATATCGGGGCAGGCAAAATCGGGCATGACCGCCATGCCGATTCCCGCCTTGATCATCGTCGCGCTTACGAGTGCCGACCCGCTGTAATAGACGATGGATTCGGGCGCCATGACCGCGATCTGGTCCTGCACCTCCCTCATCTCGGGCGGGCAGTTGTCTTCCTCCAGGAAGATGAGGGACTGTCCGACTAGGTTGCTCAATGTGATCGAGCCAAAGGCGGCCATCGGGTGCCCTTCGGGCATGATGCAGACAAACTCGCCGTCGAACAACCTCTGGAATGCGACGCCCGGAGGGCTCAGATGCTTGCTACGCGCGGCAAAGGCCACGTCGAGCTCTCGGCGCACGAGTTTGCCGAGCGTGCTGACGGGATCGTCGTGCAAGACATAGGGATGGACGTCCGGCATCACGCTAAGATAGAGGCTGAGGAGCTGGTCGAGTTGCCTGACTGCCACATCGCTGCCGCAACCCAGTCGAAGCGATTCGTTGAAACGGCGGGCATACCCGCGCGCCCGTGCCATTGCGTTGTCCAACCTCGAGAGTATGTCTGTGCAATCTTCGTAGAAGGCCCGGCCGGCAGCAGTGATTTCGACCTTTCTCGTGTTGCGCATGAACAGCTTGACGCCGAGCTCCTGTTCGAGTCGCGCAATCTGCTGGGTAACCGCCGGCTGCGACACGTACATAGTCCGCGCCGTAGCGGCGTAGTTCAGGGTCTTTGCAAGATTGACGAAGGTCTCAAGCTGTCGTATGTGCATGATATCTCCTCATGTTGGCCATCGGGTGCGTCAACAGACAGGGTGTGACCGGTCTGATCCATCCGGTCGGAACCGGTTGATTGGAGTCGGCGGGCTGAAGTTGCTCGACCAGATTCGACTGTTTGACAAGATTAATAAGCAATACTTATTGCTTATAATAATAAACGATTTCACTTTCAATTACTGGCGCGATACAGTCAGGCATAGGGGACATGAGCCGGCCGTATGGCCGGCAGGGGATCTCGGCGTCTTCGCGGCGACGAGGAACAGCATCGAAAGGAGATATGCACATGGAGAGCATCACGCGCAGGAATTTTGTTAACGGCGCAGCGGTCGGCACCGTGGCGATAACCGCACTGGGAGCGGCGTTCGAAGGTTCCACATGGGCAATGGCAGATGAAGAGGCTTCAGAAGCAGATACCGTCCTGTCGCCCGACGAGGTCTGGGGAGAGGGTCCCAAACCTGTCGACGAGTTTGAGTTTGCCGAGACGATCGACTGCGATATCGTAATTGTGGGTGCCGGTACCGCTGGCATGCCTGCCGCCATTTCGGCTGCCCAGGAGGGCGCAAGCGTTGTCGTTCTCGAAAAACAGGCGTCTGGCTTTGGCATGCGCAATTACATTGGTGCCGTCGGCACGACCACACAGAAAAATGCGGGCGTAGAGATTTCCGAAAAGGAGATCGTCCAGGAGCTACTGCGCTACTCCTCATACCGCGCCGACGCCAGCCTCATCAAACTGTGGGCTGAGCGCAGCGGCGAAGCTATCGACTGGTATACCGGACTGATGGAGGAGGGAGACATGCACGTGTGGCTCGAGACCGACATCAACGACGATCCCGAGTCGCAGTTCAAGGAATGGTCGACGTGCCACATGTACTACAACCTGGATAACCCAGACCTCACCGAGACATCCATCATGTCGGCAAAGATGGAGGAGCTTGGCTGCGACGTGCGCTACAGCACGCCCATGGTTCAGCTCATTCAAGAAGACGGCAAGGTAACGGGCGTCGTCGCCCAAAACGACGAAGACGCCTACATTCGCGTGAACGCTTCAAAGGGTGTGGTTCTAGCGACGGGCGGCTATGCAAACGACGTCGATATGCTCAAGGCCCTCAACATGAAGGACTATCTGGGCAACGTCATGACATATTGCGATCCGGCCTCAACGGGCGACGGCATCCGTGCTGCGCATTTTGCCGGCGGACAGATGGATTTGGCCCATACCGCCATGTATTTCCAGCGCGGCTGCACCATGCCGGGCAGCGTGGGCGGCGACTGGTCGACACCCGCCTTGTGGTGGATGGGATCGCAGCCGTTCCTTCAGGTCAATCGCAAAGGTGAGCGTTTCGCCAACGAATCGTTGCCCTATGACTACAACCTGCATCAGGCGGCAGGGCAAAGCGGTCACGTGTTCGTGAGCGTCTTTGACTCCAGCTGGCAAGAGGACGTCACGGCCTTCCACACGATCGGTTGCTCGCGCATTATTCCCGCAGAGCAGCTCTCTCAAGGATACGAAGGTGTTAAGTGGACGTTCGAGCAAGTTATGGCGGCAAGCTTTAACCCGGCACTTGAGAGCGGCCAGCTCGTTCAGGCAGACACTATCGAGGAGCTTGCCGAGAAAATGGGCATGGATTCGTCGGTCCTGAGCGCCACGGTGGAGCATTACAACGAGTTGTGCGCCGCCGGCGAGGATGTCGATTTCTACAAGGAATCGTTCCGCATGCGCCCTGTCGACGAACCTCCCTTTTATGCCGTTACCGTGGGAGGCCAATTGTTGTGCACGATGGACGGTATGTGGATTAACACCCACTGCCAGGTACTTGACGAGAATCACGAGCCTATCGAAGGCCTGTACGCCATCGGAAACGACTCGGGCTGCTACTTTGCCGACTGCTACCCCGAGCTCATCGTGGGTGCTGCTGCCGGTCGCTCGGTGACGTTCGGCTATTTGGTGGGCAAGGAGCTCGCCACAGCGTAAGTGAGGTTTTCTCGCGTTAGACCAGCGCCGCCCGACTCAACCTTCCTTAGTGAGCCGGGCGGCGCTTTGTTTTAGAACGGTGGACACGGTGGACTTCTAGACTCGTTACGCTCCCGTTGTGGCCCTATACACAAACGCGGGCCTGGACCGACCTACTCCAGCACCCCCATGATGTGACAACCCGCCACATAACCTTCAGTGAAGGCAAAACCTAGGGACTCGCCCAACGACACTTGCGTCCAGTCGCTCTGTCCACACGGCGTACCCGAGCAGTTGCCGGCGGCATACAGACCCTCAATGGGGGAACCCGACGAATCGACGACTTGCTGGTATTCGTTAATGTTCAGGCCGGCAAGTATCGTAGACAGGCGGCACCAGCGGTTGATGCCCCAGAACGGCGGTGTGGCAATGGGGAACAGATAACGCGACTCCTTGCCGAAGTCAGTGTCCTTGCCCTGCTCGACGAGCTCGTTATACCGCTCGACCGTGGCAATCAAGACACCGAAGCAATATACCTGCTCCGGCCTGCGATTTCGATGGTGGGCCGTGCGGGACTCGAACCCGCA
>CAZUFB010000136.1:0-4086 GCA_964619775.1 uncultured Coriobacteriaceae bacterium
GGACGTCGTGGTGGTCCACTACTAGGGCGGCCCGGGAGAACGCCGGGCGGCGCGCTCAGAACCCGCCTGCGCGCACCCGCCGGGCAAACGCCGCATAGGGCTGCTCGAACACCTGCGAGCCATGGTCGGACGCAACGACGGGCTCGAAACCCCAGCGCCGCGAAAACCGCACGCCGTCGGGGGTCACGTTGTCGACGAGGACGGTGTCAACAAGGCACTCGACCGGTTCGTAGCGGCGTACGGCCTCGCGCAGCAGCCGGCCGGCCGCGACCCCGGCGTTTCGGCGACGGTACGCGTCGTCCACCACGACGCAGCTCAGGAACATGTGCAGCCGCGGTCCCGGCGCAAGGCCCTCCTGTCCCGGCAACCCGCCGCGGGAGGCGCCGCATGGGCGCGACGCCACCACCACGACGTCGTCGGCCGTGAGGTCGCGGTCGTTGAACGTGCCGGAGCGCAGGGCCTCGTACACCCCGTCGCGCACGGGGAACATGTTGATGAACCCCGCGATGCGGCCCCGCCCGTCGGCAAGGACGACGGTCGTGTCGGGGGCTCGCAGGTACCAGGCGTACGCCTCGTCCGGCGGCGTGATGTAGTCGTCCCCGTAGAAGCGAGCCTCGAGGCGGGCCATCTCCTCGAAGTGCCCCCGGGTCAGCCCGTCGAGCACCCCCAGGCCGTCGGATGGAGGCGGCGCCGTCCATGCGCGGCGGCCGTCGGATGCAGTGGCCATAAGGGTCTCCTTGAGGTTGCGGGGCGGGCCGCGGGAAAGCGACCCCGCCTGCATGCCGGTCTGTTCGGCGCCATTGTAGGACAGCGCGCACGGAGAACCGGCCTCGGCCCCTCCCGACGAAAAAACGCCCGGACCCCGTGCCGCGTCTACGCGTACACAAACGACAGATAATTCAACATACTGTCTTATTTATATGGGTATAATGCCCCGTACGAACGAGGCACAGGGGTGTTCGTCAACGAGATGGCCTCGCTGCTCAAGGTACCCGTCGAGGAGTTCGACGCCCTCGCCGCGCAGGGGCGCACACTCCACAACATCTCGGGGCGCGGCGGCACGCTGAGCATTCGGACACGGCACAAGGAAGAGGGACGACATGGCCAGACCGCGCAAGGACTCGGGACAGCCCGAGGCAAAGCAGCGCCTCATCGACGCCTTTTGGACGCTGTTGGAGTCCAACCACCTCCACGACATCACGGTCGGCATGATCACGGCCGAGGCGCACTGCAACCGCGGGACCTTCTACTACCACTACGCCGACATCGACGCGCTGGTCTACAACGCGCTGCGCGAGCTGCTGCTCGACGGGAGCGGCGTCGCCGCGACCATCTTCGAGATGCTCGCCGGGTCCGACGCCGACGGCCCGCTGCTGCGCGCGGCGCTCGACGACCGTTTCAAGCGCTTCTCGCTCATCATGCACGAGGGTGAGATGCGGCGCGTCGACGCGATGGTCCAGTCGATCATGACCGACATGTGGCAGACGACGCTGTGCCGCGAGGGCGAGCAGCTCACCCCCGAGGCGCGCCTCATCGTCAAGCACGCAACCAGCGGCATGCTCAGCATCATGACTTGCACCGAAAGCCCGGAAGATCACCGGGCGAACCTGTACCCCGGCTCGGCCCTGCGCTCATACCTGCGCGAGGCGTCGCTGCTGACAGTCGCATGCCTGTGCCGGGCGCAGGGCATGGCGCCCCGGGAGTTCGCCGACCGCCTGCAGGCGCACGGTGGCCGCGTCCCCCTCACGTCGGCCCTCGCGTCGAACATGCGCGACGTCCTGGCGGACGTGGCGAAGCGCGACGCGGCCACCGCACTCGCCCCGCGCGACGCCGCGGCGGGCTGAGCCGAAGGCCCGCCGTCCCCGCGTCCCCACCAACCACCGCCTGCACGTGCGACGAGGTGCGCGAAGCGTTCGAGATCGCGGCCTCTCCGCCCTCACGCACATTCCGCAAATATAAACACCCATCCACACGTCGCGCCCATCGCAAACCGGTACAATGACCTGGTACAATGACTTTTTATAGCAGAGCCATGCACACCCTATCTGGCCCGGGAGGTTCCATGCCGTACGAATCCGTCTACGACAATAGCCCTTACGGAAGGGATGGCCATGGCGCCTCGCACAGCCGAAACTCCTACGGCCGCTACAGCACCAGCCACGGCAGGCACGGGCACGGTCACGGTGGCCGCAAACGCGGGAGGACGCCCCTGTTCGTCGCGCTCGGCGTCGTCATCGCACTCGTCGCGGTGGTCGCGGTCTGCGGCGTTGTGCTCTTCGGCTCCGTGCAGCGCGTCATGGCGGAGGCCAGCACGCTTTCGTCGACCGTGAACGAGCTGCAGGACGCCGTCTCCAACAAGGACGCCGACGCCCTGCAGAGCTGCACCGACAGCCTGCGCGACAGCGTCGACGCGCTGCAGTCCGAGCTTGACGGCCCGCTGTGGAACCTGGTGTCGTTCATCCCGGGCATCGGAAGCGACATCACCGGTGCGCGCACCCTGCTTTCCGTGGCGGACGACCTGATCAGCGACGCCCTCGAACCCGTCAGCAACACGCTTGCGCTCTATCCCTTCGACACGCTCATGTCCGGGTCGTCGATCAACACCGAGACCCTGCAGCAGTACTGCTCCCTGGTGAGCCAGGTGGCGCCCGCCATCGAGACCGCGTCCGAGCGCATCAGCTCGCTGGACTCCTTCCACATCTCGCAGCTCAACGACATCGTCGAAAAACTCGAGGAGCCCCTGGCCACGGCAAGCGAGCTACTCGACGCCTACGGCCCGCTCATCGAGCAGCTGCCCGAGATTCTGGGCTGCAACGGGTCGCGCACCTACCTCATCATCGCGCAGTGCAACTCCGAGGTCCGCGCCACGGGAGGCTTCCCCGGCGCATGGGGCACGCTCACCATCGAGAACGGCCAGGCGACGCTGGGAGAGTTCACCACCATCTCGGGTCAGCGCAGCGTCACGTTCGAGCTCACCGAGGAGGAGATCAACCTGTTCGGCGAGGGTATGGCCATAAGTCCCGGCAACCTTAACTGCACGCCCGACTTCCCGCGCGCCGCGAGCCTGCTCGCCACCGCCTGGGAGTCGTACATGAGCCAGAGCATCGACGGCGTCATCGCGATGGACCCGGTGTTCGTGCAGGACATCCTGGGCTTGGTGGGCAGCGTCACCACGACCGACGGCACCGTGGTGGACGGCACCAACGCGGCGTACATCCTGTCGAGCGAGGTGTACTGGCGCCTCGGCGAGGACCCCGACGCCCAGGACGCCTTCTTCGCCGAGGTGGCGGGGCTGGCCGCCGACCGCGTCATGAGCGACCTGAGCGCGATCGACCTGAGCCAGCTGCTCGACATCGTGAGCCAGGACGCCGACGAGGGACGTATCCTCCTGTGGTTCCGCAACACCGACGCCCAGTCCGCGCTCGACGGCATGAGCATCTCGGGCGCGCTGGGAGACGACTCGAGCAAGCCGGTGCTGGGTGTCTACCTCAACGACAACACCTGGGGGAAGATGGCCTGGTACCTGCTTATGGACACGACGATCACCGGGTCGACCGTCAACGCCGACGGCACCGTGACCTACGACGTGACGACCACGATGACCAACTCCATCACGATGGACGAGGTCGCCGTGGCGCCCGACTACATCATCGGCTACAGCCCCTCCAAGCGCAGCGACGACGACCTGTTCATCAACGCGCTGCTCGTAGCCCCCGCCGGCGGCACCATCTCGAACGTGACCGCCAGCAACGGGTCCGCGGCGAGCGAGTCGACCCTCTACGGCTACGACGTGTGGCGCATCGACGTGAACCTCTACGCGCAGGAGACCGTCACGATCAGCTACCAGGTGACCGTGGCCGCCGGGGCCGAGGAGCTGAGCGTGCACCAGACCCCGCTGGCCCAGCGCTAGCAGGCCCGGCCGCGCACCCGCCCGCAGGTAAGCAAGAAACCGCCCCGGCCTCGTGAACGGCCGGGGCGGTTTGCGATGGGGAGCTTGCGGCGAACGGCTCGGCGAAGATCTCGGCTGGTCGGAGAAGACCCCGGACGCACACCCGGCGGGACGCCTTCGCCTGTAAGCTGCAAGGC
>CAZUFB010000137.1:0-4044 GCA_964619775.1 uncultured Coriobacteriaceae bacterium
AAGGTTTCGCAGCTGCGCCCTGTGCTCAAGCGCCTCGAGGGGACCGACCACTACTACGCCGAGCTGCCCGACAGCGAGATGAGGCGGCTCGGTCTCGTACCGTATGCGGAAGGAGGTGCTCGGTAGATGAGCGACAACGCCGCCGTCCAGGACAAGGACATCCCCATCATCTTCCTCGACGACGTGAAGGTCACGTTCAAGACGCGCACCGGCTCGCTGTTCCATCCCAACAAGGTGCAGGCCGTGCGCGGCCTCACCCTCAAGCTCATGCCGGGCGAGACGCTGGGCATCGTGGGCGAGTCGGGTTGCGGCAAGTCCACCACGGCCAACGTGATGTGCGGCCTGCAGAAACCCACCGAGGGACGCGTGTTCTTCAAGGGCAAGGACGTCACCGACCGCACGGCCGCCGACCGGCGCACCATCGGCCGCGTCATCTCGGTGGTGTTCCAGGACCCGGCCACGGCCCTCAACGCCCGCATGACGATTCGCGACCAGCTGCTCGATCCCATGCTCGTCCACAAGGTGGGCGACAAGGAGTCGCGCGAAAAGCGCATTTTCGACCTTATCGAGATGGTGGGACTGCCCAGGTCGGTCATGGGCGCGCTGCCCGGCCAGCTGTCGGGTGGCCAGCGCCAGCGCGTCGCCATCGCGCGCGCCCTGTCGCTGCGGCCCGACGCCATCATCGCCGACGAGCCAACGAGCGCCCTCGACGTTTCGGTCCGTGCGCAGATCCTCAACCTGCTCATGGACCTCAAGCGAGACCTCGGCCTGGCAATGGTGTTCATCAGCCACGACATCCAGACCGTGCGCTACATCTCCGACCGCATCATCGTGATGAACGGCGGCCGCGCCGTTGAGGAGGGTACCGCCGAACAGGTTTTCAACGACCCCAAGGACGAGTACACCAGGCTGCTGCTCGGCGCCGCCCCTTCGCTGCTCTACCCCGACCTGGGCAAGAAGGGCGCTGTCGAGGCCAAGTAAACCGTGCCGCGACGGGCAGGAGGGCTCGGCCGGTCGATGCGAGGCGGACATCCGGAAGCGTCCGGGTGTCCGCCTTTGTCGTACCTGAGCCGCATGATGGGGGCGCAGGGCCTCTCGCGAGACTTCGGAGGGCATGATTCCGCGCTGCGGGATTTCACCTCGCTCGGTTCTTTTCGCCCGGTCGGCCCGGCGGTCTTGACGCAGAGGAGGCGTCATCTACACTTGTCGGGATTTGTCCTGCGCGTCCCGCCTGACCGACGAGCTGCTTTGGCAGGCGTGCGCATCGCCGACCCTCAGAAGGTGTGACATGGATCCCAAGCAGTTCAAAGGCGTCATCCCGCCGGTGGTCATCCCGCTCGACGAAAACCGCAAGCTCGACCTCGAGGCGCTCGAGCGCTCCATCAACCGCATGATCGACGCAGGTGTGGACGGCCTGTTCTTCCTCGGATCGAGCGGCGAGGTCGCCTTTCTCACCGACGCCCAGCGCATGCACGTGCTGCAGGAGGCCGTCGCTATGGTGCACGGTCGCGTGCCCGTGCTTGCCGGCATCATCGACATGGAGACGATGCGCGTCGTGGACCAGGCCAAGCGCGCCAAGGGCTACGGTGTGGACGCGCTGGTGGCCACGGCGCCGTTCTATGCTTTGGGCGGGCCCAAGGAGGTCGAGCGTCACTTCCGCGCCATCCGCGAGTACACCGACCTGCCCTTGTTCGCCTACGACCTGCCGGCGTGCGTGCACACCAAGCTCGACCCCGACATGCTCGTGCGCCTGGGTTCCGACGGCGTGATCCAGGGCGTCAAGGACTCGTCGGGCGACGACGTGTCGTTCCGCTGGCTGTGCATCGAAAACGAGCAGGCCGGCCACCCGCTGCGCCTGTTCACCGGCCACGAGGTCGTGGTCGACGGCGCCTACATGTCGGGGGCCGACGGCAGCGTGCCCGGCCTGGCCAACATCGACCCCTACAGCTACGTCGAGCAGTGGCGCGCCTACCAGGCCGGCGACTGGGAGAAGGTCCGCTCCCTGCAGGACCACCTGGCCCGCCTGATGTTCGTCACCCGCTGCGTCAAGGCCACGGTGGGCTTCGGTGCCGGCGTCGGCGCCTTCAAGACCGCCCTGTGGCAGATGGGCGCCTTCAACACCAACCAGATGCGCGAGCCGGTCCAGCCCCTCACGGGCGCAGACGTTGCCGCCATCGTGGACGTCCTCAAGGCCGAGGGTATGATGCCGGCCGACGCGCCGATCCGCGAGTAGCCGAAAGCGAGGGAAGCATGGACAACGCCCCTACTTCCTCCGTCGCGTCGACGCAGGGTGGCGCCGCACAGGTGGCAGGGACGTCCCCCTTTGCCGTCGTTGCGCTTGACGTAGGCGGCACCAAGGTGGGTGGCGCCGTGGTGCGCTATGCCTCCTGCGGCTCCAAGCCCGAGGCGGTGGGCCACCGGACCGTGCCCACCGACGCCCGTCGGGGCGGCGCGGCGGTGACAAAGACCGTGTGCGACTTCGCGCGGGAGCTGGTGGAGGAGGCGCAGGCGGCTTCGGGCTTTCCGCTCGTCGGCATCGGCGTGGGGACGGCGGGGCGCGTGGACCCCTACGACGGCTCCATCGCCTACGCCAACGACATCATGCCCGGTTGGACCGGCCAACCCCTCGGAGAACGCCTGCGCGAGGCCTGCGGCGGCCTGCCGGTCGCGGTGATGAACGACGTGCAGGCCCATGCCTTGGGCGAGGCGCGCCACGGCGCGGCGGCCGGGTCGCGCGCCTGCATCATGGTGGCAGTCGGTACGGGCTTGGGCGGCGCGCTGCTCTACGAGGGAAAGGTCATGCGCGGCGCGCACGGCTTTGCCGGCGAGCTGGGCTGCAGCCTGCACCCGGCGGCCGAGAACGTCTCGTGCGAGGACGGTGTCACCGGTCGCCTCGAATCCGTCGCCTCGGGCAGCGGCATCGAGCGCTGCTACCGTGCGGGCGGCGGCGAGCCCCTGACCGGCCCCCAGATCTCGGCCCGCGCCGCCGAAGGGGAACGCCTGGCGTGCCGTGTCATCGAGCAGGCCGGCCGCAGCCTGGGCGAGAGCATCATCTCGTGGGCCAACATCTTCGACCCCGACCTCGTGGTGCTGTCGGGCTCGGTGTGCTCGTCGGGGGAGCTGTGGCACAGCGCCCTGCGCACCGGTATGGAATCGCAGATGACAGGTGCCGTGAGCGGGCTCAAGGTGGTCCATGCGCGCCTGGGGGACGAGGCCCCGCTGTTCGGGGCCGCCGAGCATCTGCTCGACACGCTGGCCGCGGGGCACCGCTAGGACGGGGAGGGGCAAGGGCGCGCTTGTCACCCCTTTGGCCCCTGACCGCGGCGCCGTATATGAACCGCACGAAAGGAGATTGCCGCGATGAATCGGCTGATCGAGGACCTTAAAGGCAGGCTCATCGTGAGCTGCCAGGCTTACCAGGGGGAACCGTTGCGCCATCCCGAGACGATGGCCCAGATGGCGCGCGCCTGCGAACTGGGCGGCGCGGCGGCCATCCGCTGCCAGGGTCTGGCCGACATCGCGGCTATCAAGGGTCGGGTCGAGGTGCCCGTCATCGGTCTGTGGAAAGAGGGTCACGAAGGGGTCTACATCACCCCCACGCTGCGCCATGCGCGCGCCTGCGTGGCGGCCGGCGCCGACGTGGTGGCGCTTGACGCGACCGACCGGCCACGTCCCGACGGGCGGACCTTCGAGGAGACCGTCGCCGCGCTGCGCCAAGCCGAGGACGTCTTGATCATGGCCGACTGCGCCACCATCGAGGACGTCCGCCGCGGCGTGGCCGCCGGGTGCGACATGGTCTCGACCACTCTCAGCCACGGCGCGGCGGCCATCGACTGCACGATGGCGGACGGCCCCGACCTGCCGCTTTTGCGACAGGCGGTCGAAGAGTTCCCCGGCTTCCCCGTGGTGTGCGAGGGTCGCGTCCACACGCCGCAGGACGCCCGGGCCGCCCTCGAGGCCGGTGCCTGGTCCGTGGTGGTGGGCACCGCGATCACGCATCCCACGAGCATTACAAGCTGGTTCGCCAAGGCGCTGGGGTAGCGG
>CAZUFB010000138.1:0-4027 GCA_964619775.1 uncultured Coriobacteriaceae bacterium
TCGTGTTTGATTTTATGCCAGGAATAGCGGGGTGCTTGCTCGCCTGCACGCTTCCCGTCATCTCAACCCTCTCCCTGCACCGAGGCGCCTACACGCAGCTTGTCCGTTCGAAAGAACGACGCGGGGAGGTGCTCTACAAACTTGGCAGCTACGCGGGCCTTGCGCGCGTCGGACTGTGCGTCTTCGCGTTCTGCCTGGTACGCAACATCGTTTCGACTACCCTCGACACGCCGGGGCTGTTTGCCGCAAGCTCGTTGCTCGGACATCTGGTCGAGGTCTGCTTTGCCCTAATCGCCCTGGCCTGGGTGTTCCGCTTTAACCGGGCGCTCGACTTCCCTCAGCTGTGGCGGTTCGTGTTCTTGTTCCTCGCCACGGCAATCGCGGTCGACTGCCTGGATCTGCCTTCCGTTGTCGCAAACCTATGCGGGGGCGTGACCACGAGCCTCATCGTCATGCTGTTATGGCTGCTGCTGAGCGACGTGGCGCATCACAGCGAGCAGCATCCCTACACGGTGTTCGGCCTGGGGTGGAGCCTGTACGTGGGGGCCAACTACCTGAGCCTGGTGCTGCGGAACACGACGGGCGTGCTCGACGGGTCGCTCGCCCTGGGCGTCGTGCTGCTGTGGGTGCTGGGCGTGGTGATGGCGCTTTGCCTCGAGACGCGCGACCCAGACGTGCAGCGCATCTTTGCCGACTTGCGCCGCAACGTGGACCCCCAGGAGTTTGCCACCATCGACGAGCGCTGCGACCAGCTCGCCCGCGAGTACGACCTCACCGGGCGCGAGGTCGACGTTCTCAAGCTGCTCGCCAAGGGGCGCAGCAAGGGGTATATAGCCGAGACCCTCTACATAAGCGAGAACACCGTGCGCGGCCATGCCCGGCGCCTCTACGCCAAACTCGACGTGCACACCCGCGACGAGCTGCAGGGGATGCTGGGGCTGTAGGGGACGGGCCGCCAGGGGGGCGGGGCCGCGAACCAACGGCCTCCGACGGACGGGCCGCCGCGACCATCACGCCACCATGCGGGGCGGGTACACTGTCCCTCACACGGTCCGTCCCGGCCGACCGGCCGGCCCACCAGAAAGCGAAACGCACATGTCCACGCAATTTACCAGGCGTTTTGATGACAGCGCCCTCGACGGTTCCACCTTCGTCGAACAACCCGACGGCGGCGATGCCACACAGGCGGGCCGCGCCGCCTTCGCCGGCGGGCAGACCACCCTGCTCTCCGAGGACGCCGCGCCGCAGCAGACCACCCTGCTCGGCGGAGAAGACGATGCGACGTCCTTGGGCACCTCGGTGCTCGACTCCCGGTCCGACACCCCCAACCGCACGACCGTCCTGGAGGACGGCACGCCCCTCTACCTTGAGGACTACGCGGTCCCCAACGACTACGTCCAGTTCGGCGACGCAGGCGTGCAACCCGTCGGCCCGAGCGTCGTGCCCGACTCCTACGCGGACCCAGCCGCGTTCGGCGCCGCCCGCACCGCCCCCGCAGGCTACGGCGGCGCAGGCACGGGGTACGGCTACGCACCCGGCGGGTACCCCGGGCAGAGTCCGACGGGCTACGGCGCGGCAGACCCCTACGGAAGCCCCGCCCCCTCGACCGGGCCCGTGCCGGCGGACGAGTTACCGCGGACCGACTACACGATGATGATGCCCGGGCGCCAGGGCTCCCCCGCAGGCTACGGCGGCGCAGGCGCAACGGCGTCCCAGCAGGCGGGCTACCAGGAGCAGCCCGCATACCGGGCGGTGTACGAGGCCGCCCCGCGCGCCGACGAGCCCGTGGGGCGCGACGGCAGGTCGGGCAGGTCGAGGGAGAAGGGCGGCGACCGTGTGAGCCGCATCCTGCGCCGGCTCGCGATCCTGCTCGTGGCGGTGGTCGTGCTGATCATCGCCGCCTCGGTCGCATGGGAGGCGGCCCAGGGGGCGCTCCAAGGGTTTGGCGAGCGTATCCAGTCGACAATCTCGTCGCTTGTGGAAAGCGTCACCAGCGCCGCAGAAGACGCCGGCGAGCAGCTGGCCAGCGACGTGGCCGACAGCCTTACCGACAGCGTGACGGACAGCCTGTCCGACCTCGCCCAGAGCGTGCTACCCACCTACGAGACCCCTTCCGACACCTCCGGCACAGAAGCGGCGTCCTCCTCGGCCGACGGCGCCTCCGACACAACCGCGGCCGCAGACGGAGGCACGTCGCAAAGCGGCGACGGCTCCGCAACCTCGGCCGACGCCGGGTCCGCGCAGGAAGACCCCGGCACGACGACCACCACCACGCCGCCGACCGACGACGCGGCGGGGACGTCGCCGGACGCAGGCACAGGCTCGGACACCAGCTCAGACGACGCCGGTCAGGCCGGCGCATCCACCGATGGGGCGCAAGAAACGAACCCCTCGGTCACCGTGACCGCCCCGAGCGACGAAACAGCGTAGCATAGCGCCCGTGCTTGCACCTGCCCGCCCGCGCATCCGGCCCGTCCGGGACGCGGGCGGGCGGCTCCCCCTCTCGGACAAGCCTCGGAGAAGTCCAGAAAGGACCCACAGCCATGGACCGCGACATCACTCCGGCCGAAATCGCCTCGTTTCAGCAGGACCTCGCCTCCTACGCCCCCTACACCGTGGCCCGCAACGCCGCCACCTCGGCCGGCGTGCGCGCCGCCGCGCGCAACCCGCTCCCCTACCGCGTCTACCACGACACCTACTCGGTGAGCCTCGCGCCCACCGGCGAGGTCACCAACCAGCGTCAGAGCGGGCGCTGCTGGCTGTTTGCGGCGCTCAACGTGCTGCGCGACCGCATGATGAGCGAGCTGGGCACCAAGAGCTTCGAACTCTCCCAAGCCTACCTGCAGTTCTGGGACAAGCTTGAGAAGAGCAACCTCTTCCTCGACGAGATGATCCGCCTCGTCGACCGTCCGCTCGACGACCGCGCCGTCACCCAGTGGCTGCGCCAGCCCGCCGGCGACGGCGGCTGGTGGGACATGGCCGTGGCGCTCGTCGAGAAGTACGGCGTCGTACCCAAGCAGTGCATGCCCGACACCGCCAACGCCCGCGCTACCGCCGACCTCAACGAGCTGCTCTACCGCAAGCTGCGCCAGGACGCCCTCAAGCTGCGCACCGCCGCGCGCGACGGGGCCGACGCCGCACGGCTCGGCGAGCTCAAGGGGGCCATGCTCTCGGAGGTCTACCGCATGCTGGCCATCGCCCTGGGCGAGCCTCCCGCCGAGTTCGACTTCGAGTACGTGGCCGATGCGCGCAAGGCCTCGGGAACCGGCGACGCACCCGGCGCGGACGACGGCGACCTCGCCGCGCTCAAGGCCCGCAAGGCGTGCCCCGAGAACTTCGTGCGCCTGACCGGCCAGACGCCGCTTGGCTTCTTCAAGGCGTACGCGCACGTCGACCTGCACGACTACGTGAACCTCGGCAACGTGCCCGGCGACGCGCGTCCCTTTGGATCCATCCTGCAGATGCAGCACTGCGGGTCGGTGGCGGGCGTGCCCGTCCGCATGCTCAACGTGCCCGTCGAGGTGCTCAAGGCCGGCGTCGTCGCCCAGCTCAAGGCCGGCCACCCCGCCTGGTTCTCATGCGACATACACAAGAACATGGAGCGTGCCGACCCCACCGGCCTGCTCGACACCGAGACCGTCGACTCCGCGTCGCTGTTCGGCATGGACTTCTCCATCAGCAAGGCCGACGCGTTCGACACCCGCGAGGTCACGCTCAACCACGCGATGACGTTCCAGGGCGTCAACCTGCGCCCCGACGGCACCCCGACCGCCTGGCGCGTCGAGAACAGCTGGGGCAAGGAGAAGTGCCATGAGGGGTACTTCATCATCACCGACCGCTGGTTCGACGCCTACGTGGGCGAGGTCATCGTGCACCGCGACTACCTGCCCGAAGACGTCGTGCGCGCCTGGGACGACCCCGCGACCCCCGTGGTCGAGCTCGATCCCTGGGCACCGATGCTGGGCTGGAGCGATTAGGGCGATCCGCAAGACCGCCGAGCGTCGATACGCCCGGGCACGCGTGAACA
>CAZUFB010000139.1:0-4023 GCA_964619775.1 uncultured Coriobacteriaceae bacterium
CCTACCCGTTGTGCGGGCCGCCAGCTGCGAGGCGTCGCCCCACCGGCATGCTTGGAGGCCGCAGGCGGGTCTACTGCCATAAAAAACCGGGCGGACCTGCCGACAAAGGTAGGTCTGCCCGGTGTTCGACGGTTCGGTCGCGTCAGTCCTGGCGCTTTTTGGGACGCGAGGAGCTTGCGCTCCCGTTGCTGGTTAGGCGATCGCGTTGGCGGCGGCGCTTGCGCCGGCGATGCGGCCGAAGACGATAATGTCGGTGAAGGAGTTGCCGCCCAGACGGTTGCCGCCCTGCACGCCGCCTGTGCACTCGCCCGCACCGTAGAGGTTGGCGATGGGCTCGTCTTTCTCGGTGCACACCTGGGCGTCGGTGTTGATGGCCATGCCGCCCATCGTGTAGTGGATCGTGGGGATGCGCTTGCTGGCATAGAACGGGGCGTCCTCGACGCGGTCGCCCAGCAGCGATTTGCCAGGGTCTATCTGGGTGTCCTCGCCGGCGTCGATGCAGGCGTTGTAGCCGTCGATGGTCTCGACGAGGGCGTTGGGGTCGATGCCGATCTGCTCGGCCAGGTCGGCGATCGAGTCGGACTGGAAGCTGTGTCCGGTCTCCACGAGGTCGGCAATCTCGTCGAGGCGATCGTCGGTAATGTCGGTGGAGTCGACGATGAGCCACATCTCCTGGTTGGTCTGCTCGAGGATGGCGTTGGCGATGGTGTCGCGGCGCTCGTCCTCGGGGATGAAGCGCTGACCCTCGTCGTTCACCATGACGTAATCCTCGACGCCCAGCCAGTTGCCCACGAAGGTCGCGACGCCGCCGTTTTGCGGGTCGCCGAGCGGGTGGATTTGCACGAGCTCCATGTTCTTGAGACCTGCGCCTACGGCCTGGACGATAGGCAGACCGTCGCCCGTTGCGCTGATGTTGCACGAGGAGGGCATGTTCTCGGTGACGCGCGAGTCGTACTCCATCGCCATCTCGGCGTTGCGGGCGTAGCCGCCGGTGGCCATGACGACCGACTTGGCGGTGACGGCGACGGGCTCGCCGCTTGACACGCGGCTGCCGGTGACGCCGGTCACGGTGCCGTTCTCGTCGGTTGCCAGGGCCTCGACCTTGGCGTCGGTATAGACCTCGACGCCCAGACGGCGGGCGCGGTCCATCAGGCAGCTCACATAGTAGGCGCCGCCCTGCTCGCCGTTGACAGTGACCTTCACCGAGTGGCCGCGCTGCCACATGCCGCCGATGGCCGTGAAGACCTCGTTGTTGTAAACCAGGCCGTGGGCCTCCATCCAATGCACGGCGTCGAGGGCGTTTTCGGCAAGCACGCGCACGAGCTCGGGGTCACCCAGCTCGTCTCCGCCCACGAAGGTGTCCTCGTAGTACTTCTCCACCGAGTCCTCGATGCCCATCGGCTCCTGGCGCTCGGGGTCGGGGGCGTTGAGGGTGCCCTCGCCGCAGTTGGTGTTGCCGCCGTAGATGTCCATCTTGTCGAGCATGATGACCGAGCAGCCGGCCTCGGCGGCGGTCACGGCGGCGGCCAGGCCGGCGCCGCCGGTGCCCACGACCACGACGTCGCACTCGGCCTCGATGGCGGAGGCGGGCTCCAGGCCGTTGTCGGCGTCCGCAAGGGCGTCGGTGTCGGCGCCTGCCTGCTCGTAGATGTCGGTCAGCGCCATCTTGAAGGCAAAGGAGGTGAGGGTGGCGCCGGTGATGGAGTCGAGGTTGAGAGTCTGCGACTTGATAGCGCGCTGGGTAAGCAGCTCGATGGCCGCGTCGCCGATGTTCTTGGACTCGGTACTCTGCGTGACGATGCCGGTGAGTCGACCGCCCTCGATGGTGGCGGTCAGTTCGACGGCGCCGTTGCGGCCGCTGGCGGATGCGGTGTAGGTGCCGTCGGCGAGTCCAGAGTCCTCGGTTTCGGCGGCCTCGTCGGCGTGGGCGAGACCGGTCCCGGTGAGGGCCGTGGCGCTGGCGAGGGCGGCGGCGCCGGCGACGAACTGGCGGCGGGTGGGGCTGATGGAGTCGATCATGGTGCTTCCTTTCGTGTCCGTGTCCGCGTTGCGGGTGTCCGAAAACGCGCGATGGCGCGTTCGGACGCGGGGGCGCCTCTTCGGCCGAGGCTGCCTTGCGTGCGGCCTGCGCTGCGCGGGGCGCCGTGCATCCGACGGTGCCTACCATGCACCCGGTCGCCGTCTTGTGCAGCTGCACGAACGGTGCGATTTTGTTGTTCCTGTCGCGACGCACGTTTGGTGTGACACGAATTTCTGCAGGTAAAACGCATTGTCAAGAAGCGGGCTACATAAAACGCGCGATGCGTTGATGTCGGTTTTGACAAAACGTCAACATCAAGTTCGACAAACGGGCGACCCGTTTAGGGTGTCGCCGGACCGGGTCGCCGGCGTGCGCGTGTCAAGGACGCATGCGGTTTTTAGGATCGCAGGGGACGGGTGTTATGCGTGAAGGCCGTTGCGGGGCTATCGCGCCTTTGCCGCCCCGCCGGGTGCGACCTCGTCCATCGTGCGGTCGAACAGCTCCTGTTTCGAGTGCACGCCGAGCTTGGCGTAGAGATGGCGCGCGTGGCTGCGCACGGTGTTCTCGCTGATGCAGAGCGTCTCGGCGATGTAGCCCTTGGAGCGTCCCTGACAGATGAGACGCATAACCTCGACCTCGCGTTCGGTGAGGTCGTGGGCGGCACCGAGCCGCCGGCATGCGCGGCCGATCGCGTCGAACAGCTCTTCGGGCGGCGACGGACGGTCGAGGTCGGCGAAGATGCGATTGCGCGAGAAGTCGCGCTCGTCGAGCAGGAACACCGACGCCATTGCGAGCAGGTAGACGATGACGCTGATGAGGGGGGTCGACGCGCTGTCAAGCGTGAAAAGTGCCCCCAGGGTGTGGCCCACCGGGAACGGCAAGCTGTAGGCGACCCACCCGAAGCCGAAGACCGCAAGCGGCGAGAGCGCGCCGTGGTGGGCGACGTCGGCGAGCATTGCCCACAGCAGCATGACCACGAGCGTCTGGGCCACGCCCACGAACACGAGCGCCCAGCCCGAAAACGCGCGCCCCACCAGCGGCAGGGCCAGAACGCCCGTGGCGGTGAACACCAGGATGGCCCTCCACAGGTTGCTGAAGTGCAGGCTACGGCGTTTGACGAAGACGAACCACAGCACGGTGACGGCGGTGGCGACCTCAAGCAGGTGGTGCACGCCCGACAGGGCCCACTTGGGCGCGGGGTCGGCTTCGATGTCCATGCCCTGGATGATGCCGATGACCAGGCCATACGCCGCCACGCCGAGCATGATTTTGATGAGGGGTTGCAGCGTGCGCAGGGTGTAGTGGCATACCGCCTCGCGTGCAGGGGGCTGGAAGGCCTGGGCGCGGCGGCACAGGAATGCCGAGGCGAACGGCAGCAGCGCGCACAGCGCGGCGGTGGGCGCGGCGGGGAGCAGGTCGAGGGGGATTTTGAGGAGACTGCCCACAACCATCGCCCCGAAGATGCAGGTCACGGCGTCGGTCGTCTCGAGCTTCGCGTAGAAGAATGCCCACTGCAGGTAGGTCCATCCGACGCCGATGCCGCCGAGCACTGCCGCGGTCGAGACGATCGAGGTGCGGGGCCATGCGTCGGGCAGCGGGCAGGCCAGCAGCAGCGTGCTGAGGGCCATGAGCGCGGCGACCGGCCAGTCGGCCCAGGCGACCGACGACCGCCGCGGCTTGAAAGCGAGCGCGGCGAGGGTGACCCCCAGCAGGAACAGCGTCATGGTGACGTAGACGGTGACAGTGGACGCAAGGTCGGGGTTCTGGGCACTCGCCATGTGGCACACCTCCCAGATCCACATGTGCCCGCAGAGCATGCCGAAGTAGGAGAGGCGGGGGCGGCGCATCGTGTAGGGGAGGTTTTTGGTCGCAGGGTCCTGCGGCGCGGGGATGGCGGCGGGAGCGGGTGTGGGCATGGAACCCTCCGGGTTGGTATCGCGTCTGGGCACGATGCAGCCGGCTTGCGATGGGGGTAGCATGTACGGTGTCAGTATAGGCGCAAA
>CAZUFB010000140.1:0-3995 GCA_964619775.1 uncultured Coriobacteriaceae bacterium
CTGCATTGCGGAAGGACCGCGAGATGCCTACCGCACTTGACAAAATAATGCCCTTCTACCAGGGCATTCGTGCACAATTTAGGGAAGGTGAACAGTCAAACTATAGAGGCGCTTAGGATGGCACGGGAAGAGGCGCGTTGGCGGTGAGGCCGCTGGGAAAACGGTGTTTTCCGAGGCCGTCGCGGATAATTCGTCGGGTTCCTGTGGTGAAGGCCGAATGTTATGGACTAAATACTAGCGAATCACTATGATTACAGTGGTTGCGCAAGCCCTTCCGCGCAACCTGTACATCTGTGCAGCTCCGAGCGTATGCCAACATGAGAGGGGAACAGCATGGAAACCACTACTACCGCTACCAGCCGTCGCGGGTTCGTCAAAGCCGCCGCAGGCGGTGCCGCAGCGATTGCCGCCATCAGTGCCCTGCGTGCCCAGAGCGCCCGCGCCGACGAGGCCAGCGAGGGCACCTCGGTGGTCACCACCATCAACGACTTTTTCTCCGGCAAGGCCAACGCCCGTCAGATTACCGACGATCTGTGGTGGGTCGGCTCGTCCGACAAGCGCCTCGAGCTCTTCGAGAACGTCTACCCGCTCGAGCAGGGCGTCGCCTACAACTCGTATCTGCTGCTCGACGAGCAGACCGTGCTCATCGACACCGTCGACCGCTCGGTGACCGGCGAGTACTTTGAGAACGTCGCCGCCGTCCTGGGCGACCGCACGCTCGACTACCTGATCATCAACCACATGGAGCCCGATCACAGCTCTGCCATCTCGCTGGTGCTGAGCAAGTTCCCCGACTGCACCGTCGTCACGAGCGCCAGCGCCGTCACGATGATCCAGCAGTTCTTTGGCCTGGACGTGTCGGACCGCTGCATCGTGGTCGCCGAGGGCGACACCCTCACCACCGGCACCCACACCCTGGCCTTCGTCGAGGCCCCCATGGTGCACTGGCCCGAGGTCATCGTGACGCTCGACACCACCACGGGCATCCTTTTCAGCGCCGACGCCTTCGGCACATTCAACGCCCTTGACGGCAACATGTACGCCGACCAGGTGAACTTCACCGAGGACGACAACTGGCTGGCCGAGGCCCGCCGCTACTACTGCAACATCGTGGGCAAGTACGGCCAGCAGGTCCAGGACCTTCTCGCCAAGGCCTCCGAGCTCGACATCACGATGTTCTGCTCCACGCACGGCCCCGTCTGGCGCCAGGACCTCTCCTGGATTCTCGACAAGTACGACTTGTGGTCGAGCTACGTGCCCGAAGAAAACGCCGTCGTCATCTTCTACGGCTCCATCTACGGCGGCACCGCCAACGCGGCCAACATCCTTGCCTCCCAGCTGTCCAACGCCGGCGTGAACAACGTCAAGGTCTACGACGTGTCGAAGACCCACGTGAGCTGGCTTATCGCCGAGTGCTTCCGCTGCAGCCACCTCGTGTTCGCCTCCGCGACCTACAACATGGGCATCTTCACGCCGATGAAGAACTTCCTGAACGACCTCTCGGCCCACAACATGCAGAACCGCTGCGTGTCGTTCATCGAAAACGGCTCGTGGTCGCCTGCGGCCGGCCAGCTGATGCAGGACATCGTGGCCACCATGTCCAACATGTACCAGGTCGGCGAGAAGGTCACCCTGCTGTCCACCACCAGCGACGCCAATGTCGAGGAGCTTGCGACCCTTGCCGGCAACATCGCCGCCTCGGTGCTGGGCGACAACTCGCTCAACGTCGAGATGACCCCCTCCGAGACCAACGCCGAGCCCGCGGCCGGCACCGTCGCGGCCGCCGAGCAGTCCGACGGCGGTTCCCGCCAGTGGAAGTGCACGGTCTGCGGCTACATCTACGAAGGCGACGAGTTGCCGGACGACTACGTGTGCCCCATCTGCGGCCAGGGTGTTGACGCCTTCGAGGAGGTCACGGAGTAAGGCGCTTCTTCGAGCGGCTGGACCGTCGCAGGTTGACGATGACGGCCGAACGGGTGCCGGGTTTGTGCGACGCAGGCCGGCAGGAGGGTCCGAACGGGCCTCCTGCTGGCCTTTTTGGTGTGCTGGGGCGGGGCGCTGAGCATGCGTATGACCCGGCGACCATGCCGGCGCCGGTGCCGTTATGCCAACCGTTCGCAGACGGCGGCGATGTCTTTGCGCCCGAACGCGATTCCCCAGCGCAACCTGCCTGTGGCGGACGGCGGCAGGTCTCCTTCGTCATAGCCGCTTTCGGCAATCTGGGCGAGGGCCTTGCGGGCGAGCTTTCGCAGGGCACTCTCGGTGTCTTCGGAATCCTGCGGTTCGCCAGACCGGCGAGGGAGGTACTTCACCTCGACGGTGACGAGCGGGCGCATGGACGGCAAGTTTGCGTTCGTCCGGGGCATCTCCTCCGACCGCCCTGAAGGAGTAAGGCGGATATCGAAACGTCCTGCTCCATGTTCGCGGTTCGAAACGGGTGTTTCGTATCCAGCAACACCATAGAGCAGCCCCAGCAATAGCATGTGGGCCGAATTCTCGGACACGATGTCGTGGTAGCTGGCCGACGAGCGCACCACTGCCCGGAGCAACTGTTCAAGGGTGGCCTCGTCCCCGGTGACAAGCGCATGGTGAAGTCGGTAGTAGCGGTTCGAACCGCCGACCGTCTCGGCAAAACGGGCGACGATTTCGCGCTGGTAGAGCAGGGAGATTTCGCGGTTGGGGATGCGCAGGGGGTATGGGTCGAGCAGGGCGTCGCCGTAATGCTCGGCCTCGTTGGTGGTGAGATAGCCTGCGAGGTAGAGCATGCTCCACATCGTCCCCGGCACGATGCTTGAGTCGTCGGGGAAGACGGTGCCCAGGTCGAGCGGTGCCCACACGACGCCGCCGGGTTCGCAGAGGCGGTAGAGGCATTCCAGCGTTTCGTCGTCGGCATGCTGCACGACGGTGCCCAGCACGGCGTTGCCCGACGTGTTGCCCCAATAGTCGCGCGCCTTGCAGCCCTGGTCGAAATAGTTGAGCACGCTCCACGGGTTGTAGACGCTTGCGTTGCCGAAGCGGTAGCCGTCATACCAGGCCCGTGCTTCGTCCATGCAGCCGTCGTTTTGTCCTAGATAGGCCGCCAGGGCCGCGACTTCGCTGTCGGAAAATCCGAAGCGCTCGTCGAAGGAGGTGGACAGGGGCGTCGAGACGCTCAGGTTGTTGAGATCGGAGAAGATCGATTCTTTTGAAATCCGTTGCACGCCGGTGAGGCACGAGAATGCCAGGAAATCGTCGCCGCCCTTGAGGGCACCCGTCAGCCAGCCTTTCAGGAAATCGACCGCCTCGTGGCAGTATCCGCCGTCCGGGGCGGAGGCGGCGGCCATGACGGGAGCGTCGTATTCGTCGACGAGCAGGACGACCTGTTTGCGGTGGTGAGCGTGCAGCATGTGGCACAGGGATGCGAGGGAGCCGGCGATGTCGGCATCGTCCGCGCTCCCCGTAAGTATCCGGTTGAGCAGGCTGTGCTCGGAAACGCCGAGGGCGGGGGATTGCGCAAGGTAGGCATGGCGTTCGTATTCGGCGACGACGAGCCTCCTGATTTCGCCGTACGAAGCTTGCCACGAGGACTTCTTAACGGTATTGAGGTTGATGTAGACGACGGGATAGGTTCCCTGGTGCCCGCGATAGCCGCCGTCGTGTGCCTCCCAGATCTCGGTTCCGGCGAACAGGGGCGCGAGGTTGCGTGCGTTCGGGTCGGATTCCGACGGCAGTTCGAAGAAAGCACGCAGCATCGTCATGTTGAGCGTTTTGCCAAAGCGCCGAGGGCGGCAGAAGAGCACGACTTTGTAACCGGAGTTAAGCACGTCGGCGATAAGCATCGTCTTGTCGACGAGCACGGACCGCTGCGCGGCGGTTGCGAAGCTGTCATCGCCGATGGGCAGCGTCCTGAGCCCCGCGCGGTCTATGATGCGGGCATCGGGTGCCACCCAAACGCCCGGAGCGCATGGTTCGAGATGGGGTAAGGTGGTTGCGCAGTCAGCCACATGCGCCTCCTT
>CAZUFB010000141.1:0-3677 GCA_964619775.1 uncultured Coriobacteriaceae bacterium
GTGTCGAAACTTTTAATTGGTGAGACAAAAAATGATTTCGACCACGAATATATAACGCTTAATTCATTGATTTACAATACTGACGATGTGTGACATCGGGTGTCATTACGTTACATCGGAAAGGGATTTCAAACGATAGGAAAAAGATTTTTTGGCAGCCGGTTAAAAAAAGAGAATATAAAAGCGGTCACTCTCCATGAAAAAATGGGAACGCTGCAACTTGTCAGAATCACAAAAAAGCGAAGCCTGAAAACCGGGCGGCTTTCAGACTTCGCTTCATGTCATGTGGATGCTGTTTACTCTGCTGCTGAATCGGAAGAGAAGACACGCTGTCTCCTTCGTTCCTCCTTTTTCTCTTTTTGCAGCTTCTTTTTGAATTCCATTTCTTTCAGAATCTGTTTCAGCGGCCTGACAGTTTCAGGCTGCTCGCGCTTGAACCTCTTGAAGTAGATATTCTCTATGAACTGCGGAAGTGGAACTTTCCACGGCTCCTGTCTGTGGTTATCAATCTTCCCGAGTTTGTCAGGATTCAGACCAAGTTCACGTGCCATCTGCACATGCCTGTTCGACAGACGGTGACGCTTCTGGGCCGCCATCCATTTTTCCAATATTGCTTTTGTTACTGCCATAATCATTCATTTTTGCAAAGGTACGAATCTTGCCATTATGATAACAATATGACTATTTGTATTTTATCCGACGTCGTTTTCTGAAAATGAAGTAGGCACGCCGATATCACATCGACATGCCCCCAAAATATGGCAACAAAAGAAACTATTAAACGAATTTACCTATATCGAAAACTTCTTTTTTCTTCGGAGTACCCCTTCGTCTTGAAAGCGGGTTTCCGGCTTCATCCAGATATTCGTTGAGCAGATGCCCGATTTTATGCTGACATCCGATTTCGTTTTCAAGAAGATTCAATATTTCCGTGCCGGATAACTTGTGATAGATTGTCATGCTCGCACGAAAAGCCTTCTGTTCATCATAGGTAGCAGAAGTCAACACTTCCACAACATTATTCATTTCCTCGAATGTCATTGCCGTGTTGAAATCAGGATCAGGCTCCGCACCCACCGGAGCCATAAGTTCTTCCTTTTCCTCCTTGGTCAACCCTTTGTTTTCCTGTACCACATCCTCGGGATTGATTTCTTCATCTTCTTCTATAGGTTCCTTAACCAATGGTTCGGAATGTGTAGGCTTTTTTCTTGCCACATCAGGGTCTTCCAGATAGACGATTCTGGTCTTGCCAATCACGTCGTTATCGTCAACCTGAGAAGGCCGTTCTACAGTTACGGGCTTCTCCTGTACCACTTTTGTTTCCGGCACATTTTTCTTACGCCTTGTCTTTTCCCTGGCTTTTTCAGCTTTCTTTTCCTTGTATATCCGGTACTCTTTACGGTATTTCCATAACTTGATACGGGCTATGCGCATCATACGGTACACTTTCTCCCAAGCGTCATACATTTGCTGACTGAAGATGAATATCCACAATCTGTAAAGTATGAAGACCGCGCATAGGACTTTGACTGCGAAATAAATTTTAATTTCCATAATCAGCTTTCTTTTCTTCGTACAATTTTATAATCTCAGGTGAATATTTTTTCAGATGCTCGTCCACAATATTATTGATGTAGCCGGACATGGTAGCTTTGGGGTCTATGACCAAAAGCATGTATTTGATTATACAGGCATTCTCCTGCTCGATACAGACCTGTGCCCGCTTTGCCAACGGTTTACAAGTAAGGTATTTTTCTTTGTAAATGGCACATCGCTCATCAATGTCGGGCGATTCTTTCTTTTGTTCAGGAAGGTTTACCGGTCCTGCATTTTTCACAGCCTCATTTGATTTGGCTGTATCCTTTTGTTTCAAACCGGACTTTCTGCCGAAAGTCATTTGTACAAGCCTTGCAGAAGCATGAATGGCTATCACTAATACAAGAAATACCATGATAATAACGACTACAATAGTCATAGTGTCAAAAAAGTCTCCCATAATTATTTTTTATATAAAGGTTCGTTATTGATTTGATTGTAATAGAGGCCGTCTATTTCCTCTTTATATTGCTCGAAATGAGCGGTCAGCACATTGTCAATGAATTTCGACATACTGATTTTGGGGGCTACAACCGATAAAAACTTCTGTATAAGCCGATAATTGTCAATACCGATATAAGCCTGCTGCCTTTGCAGAACATTTCCTCCGGAAAGGAACTCTTTGCGGTACGAACCTGTACCGTCCTTTCGTTTTTTTTGTTTGCCTGTACTTTTCTCGGCAAACACAGGTCCCGGATTGTCCGCTTCGCACTCATTCCCATCGAATTCATCAGTGGTTATTATATCATCCACGGATATATCTTTCCCATAATTGGGTATATCCCCGGCCATAATGCCCCTGATCATCTCTTCGTTCACGGTTACTTGTTTTTTTGCCATAGTATTTATTTTTTGAATTTGACCAATAGTTCTTCCGCCAATTCTGGCAGCCCGCTACCCTTCAACGATTTGGCCGGAGGAGGAAACAAGGTACAACGAAAGAAGTTTCGGGTTGTCAAGGATAATTCCTTGTTGTAGCGGTTGGTTTCCGGAATGATGGTATCCAATACCGTAAATTCCAATTTTTGCATGATGATATTGTAAGCATCGAAAACCTCCGTGGAAGCGCGGGCATCTTTACGGGTCCAAAAAAAGAGGAATTCTCGCAAAGGAGCTTCCTTGCTTGTCTTGGCATAGTCCCATACGATAGTTGAGAACGAAAGACTGCTTTGCATTACAATACGGTCAGGAATAATCGGGGTTATCACATAGTCCATGTTCACGATGGTGTTGATTACGCCGGAAGAATTCACTGTGCCGGGCAAGTCCACGATAATCAAATCGTAATTTCCATTTTTCATAAGTTTCTCCGCGGCATCACGGGCATTTTCCGCTTTTGAACCGACAATCGTATAGGCTTTCTTCCGGATACGTTCGTACTGGGATTTCAGCAGTTGTTTGAAATAATCACTGTTTTCAACTGTGCGCATGTCCCTTTCTTTCATACGTACCAGGCTGTACTGCGGATAATCGCAGTTGATGACAGCTACATTCAGTCCTTTCAGGTAATGATAATACCCGGCAAGCATAATCGTCATGGTTGATTTTCCCACTCCGCCTTTCTGGTTGCAAACGGCAACTAAAACTGTGTCTTTTTTCATTTTTCTTTCTTTTTTATAGTTAAACATTAATCGGATTCAGTATTCCAGTAAGTAAGGAATGACTGGATATATGCCGTAATACGGTATCTAATCCATTCAGTCCGACGATCATTACTGCACACCACAAGTCTGTCTGTCAGACATTCCTTACTGCCTGTGTGCAGTACTCCATTCGTGCATCATTCCAGTCATACATTCTCTCATCCAGACAGTCAGTCAGCAGGTCCTTCACACACTCTTTACCGCACATATTCTGTCGTTCATGCCGCAAATAAAAAGGAAAATTTTCATACCGGCACTATGTTTCGGGTGAGGTGACGACCCTTGTCATCGTATGACATCTTGTTACATATAATCCACTGTTTTACAGATATATATACCGCTGTAACTTTGCCACCGACAACGGAATGGATGCCGGATGGAGCTATCCCGAAGCCGAAGAATGAGGCTGAAGGTCAAAACTCAATTTGACTTCAGGCA
>CAZUFB010000142.1:0-3635 GCA_964619775.1 uncultured Coriobacteriaceae bacterium
TCCCTGCGCTACCGCGTGCCGCCCGCTTTTGGGTGGTTGATGAGGCTTGCCAGGTAGCCTGCGCCGAAGCCGTTGTCGATGTTCACCACGCTCACGCCGCTTGCGCACGAGTTGAGCATCGCGAGCAGCGCGGTGACCCCGCCGAAGCTCGCCCCGTACCCCACGCTCGTGGGCACGGCGATGACCGGGCAGCTCGCAAGCCCGCCGATGACGCTGGCGAGCGCCCCTTCCATCCCCGCCACCGCCACGATGGCGCTTGCCGAGGCGATCTCGGCGTTGTGCGAAAGTAGCCGGTGGATGCCGGCCACCCCCACGTCGTAGAGGCGGGCCACGCGGTTGCCAAGCATCTCGGCGGTGACGGCAGCTTCCTCGGCGACGGGCAGGTCGCTCGTGCCGGCGCACGCCACCACGACGGTCCCCGCTCCGTCGGGCTCGGGCACCTCGCCCACAATGCCTAGGCGCGGGGTGGTGCGGTAGTCGAACTGCAGCCCGCCGGGCAGCACGTCTTGCAGACGCTCCATGACGGAGGCGGCTTTGGGGGAGTCGAGGCGGGTCACCAGCACGCGCGACTGCCCGTTTTCTACGAGCGCGCGGCAGATGCCGGCAATCTGCTCGGCGGTCTTGCCTGCGCCGTAGATCACCTCCGAGACGCCCTGGCGCATGCCGCGCTGCAGGTCGAGCGTCGCGTACCCCAGCTCGGCCACTGGCTGGCGCGTCAGCTCGCCGCACAGTTCGCCAAAGGCCCCGTCGACCGACGCGGTGCCTGCGGCCACCTGTTCGAGCAGCTGCTTGAGTTCCAAACGGTCCATACGTCGCTTTGCGCCTTTCGCATGGGGAACGGGAAACAACGGCCGGCACGATGGGGAGGGGTGCGCGTGCGGCGCGGCCCCGGTACCTGGCCGGCGGTCTGGTTGCGGCAGCATAGCACGGCGCAATGGCGGAACGGTGGCGGCGCGCTCAGGAGTGCCGTCAGGGAGCACGGCGGGCTGCGGGATTGCTAGACTGTTTCGCACAGGTTTCCCCTTCTACAGGCGGCCCGGACCACGGGCCACGGACAAAGGAGACGACAGCACCATGGCGAACAAGCCAGTGATCGTAGAGGTCGGCGGAACCGGCGGACCCCTGCTCGTGATTCACGGCGGCGCAGGCAAACGGATGCACGAGGACGAGCCCGAGCACGTCGCACGCGCCGACGAGGCCCTGAGGCGCGCCCTGGATGCGGGCATGGCCAAGCTCGACGCCGGCGAGACCGCACTGGAGGCGGCCATAGCCGCCATCCACGTGATGGAAGACGCCCCGGAGTTCAATGCCGGACGCGGCGCGGCCCTCACTTCCGAGGGCAAGGCCGAGCTCGACGCGGCCGTGATGCTCGGCGACGGCTCCACCGGTGCGGTGACCGGCCTGACCACGGCGAGACACCCCGTCGACGTGGCGCGCGCCGTGATGGAGTGCACGCCCCACGTGCTGTTCTCCCAGCCCACGCACGAGCAGCTTGCCGCATGGGGTATCGAAGAGGTCGACAACGAATACTTCGTAACCGACTACCGCCGCCAGATGCTGGCCGAGACCCAGGCCTTGCCCGACGGCGGGTGGTCCCGTCCCGGCCATGGCACCGTCGGCGCCGTGGCGCGCGACGCGCAGGGCAACATCGCGGCGGCGACCTCGACGGGCGGCGTTACCAACCAGCGGCCTGGTCGCGTGGGGGACACGCCCCTGTGCGGCGCCGGCACCTACGCCAACCAGCAGACCGTGGCCGTCTCGTGCACGGGCACGGGGGAGCGCTTCGTGCAGGAGGTGGCAGGCTACCAGATCCATGCCCGCGTGAAGTGGGCCGGCGAGACCCCCGCCCAAGCCGCCGCCGCGATGCTCGAAGGCGTAGAAGACCGCGGCGGCGACGGCGGCGTCATCGTGGTTCCCGCCTACGGTTCCGGCATCGTCGGCTACAACGAGGGCGCCCAAATGAACTACGGCTACGCCTACGGCGCCGTCCGCGTCACCCACGAGTAGCCCTGCGGCAGTTCCAAGCCCGCACCCTTATATGTAGGACATCTGCGTCGAGACGGTCGAATACCAGTAGTCGGCGTTCGAGGGGCAGTAGCGCTGGGCCGCCTCGTAGGTGATGGTGTAGCCGTAGCCGCGCGCCAAGCCTGCAACGTGGCTGTAGATCGCCTCCTCCCAGCTGCTCCAGCTCACGCTGCCCCACCCCCAGGCGTTGTAGGGGAGGAAGCAGTATAAGCCCAGCGAGCTTTCGACGTAGGCGATCGCGGGCGACCAGCGCGGGTCCACGCCGTAATCCCATGCCGCGGCGGCGAAGGTCGACCCGTAGCCCGCAAGCGGCGAGCCGGACAGGTAGGCGTCGATGCGGGCGCCCCACTCGGCGACGAACGTGTCGCGCTCGCTCCACACGACGTCTTCGCCGTCGGTCGAGGACGACGCGTCGTCGCCCGTGTCCGAAGACGCCGAACCGTCCACCTCCGCGTCGGTCGCGGTGGTTTCCGCCGTGCCGTCCTCCGAAGACGTCCCCGTGCCGTCCGTGCCCGTCGCATCGGTTTGCGCCTGGGCTGCGGCTGCGGCTGCCTCGCGCTCCGCCTGCTCGCGGGCGGCTTCTTCGGCCGCACGGCGTTGGGCCTCTTCGCGGGCGGCCTGCGCCTCGGCGAGCGCTTCTTCGGCGACGGCCTCCTGCTCGCGGGCGGCCGCAAGCGCCGCCTCGAGGTTCTCGCGCTCCGCGTCGAGCTCGTTCGACAGCGCGACCAGCTCCTCAAGCTGCCCCACGATATGGTTGTTCACGCTGTTGAGGTACTGGATGGTCGTGATGAAGCTGTTGAAGTCGTCGGCCGACAGCAGCAGTTCGATTAGCCCGTAGTCGCTCTGGTAAAAGCGGTAGAGGACGTAGATCGCGTCGGCGGCAGCCTCTTGGGCTGCGGGCAGCTGCGCCTCGAGCTCAGCGATGCGGGCCTCGCAGTCGGCCACCTGCTGTTCCAGCTCCTCGCGCTGGGCGACCGCCTCGTTGTAGGCCGCCGCGGTTTCCTCCACGAGCTGCTGCAGCTCGTCGGGCTCGGCGTCGGTTACCGGGTCGCTGCCGGTTTGGGGCGCGTCTGCCCATAGCGCGGAGGGGGCCGTCAGAACCAGCATGCAGGCGAGAAGGCAGGCGAGCACGACGGTCGGCAGGTTTGCCTCCGACGCGGCGCGACTGGGGCGGAGGCCGGCGCCGTCCGGGTGCGCGGCGCTTGTTCGATGGGGCCGATGGACCACGGGAACCTCCCTGGTTCGGTGGCTCGGTTGCATTCGTTACATGATACCGTACGTTTGTGGAGGCCTTCGGTATGCAGCCGTCGCGGCTGTCGCGGCAGGCAAGAACGGCCCGTCCGGGCTGCGGTGTGCCGGGCTGCCGTAGGGGAATCGGCCTTCGGGGTGCGCCGCGAATCCCGCGTTGCCGTGTGGTCGTTCTGCGATGCCGGCCGTTCCCCTGACTTTTCCTTGCATCGCCTAACGGGTTTCGCATAATATATCGCACTGCCGCACCCGCGGGTGCCGGTGTGCCAGCATAGCTCAGTCGGTAGAGCACCGCTCTCGTAAAGCGGGGGTCATCGGTTCGAGTCCGATTGCTGGCTCCATGATTATTGCAGGTCGGACGG
>CAZUFB010000143.1:0-3626 GCA_964619775.1 uncultured Coriobacteriaceae bacterium
GACAGGGTGTAAATCTCTCACAGCTTGCAAAACTTAGCAATCGAGCCTCAGGGTCCCACGGAGAGGCAAAGGAAACTTCGCTGGAGTACACCAGAGGGACTGCAGGCCTGCAGCAATCGGTACCGGGCAGTTAAGGCGGCAGGCACCATCGCCACCGAAAAGGAAACCTAGACCATCGAGATAGAGATTGAGACCCGTTTGCCCGGGACGAGTTCGGGGTGCAGGTGACGCCGAAAGCCGGCAAGCCTCCCGAGACGCCGCCAAGCACGATTTCCGAAGCCGAAGACGATCGCATGTGCACGAGCGAGCACGCCCCCTTTCGCACGCGTCACCCCGCCGATTCCGCAAACGGCAGCGACGCTCTGGCCGTTGGGGTTTCAGGGTTCAATCTCCTGCAACCACCGCATCCCAGGCTGCCGCAAGTACGCTGCGGCCGTGCCTTGTCGGAACCCGTCCACACACGCCCTGCACCCGGCCTTGCAACCGCACTGCTAGAATGAACGACCTGCGGCATCCCGACCGGCGCGACGCCCGCACTCGGCATGCAACCCGCAACGCCCGACTCCGCATGCCCCTCCTCTGTCACACCCCGGCATGAAAGGCCCCTCGCATGGCAGACCTCCCGCCCGACACCACCGAGCCCACAAGGCCCGACGCCGTCGAGGACAGTGCGGCCGCAACCGCAAGCGACGCCGGCTCGTTCGGCTCGCTCGCCCGGCTCGTCCCGATTCCCTGGGACGCATGGGACGGCGTGCCCGTCGGCGAGGCACCGCATGGCTACAGCGTTCCAGGCGGCGACGAGATTTTCGAGCTCTTCTTCGGCTGGGTCGCCGAGCGGGGCATCGAGCTGTGGCCCCATCAGGAAGAAGCCCTGATGGACCTCATGGTGGGCGACCACGTCATCCTGGGCACGCCCACCGGCTCGGGCAAGTCGCTCGTGGCCCTGGGCATGCACTTCATGGCGATGTGCACCGGCCGGCGGTCGTACTACACCGCGCCTATCAAGGCCCTTGTGAGCGAGAAGTTCTTCGACCTCGTCGAGGTGTTGGGCCGCGAAAACGTGGGCATGATCACCGGGGACACGCACATCAACACCCAGGCGCCCGTCGTCTGCTGCACCGCCGAGATCCTTGCCAACCAGGCGTTGCGCGAGGGCGAGTGGGCCGACGTGGGCTGCGTGGCGATGGACGAGTTCCATTACTACAGCGACCCCGACCGCGGCTGGGCCTGGCAGGTCCCGCTGCTCACGCTGCCCCACACGCAGTTCCTCCTGATGAGCGCCACGCTTGGCGACACCTCCCAGATCGCCGCGGCCCTCGGAGAACGCACCGGAACCGACGTCGACACCGTGGCCGACGCCGTGCGCCCCGTGCCCCTGTCGTACAGCTACGTCGACACCCCGCTCGAGGCCACCGTCGAGCTCGCCTTGCGCAACGGCGAGGCACCCCTCTACGTCGTCCACTTCTCGCAGGACGCCGCGCTCACCTGCGCCCAGTCGCTCGCAAGCTACGGCGTGGCCACCAAGGAGCAGCGCGAGGCGGTGAAGGAAGCCGTCAAGGGCACGCGCTTCACCACGGCGTTCGGCAAAATTCTCCAGCGCCTGCTCGGCCAAGGCGTCGGCGTGCACCATGCGGGCATGTTGCCGCGCTACCGCCTGCTTGTAGAAAAACTCGCCCAGCAGGGGCTGCTCCCCGTCATCTGCGGCACCGACACGCTCGGCGTTGGCATCAACGTGCCCATCCACACCGTGCTGCTCACCGCGCTCGCCAAGTTCGACGGACGCAGGATGCGCCGGCTGCGCGCCCGCGAGTTCCATCAGATTGCCGGTCGCGCAGGGCGGGCGGGCTTCGACATCGAGGGGCTTGTGGTGGCCGAGGCCCCCGAGCACGAGATCGAGAACGCCCGTATGCTCATGAAGGCCGGCGGCGACCCCAAGAAGATCAAGAAAATCAAGAAGAAGCAGCCGCCCGAGGGGTTTGTGGGCTGGAACAAGGACGTCTTCGAAAAACTCGTGGCCAGCGTGCCCGAAACCCTCCAGCCGCGCCTCAAGATCACCCACTCGATGGTGCTTGCCGAGGTCATGCAGGGCGGCGACGCCCGTGCCCGTGTGGAGAAGCTCATCGCCGACTCGGCACAGGCATCCGAGGAGAAGGCCAAGCTCTCGGTTCGGGCGGACGAGATTTTTGCGACGCTCATCGACGCCGGCGTCGTGGAGACCCGTTCGCGCGACGACGGCGGCACCGACTACCTCACCACCGTCGACCTGCCCGACGACTTCGCGCTCGACCAACCGCTCTCGCCGTTTCTGTTGGCGGCCTTGGAGCTGCTCGACCCCGCAAGCGAGACCTACGCGCTCGACGTCGTATCGATGGTGGAGGCCACGCTCGAGGACCCGCGCCAAATCTTGCGCGTGCAGGAGAAGCGAGCCCGCGAGCAGGCCATCGCCGAGATGAAGGCCGACGGCGTGGAATACGACGAGCGCATGGAGCGCATCGCCGACATCACCTACCCCAAGCCGCTCGAGGAGCTGTTGTCCGAGGCCTTCGCCCAGTACTGCGAGAAGGTGCCGTGGGCGCGCGACTACACGGTGGGCCCCAAGTCGGTGCTGCGCGAAATGCTCGAGAGCGCCTCGGACTTCAAGGGCTACGTCTCGGGCTACGGCATGGCGCGCTTCGAGGGGACGCTGCTGCGCTACCTGTCGGACGCCTACCGCGTGCTCGCCCGCACCGTGCCCGCCGACAAGCGCGACGAGCGGCTCGACGACATCGTCGCGTGGCTCGGTCTCGTGGTGCGCTCGGTCGACTCGAGCCTCGTCGACGAATGGGAAGCGGCCGGGACCGCCTTGGACGCCGCGCCTCCCCAAGCGGCCGACGAGGTCGTGCACGACCGCCGCGGCCTCACCATCCTGGTGCGCAACGCCCTCATTCGGCGCGTCTCGCTCGCCGCACAGGGCAAGGTCAAAGAGCTCGGCGCGCTCGACCTGGACTGGGGCTGCGGAGAGGGCCGCTGGTCGAACGCGCTCGAGGCGTTCCACGAGGCGCACGAGGAGATCGTCCTCGACGCACACGCCCGTTCGACGGCGTTCTTCTCGGTGGACGAGCGCGACGAGAAGGCGGCGCACGTGTGGCACGTGCACCAGATCTTCCAAGACTCCGACGGCGACCACGACTTCGGCATTATGGCCGACGTGGACCTCGACGCCACCCAGGAGAGCGGCGAGGCCGTGTTCAAGGAGTACCGCGTGGGGTTCGTCGAAGAGCTGCTGGGAAGGTAGGACGGCGCCCTACAGCTCCCCGAGCACCGCTGCCGAGGTCTCGCGGGCGATGCGGAGCTCCTCGTCGGTCGTCACGACGCAAATCTTGATAGGCGAGTCGTCGATCGACACGATGCGGTCGGTGCCCACGGCGCCCACCACCTGGTTGCGCTCAGAGTCGAGGATCATGCCCATGTGCGCAAGCCGGTCGAACACGCGTTTGCGCAGCTCGGCGCTGTTCTCGCCGATGCCTGCCGTCATCACCACCGCGTCGGTCCGCGTCATCACCGCATAGTAGGCGCCGATGGCCTTCTGCACCGCATAGACGTACATGTCGACGGCCAGGGCGCACGCCTCATCGCCCTCGGAGGCG
>CAZUFB010000144.1:0-3528 GCA_964619775.1 uncultured Coriobacteriaceae bacterium
TCATAATAGCATGGGCACCCCTGCCCGCAGGCGTTGCCGCACGCGTTCCAGGAATCACCGCAGTGCGGAGGCTGTGGCCGCCTGGATGGTCCCGAGGGGCGGCACGGGACCGCCCGACCGTCGAACCTTTTGAGGCGCAACCGCCATGCAAGCATGCGGCCGGGCAGGCAGGCCTGCGTCTGCCCCGCCGGCCTGGCCGCAGGAACGCCCTTCGCGGCTCCTTACAGCCCGTAGAGCGCGGTGAACTTCTCCACCAGATAGCGGGTGTAATATGCCGGGTCGAAGGGCTCACCGCACGCCTGGGCGACGAGGTCGTTGGGGTCGAGGCTGCGGCCATGGCGCCACACATGCTCTTTGAGCCAACCGGTGACGCCGGACAGGTCGCCCGCAGCCACAGCGGTGTCGAGGTCGCCCGGGTAGGCGGCGCATGCGTGGTGGAAGAACTGCGCGGCGTAGGCGTTGCCCAGCGCATAGCCGGTGAAGTAGCCCACGAAGTCGCTCGCCCAGTGCATGTCCTGCAGGCATCCCCGGGTGTCGTCGGGAACCTCGACGCCCAGATGCTCGCGCATGAGGTCGCGCCACAGGCCCGGGACGTCGGCCGCCGCGATATCGCCGGACATCAGGCGCTTCTCGCACTCGTAGCGCACCATGATGTGGAGCGGGTAGGTGAGCTCGTCGGCCTGGGTGCGGATAAGGCTCGGGCGCACGACGTTGCAGGCGGCGTACAGCGCGTCTTCGTCGACGTCGCCGTAGATGTCCGGGGCGTGACGGCGCAGCAGCGGCAGCAGCACGTGCATGAACGGGCGGCTGCGGCCGACGTTGTTCTCCATCAGGCGGCTCTGGCTCTCGTGGATGCCCGCCTCGACGCCGCCGTGCAGGCAGGTGAACGAGTAGACGGGGTCGACGTTTTGCATATAGAGCGCATGGCCGCCCTCGTGGCAGGTCGTCGCGACGCATTCGAGCACGTGGTCTTCGAGGTAGTGGTGGGCGATGCGCACGTCGTTGCGGCCCATGTCGTAGGAGCAGGGGTGCTCGGTGAGGCCGAAGGTGAGCCGGTCGCAGTCGAGCCCGACGGCGCGGGCGATGTCCCAGGCGAGGTCCTGCTGCACGGCGACGGGCACGGGCCGGGACGCGAAGGGGTAGTCGCGCTGTGGCTGCTCGGCGATTGCGTGCACGAGCGGGGTAACCGCGGAGGCCACCTGCGCGAAGAAGTTGTCGCACACTGCGGTGGAGTTGCCGCGCTGCCAGCGGTCGAGCAGCACGTCGTAGGCGTCGGCGTCGGGGTTGAGGCAGGCCGCCTGCTCGCGCAGCGAGGCAAAGATGCGGTCGAGGTAGGGGGCGAAGCTCGCAAAGTCGTTCCCCTCCTTGGCGGCGCGCCAGACCGGGAAGGCCTCGGTGGTGAGCTTGCGGTAGTCGGCCACGAGGTCGGCGGGCAGGCGGCGCTCCTCGTCGTAGGTGCGCGCAAAGACCCGCAGCTCGGCGGTGTGGAGCCAATCGAGCTCGCCGGCGTCTGCGCACTCCTGCAGCGCGGCGAGCAGCTCGCCGGTCGCCTCGGACGACTCGAGGTCGTGCTTGGCGGCATAGAGCACCGCCTGGGCGGCGCCGGCGTCGGCGGCACCTGCGGCGGGGGCGACGGTCTGGCTGTCGTACTGCATGAGGCTCAGGGCAAGCTCGTAGCCGCAGACGGCATGCTGCAGCTCGTCGAACGACGAGACGAGCTCCTCGGTGGTCTTTTGCGCCATGGGGATCCTTTCGGGTTGTGGCGGGGCCTGCGAGACGCTTGCAGGCATGGAGGAAACGCCCTCCAGGATACGCCTGTCGGGCGGCGGTGTCGGTTTCGGCCGGGTTGCAAACGGACGGGCGTCCCAAAGGTCCCCCCACCCTGGCACGGCACCTCCCGAGCTCTGCGGAGACCCGGACCATCCCGTCCTCGAAGTCGGGCTCGTCCAAAGAGGGGCCCTTTCGCACGCGTCCCTGTCGGGCGTGGCAACGATGAAGGCGTCCATGAACAGCGCGTGCGAAGCGTGCTCTTGTCAAGTTCGCACATCGAAAGACCTGGGGACGCGGCCGGACTTGGCGCGGTCACGGCTGCACCAAGTCCGGCAGCCAGGGTGCCCAAGGTCGGAAGGACGGCATTCGTGGGTTTTTCGCCGCCTCTTGTCCGAAGGCAACCCGACGCGCTATACTGCCCTCTACGTTGCCGGGACACGGCACGTGAGATGCGGGCATCGCCAAGTGGTAAGGCCCCAGCTTCCCAAGCTGGTATTCGCGGGTTCGAATCCCGTTGCCCGCTCCATCGCATCGTTTCGGGCAGGTAGGACGCAGTGTTCTACCTGCCCGTTTTGTATGCCGACACCGGGTTGAACGGGGAGCCGCCGCCATGTTGCTCGAAGCCGCCCTGCGTATAGACCGCCTGCTCTCAGGGGTGGACGACCTGGCCGACCGCGGCGTTGACTGCGGGCAGGTTCTGCGCCTGCTGCGCGAGGTGCTGGGCGACAACCTGTCCGTCTACCCCGATGGGCGCATGCTCATCTGGGACATCGCGCGCCACGACGGCTACCGCATCCCCGACTACCCCATGGCCGGATGCGGCGACGTGAAGGAGTTTCTGAGCGACGAAGGCGCGCGCAACGTGCCTGAATGGTACGGCCTCCACCTCGGCATGAGCCGTGAGACCTACGACGAGATCTACCGCTACGAACTGGTGATGGTGCGCAACCGGGCCCTATGGCGGCGCGTGTTCACGGTACCCTCGGCCGTGATGGCGCAGACAGGTGCCACAGGCGGCGCACTGCTGGCCGCCGAACGCGAATGGCTGGGGTTTGCCCTAGGCTGCACAACCGGCCAAGACGACGCGCGACTGTTCAAACGATAGGGCGCTTGAGGCGGTGCACCGGCTGCGTGCGTACGGTATTATGCCCCTGCAAGGGTGCCCGCTTTCGGGGAAGGTCCGCCGACAAAAGAGGACGGTGTAGCGCCTGCGCGTCCGGAAGGAAAAAGCCAAGGTCGAGGTTACCCACTGCGCGCTGGGTGCGACGGTGGGTGCTTTTTTGTTGCTTCTAGTCTGAATGCTGGTTTGTGCCTTGGTCGGCGACTAGCGGCTGTTTGAGGGTTCTGAATCCCTGCTTCTAGTAGCCCTCCCGGTTTTTGGTGGTGCCATCCTTGGGGCATGCATACATAACCGTAGTCACCAATCTGCCACCGGGTTGATCGTATCTTCTTCCTAGGAATCTTCCTCCTGGGCGTAAATCAACCTGACGAGGGCTGACTTCGGGCCACAGGCCACGGGTCCCAGACCCGGAGACCCGGGGCGAACGCAGGTTCCAGCACCTGGTTCCAGCACCTGCCAGCCCCGATTTCCACCCGCGCGAACCTCGATTGCTAAGTTTAGCAACCTGTGAGAGATTTACACCCTGTCAACGGTATGCTTGCAAGAGTTATTAAGCTATCTAGCAGCGGTGATACTGCTTGTAGATTCGTGCTACCCGATTGACACCCGTTCTGAAGGACTTTTTTGTTCACAGGTTG
>CAZUFB010000145.1:0-3518 GCA_964619775.1 uncultured Coriobacteriaceae bacterium
ATATCAACTTCAAATCTCCATTTATTCCCGGCAGCCGACATTTCCTGCAACAAGTTTTCGGGTGCCCCGCGGTAATTGTCAACTCGTGTTCATTGACAGTTTGTCATTGGCAGGACATTTGATTTACCTGCGCCGGAAAATTTTAAAGAAACCATGGCAGAAGAAAAAGATATCAAACAGCAGAAAGCTGAAAATGCGGACGAGCAGACCGAAAAGACCGTTTCTGATGAGACGGTAAAGACCGGGGCTGACGACAAGAAGAAACAGAAGAAGGAAAAGCGTAAGGACAATCAGGTACAGGAACTGACTGACAAACTGGCAAAGGAAAAGAATGACTACCTGCGCCTTATGGCAGAGTTCGAGACCTTCCGCAGACGTTCGGCAGAGGACAGGCTCAACCTTGTGGCTTCGGCCGCTGCGGACACGGTCAAGGGTCTTCTTCCCGTACTTGACGACTGCGAAAGGGCCTTGGCCATACTCGGCGACTCTTCAGACGAAGCTGCCAAGGAGGGAACATCACTGATATACAATAAACTGATGGAGTATCTGAAATCTTTAGGTCTTGAGCGCATCGAGGCGAAAGGTGAGACCTTCGACACCGACTTCCATGAAGCCGTCACCCAGATTCCCGCAATGAGCGAGGAGATGAAGGGCAAGGTGATTGATGTCATACAGACGGGCTACACCTTCAACGGGAAGATACTCCGCTATGCCAAAGTTGTAGTAGGAGCATAATTATGGCCGCGAAAAGGGATTACTATGAGGTGCTGGGTATCCAGAAGACCGCCAGCGCCAACGAAATAAAGGAGGCTTACCGCAAGGCCGCCCTCAAGTGGCATCCTGACCGCTGGACCAGCGGCACGGAGGCTGAAAAGAAGACCGCCGAGGATAAATTCAAGGAGGCTTCGGAGGCATATTCCGTGCTGAGCGACCCTGACAAGAGGGCCAAGTACGACAAATTCGGATTCGCAGGCTTTTCCGGTCAGGAAAATGTGAATTGGGACCAGGGTTTCCCCGACATAGAGGACCTGTTGAACAATATCTTCGGAGGCGCTTTCGGAGGATTCGGAGGATTCGGAGGATTCGGCGGCTCCACGCACAGGAGCGGCAGCAGGGTGGTCAGGGGCAAGGATATCTATGTAAACGTAAGTCTTACTCTCGAAGAAATAGCCACAGGCTGCGAGAAAGAAGTCAGCCTGGACAGGGCCCGTGCCTGCACTGTATGTGGTGGACGTGGCACCAAGAACGCTTCGGACGTCAAAACCTGCCCGACGTGCAACGGAACCGGACAGGTGAAGCAGGTCAGCAGTTTCCTGTTCGGACATCAGATGACGAGTTCGCCATGTCCCAACTGCGGAGGTACCGGACAGGTCGTAAACAATCCCTGCAGCAGTTGCCGCGGTACGGGCGTCGAGCGCGTGCGTGACAAAATCAAGGTGCGCATTCCCGCGGGAGTTGAAGACGGCATGCAGATTACCATGAGGGGCGAGGGTGATGCCGGCCAGAAAGGCGGCCCCGCAGGTGACCTCATCATTGTGATAAAGGAGAAGCCCCACTCACATTTCAGGCGTAGCGGAAAGGACCTTTTCTACGGCAGGGTTATCAGCGTTACGGACGCAATGCTCGGAACGGAGATTACAATCCCCTGTCTGGACGGACCGCACAAGATGAAGATTCCTGCTGGAACACAGCCCGGAACTGTCGAGAAACTGCGCGGAAAAGGCCTGCCTTCAGTGAACGAATATGGCAAGGGAGACCTCTACGTGAAGATTCTCGTGTGGATTCCCCACAAGCTGAAGAAGGAAGAAAAGGACGCCCTGGAGAAGTTGGGCAGCAGCGAGAGTTTCAAGCCCAATCCGACAAGGGAAGACAAGGAAGTCCTCGGGAAGCAAATGAATTACTTTTAAAAAATCTTTGGAAGTTCGGTAAGATTGCCTATATTTGCAGTCCCAAAAGAGAGCAGCCTCTCTTCAGACGGTTTGATGACGCTGCCTCTGTAGCAGAAGTAACAGAAATATGGACTACATCAAGTTAGTGGAGCAGGCCTTCTCCGAGAACAAGGCGGCCAATTATCCCAAGTTCAAGGCAGGAGACACGATTACCGTCACCTACAAGATTCAGGAAGGTGACAAGTTCAGGCTCCAAAGTTTCCGTGGAGTGGTTATCCAGATTTGTGGAGCCACGCCCCAGGTAAGGACCTTCACAATCAGGAAGGTGTCAAACGGCATCGGAGTTGAGAGGATTTTCCCTTATGAGTCTCCGAGCATTGAAAAGATTGAACTCAACAAGGTCGGAAAGGTACGCCAGGCCCGCATCTTCTACCTCCGCAACCTCGCAGGCAAGAAGGCACGCATCAAGGAGGCCAAGCGTAGCGTAACAAAAGAAACTTCGGCCCAGTAGTGATAGTATGACCGGTATTTCCGGTCTGCACGGCGCCTTAGCTCAGCTGAATAGAGCATCTGACTACGGATCAGAAGGTCGCAGGTTTGAATCCTGCAGGCGTCACGAAAACAGGACAGGTCTTTTGGCTTGTCCTGTTTTTTTCATTGCCATTGCTGCAGTCTACGGGGGATATTATTGTTTTCTTTGGTGAGAAAAATGGGGCGTAAACATTTGCGCTTATATATTCACCGACCGGGTTTACAGTCTTGTTTATTATCACTAACAGTCATTTTATCCGAGAGTTCATCAAGGCAATTTGTCCGAGATATGGCAATTGTCTGATTGCCTGAAAAGCACTACCTTGCGCGCTCCTTTTCATGAAACTTCTTGCGGCAGAGCCCAAAAGCCCCAAAAATCATCGTATCCACCACCTTGAAGATTGTCCCCGACAACATCTCCGGAGCAGATCATTATGCCCGTATCAATAGGCACCTTGATCTTCCGGCGTTCGCGTATCGGCAAATGTTTTCTTCCCTTTGTATGACTGTTACATTACACAGACTGCACTTCGTGTCCGTCTTTCCCTTATCAAGTCAGCACTTGGATTCACGTTACACGAATACGAACAGGGAGACACAGTGGTTATTTGAAATATTGTCACGCTCCTGTACACTTATTTTCTTTTTCACGTCATCGTCGAAGAAACTAACGACATTGATTTCTTCCATCGTTAAAGGATATGACGGTTTGAACGAAATCGACAAGATGACGGCTGCAATCTTGTCTATCCCCTGCTTCTTTATTTCCGCCATGGCGGTTTCTACTTGGGCGTGAACAGATTCGGGAGAATCAACGCTAAGCTCCATCGCAAGCTTATAACTGTCAGCATAACGATAAAAATCATCCGTCTCACAGTGGATTATTCCTTTTACCTGTGAGACATTAATCAGGAAGTCCTTTTCTATTTCCTGTCGATCCTTAATAATCTGTACCATATCTTTTCCTTTGATTTTAAATTTCAATCACGCTGCCCCGGCAGGATTCAGTCTTTTCATTGTATTCCCTGTTAAGGTCACTGATTATCATGCCTGTTTCTTTTCGGAAATGCTCCGGCTCCAGCACTTCAACGCTTCTAC
>CAZUFB010000146.1:0-3459 GCA_964619775.1 uncultured Coriobacteriaceae bacterium
CGCCGCCCCTGCGCGCCCCCAGCCCTGCGCATCCAACCGTCATCTGGTATCCTCTCGTCTTGAATCGGGGGCGCCTCTTCGACGCCGTTTCGCGCGCAGCGTGCGGCGCCCGGCGCAGCCCCGTACGCCCCTTTCAAGGAGGTTGTCGGCTTTTATGCCCGTTGGTCTAAGTCTTCTGCTCGTCGTGTTCTTCCTGCTCATGAACGCGTTCTTCGTGGTAGCCGAGTTCTCCCTGGTGCGCGTGCGCCGCAGCCAGATCGACATGCTCGTGGTCGAAGGCAAGCCCGGCGCCAAAAACGCAAGCCTCATCGCCCACGACGTCAACGCCTACCTCTCGGCCTGCCAGCTCGGCATCACGCTCGCATCGCTGGCCCTGGGCTGGCTCGGCGAGCCCGCGGTCTCGGAGCTGTTCCGCCCGCTGTTCAACCTGATGGGCCTGCCCGAGGCGGCGGTCTCGGCCATCTCCGTCGCCATCGGCTTTATCATCGTCACCGCGCTGCACATCGTGGTGGGCGAGCTCATCCCCAAGTCGCTCGCCATCTTCTCCACCGAGCGCTACGCCCTGTTCACCGCCACGCCGCTCGTGTGGTTCTACCGCATCACCTACCCCGTCATGTGGCTGTTCAACGCCATCACGAACGGCACGATGCGCCTGCTGGGCCACGACCTGGCCGACGAGCACCAGGTCTACACCGAAGACGAGATCCGCCTGCTCATCGACGAGAGCACCGAGAGCGGCCTCATCGACTCCGACCAGAACGAGTTCGTCGACAACATCTTCGACATCTCCACCAAGGCGGTCTCGTCGGTCATGACGCCGCGCCCCGACATGGTATGCCTGTGCCTCGAGGACACGCTTGAGGAGAACCTGAGCATCGTCGCCGAGCACAAGTTCACGCGCTACCCGGTCTACCGCAAGGACAAGGACGACGTCGTGGGCTTCGTGCACATCAAGGACCTCTACGCGCTGCCTGCCGACGCGCCGATGAGCCGCCTGCCCGTGCGCCGCATCATCGCCGTGCCCGAAAGCGCCTCGGTCGTCAAGCTTCTGCAGACCCTGCGCGACCAGCGCACCAAGATCGCCATCGCGGTCGACGAGTACGGCGGCACGGCGGGCCTGGTCACGATGGGCGACATCTTCAGCGAGATCATCGGCGACTACGACGACGAGTACCTGCACGGCGACGAGGAACGCGACCTCACCGAGCTCGGCGAGGGGCACTACCTCCTGTCGGGCCTCTTCTCGACCGACGACCTGGCCGAGCTGCTGGGCTTCGACGCCGAGGACGACGAGCATTTCCAGCGCAGCGACACCCTGGGCGGCCTGCTGCTCGACCTGTTCGACCGCATCCCCGCCGAGGGCGACGAAATCTGCTACCGCTGCGACCGCAAGGACGCCCGCTTCGCCGTGCGCACGATGGACGGCAACCGCATCGCGCAGGTCGAGCTGTGGGTGGCCGAGACCCCTGCGGAGGAAGCCGACTAGCACCGGGCCGTCGGTGCGTCACGGCGCAGCGCGTGTGCACGCTATTTGCCGTCGCCATGCAAATTTGTCGGGTATGCGGCTACGAATTTGAGCACCGAGGGCATCAGCGGTGTTCTACTGATGTAGCGACCTGCTGATATGTTGGTATCGAGTTCCGCCGTTGCACCCGTGACGACGGTCAGGTTCCCTGCAACCGTCCCCGCAGTCCGCATACCCGTTCAAAATGCACGGCGCGGCTCCATTACGTGCAGCAAAGGGCCATTTTTCGATGCAAGGTTGATATTTCGAGCCGCATCCGCCCCTTCGCCGAAGGTCCCACAGCGACGCGCAGGCCGACCCTATCCGCGCGAACGCGCCCGCACGAGCTCGACGGCCTCCTTGCCGGTGAGCGCCTCCACGTCGAGACGCAGCACGCAGGTCTGGCGAAACGAGGTCTCCACCTCGTGCGCAAAGCCTTCGTCGCGACCCGGCGCATACTTGTCGGCCAGCAGCCGCAAGGCATGCATGCGCTCCTCGTCGGACTCGACCACCCGCACGCACCCGAACGCGATGGCGCTGCGAAAGTAGGTCGTGAACTTCTCGGGCACCACGTCGTCGGCGTCGACTGCGCAAAACGACGCCCTTCCGTCGCGGCGGACGGCGTCGAGCTTGTGCCCGGACGGCGCGCAGTGGAAATAGAGGCGCAGCGCGCCGGCGTCCTCCTCCACGGCAAAACTCAGCGGCACGGCATACGGGTAGCCCCCGTCGCCCGCCACCGCCAGCACGCCCGACGTGGCGGCGCGCAGGATGCCGACGGACTCGTCGTGGGGCAGCTCCTGCCTTTTACGGCGCATCGGCCTAGGCTCCACAGGCATGGCGCGGTCTCCTTTCGGTCACAGGCCGGCGACGCGAACCCTAAGGCGGCGCATCGACGGCGAAAACGGCCCCGCCAGCATACCACCCCGCCCCGCCCGGCCCGCACGTCAAACAGGCACCCCTTGCGCACCCTCCGGCTCGAGGTACGGCAGCAGAAACGAGGGGACGTTGTCCGTAAACAGCCCGGCCATCTCGGGCGGATCCTCGACCATGCCGCGCTCGACCCAGTGGCGCGTCATGCCTCTTGACGATGGCCTTCTCATATTACGAAAACCGGGGCAGAACCGCTTTCGCAGTACCGCCCCGGAAAAACCTCCGAAAAGGTTTTGCAAGTGAATCTAGTCTAGCAGACCGAGCGAGCGTGTCAACCTCTCAAGAAACGCGATTGCGGCGCGCGCTTGGTTCTGACGCGGAAGCACGGCAAGCTCGCGCCCCGCGTAGGAGAATAGCTCTTGCAGGGACGAGGCACGCTCATTCCTGGAACGACCTGCGGGCACGTTCGACGCGTAAACGTACATGAGGGTGCAGATCTGGACCATTCGGGGACTCGCGAAGCGCTTGGCACGCAGACGCTTGGGGATGCCCAGATCGGTCATCGCCCTCGCAAGCGACACGGGCGTCCTCTCCCGATACGGCCCGCTGCCCGAGAGATCATTGAGGGAGCACGCCCCGTGGGCGCAGAAGTTGCGTACCGACTTGGCTCTCAAGAGGAGGAACTGCAGGTCGTTCAGGTCGGCATCGCCCCAGCGCTCAGCGCAGAACCTGGCGACGGCGAGAAACGTGCCGAACGACACAACCTCTAGGAGCACCCACAGCGGCATGTTGTCGCGGTACTTGCTCACGAGGCTTTCGCCGTACGGGTCGCGCTGGCGGCGGTCGAGCTCCGAGTCGAGGTGCTTGAGCTGGTCTGCGGACAGGCCCTTGCGGTAGCCCTTGACTATGTCATAACCATCCTCGCCGCGCTTCTCCGCAAGGGCGAGCAGGAACACCTTGGCGAAGTGTTCGACGTCGAGCGTCATGGGAAGCAGGGTGTCGCGAAGCTTGCGATCCACGCGTGAGAGGGCACGGAGATGCCCGAAATCGAGGCCGGCGTACTGACCGTCACGTTCGCCCCCGAC
>CAZUFB010000147.1:0-3444 GCA_964619775.1 uncultured Coriobacteriaceae bacterium
TCTTTCAGGCTGCGGTCGGGCTGGGCGGCGACGAGAAGGCCCAGGATGATCGGCGTGGTGAACAGGCCGATGAACCATAGCTTGCCGTTGCTGAAAGGGCAGCCCTTGGCGTGGGCCGTTTTGACGAGCGAGCTGATGGCCATGAAGTAGGCCACGATGAAGCATACGCCGACGGCCAGGACAAGAATTGCCAGCCCGACGCTCAAGCCGGCAAACAGACCGTCGAAGATGCCGAAGTCGTAATCGTAGTGAGCGTTGTACATGAGACCTCCTGTGTGTCGAAAGCACGTCGCATCGCGGCGGGCCGCCGCGCGCGTCCAAAAGTACCGACGATTATACGTCGAATCGCGCCCCTGCGATGCTGCGGCGCCCGGCTCGGCCCCAAGGTGGGCACATGCGGTCCCGGCGGGGGGATTGCGGGGTTGGAATCGCAGGTGTTGCCTGGTTTGCCCGTCCGTGACTGCAGGTTTGCGGTTGGGCGTGGCCCTGCGTTCCACATGCCTGGGCCTTGCGCTCCGTCTGCCTCCCCATGTGTCCCCTCAGCCCCTTTTTTCGCCTTTAAGAAGGTTTTGCGCGGTGCGCCGTTGCTATATCCTAAAGCAGCCCACAAAACCGGGCGTCGTTACGCTTGGGCTCGCGCGTCTCGTGTACGTATTGCCCTCGCGCGCTTTGCCGGGCAATTCCGTGGACTGCTCGAGGCGCCGCTCGCACAACGGCGGCTTTTGCCGTTTCCCGTCCATGCCAAGACATGCAAGGAGGTTCTTACCGCCATGGCACCCAACCCCTATCTCGTCTCCGTTCCAGCGTCGTCCGCCGACTTCGAGCGCGACGCGGCGTATACCGTCGCCAAGAACGCCGTCACCGCGAACGGTCTGGTCAAGAGCGCCCGCGTGCCCGAACGTGTGGCCAAGGCGACGACGCACTTCACCTACCAGGTGCAGCCGCAAGGCGCCATTACCAACCAGGAGCGCTCGGGCCGTTGTTGGATGTTCGCGGCTCTCAACGTCATGCGCTTTGAGGTGATGAGGGAGTGGAACCTCGAGACCTTCGAGTTCTCGCAGAGCTACCCGCTCTTCTTCGACAAGCTCGAACGTTCCAACTGGTTCCTCTGCCAGGTGCTTGACATGCTCGACGAGCCGCTCGACGGTCGAGAGATGGCGTTTCTCCTCGCCGACCCGCTGGGCGACGGCGGGCAGTGGGACATGTTCATGGCGATTGTGCGCAAGTACGGCGTGGTTCCCAAGGAGGCCATGCCCGAGACGGCCTGTTCGAGCAACACGCGCGAGATGGACGTCTACCTCACCAAGCTGCTGCGCGGCTACGCGGCCGAGCTGCGCCGCGCCCACGAGGCCGGTGCGGGTGCCGACGAGCTGCGCGGGCGCATCCCGCAGATGATGCGGACCGTGCGCCGTGCGCTGTGCGTTTGCCTGGGCGAGCCCCCTGCGACGTTCGACCTGCGCGTGCACGACAAGGACAAGAAGCTCGTCGAGCACCTGGGTATGACGCCGCTCGGCTTCTATCGCGACCACCTGGCCGCGCGCTTCGACGATTACGTGAGCGTCATCAGCGCCAACACCGCCGACAAGCCCTTCGGACGCACCTACACCATCGAGCGTCTGGGCAACGTGGCCGAGGCGGGCCAGGTCAAGCACCTCAACCTCCCCATCTCCCGCCTCAAGGAGCTGGCGCTGGCCATGCTGCGCGACAACTGCCCCGTGTGGTTCGGCAGCGACGTGGGCCAGAGCGGCCTGGGCGACGACGGCATCCTCGACCCGGCGGCGGTGGACGTCGCGTCGATCTTCGGCGTGCCGGTGGAGATGGACCGCGCCTCGCGTCTGGACTACGGCGACTCGTGCATGACCCACGCCATGGTGCTGCAGGGCGTCGACGTTGACGCCGACGGCCGTACGACCCAGTGGCGCGTCGAGAACAGCTGGGGCAAGGATTTCGGCAAAGACGGCTTCTACGTCATGGACGATGCCTGGTTCGATGAGTTCGTCTACCAGATCGCCGTGCCCAAGTCGCTGCTCACCGACGAGGAACGCGTCCAGTGGGAGACCGAGCCCGTCAACCTGCGCCCGTGGGACCCCATGGGCACGCTGGCCACCGTGCGGTAGGCGCTGCGGGTCGGCCGAATCCCGGCCCGAACGCGCCCGGCGCGGCGAAAAGGCGCCGATCAATGAAGAATTGACGGGTCTGCGGGGCCGGAGCCGGCCCTGCAGACCCTGAGGTCGGGGCGTTCATAGGAAAAGACCAGGTCGCTACAGCGATAGGATGCGATGGGGAAGCGGTCCTGCGCCCAAGGCGCTCCCGCATCGGCCGCATACCCGACGTTTTTTCGTCTCGTCGGGATTTTTCCGGCGTACTGCCGCGTCTGCAAGGTGCCTCCCCCGGGGCGGGGGTCACAATCGTCCATATATCTTGCAGGCTGGTCTGCACCCGTTGCGTGAACTCGGTACAACGGGTCTCCTTGTACGCGCGGTCATTGCGGACGTCATATGGTGCGGCACGCCAGGTTGCAGGAGGTTTTAGAACGCGAACGCCTGCGCGATGTCGGCCTGCACGACGAGGTCGGCGGAGCGGTCGAGGGGTGTCGCGTCGCGGTTCACGACGGCGAGGGCGTCCCCTTGGAAGTAGCCCACCAGCCCGGCGGCCGGGTACACCGCCAGCGAGGTGCCTCCCACCACAAGCGCGTCTGCCTGCGCGATGGCCCGCACGGCGGCCAGCAGAACCGACTCGTCGAGCGGTTCCTCGTAAAGCACCACGTCGGGCTTGACGCGGCCACCGCATGCGGGGCATATCGGCACGCCCTTTGTCCCGAGGACCCACGCGGCGTCGTAGACGGCCCCGCAGCTCTGGCAGGCGTTGCGGTGGACCGACCCGTGCAGCTCGTGCACCGTGTGCGATCCGGCGGCCTGGTGCAGCCCGTCGACGTTCTGCGTGACGACGGCAGCGAGGCGTCCTGCGCGCTCCAGCTCGGCGAGCTTGCGGTGCGCCTGGTTGGGCTGCGCGTCCAAAAAGACCATCTTGCTGCGGTAGAAGTCGAAGAACTCCTCCGGATGCTCCTCGTAGAACGCGTGCGAGAGCATAACCTCGGGCGGGCAGGCAAAAGCTTCGTCCCAGCTGTTGTACAGACCGTTCGAGCTGCGAAAATCGGGGATGCCGCTCGCGGTGGAGACCCCCGCCCCGCCGAAGAACACCATGCGCCGCGCACGGTCGGTCAGGGCCTTGAGCTCGCGTGCGGCTTCGGACGGGTCGCAGACGGTTCGCGTCATGGCATGCCTTTCGGTCGGGCGGTCTTCTGGTCTGGCTTGCGGTGCTTGGGGCAGCCTCGCGCGCGTGGGACGGCCGGTGCCGCGCGTCCCTGGCGGGCCTAGCGTTGCGGCGGCTGTCGCTATGGTGCCCCGTCAGCAGGGCGAAGGGAAGCGGTTTCCGGGGAACGGG
>CAZUFB010000148.1:0-3412 GCA_964619775.1 uncultured Coriobacteriaceae bacterium
ATTGATTTGAATCGGCACAAGATGAATGAGACTATAAGCGAGTATAGTTTTATTATGAACGACTTCATTACCAATAACAGCCTCCTTCAACTGCTTGAAAATTTCGTGGATTATTATCATCCCCCTGCCTTGCCCAGTAATCGTAGATCATATCTGAAGCCTTATCAGGGACGTTCTCCCGGACAATAGAGGGAATTTATAAGCTCCCACAAGCCTTGCATACAACCTGTGAAAATTTTCATCAAGATTGTTGTTGTCATATTTCTAAATATCTGTTTGTATTTTACAATAATCATTGCGAAATACTTATTTGTTTTAAAATAGATAATTATCGATCCTCTTTGCAGATTTAAAGATAGTTTAGTCGTTTTTAATGGACCAGATAAACGTATCATTACCGTCTTCTTAGACGAGCTATTATTCCTTGGACTGCGGCGCGTTCTTCTTTTGTTAGCCAGAAAGAATAAAACAAAAGAAAGTTAATTGGAATACATACTGCAAAAACAGCGATCAGTTGAAGCCAGCCATTAAATATAAATGTCAATCCAATTCCAACGCCAAGTACTGTGCACGTAATGACCAGGCTTGGGAACAACATTCTCTTAAAATAGTTTGTGAAACTTAGATTAAAATATCGGGATGTAAAGTGAACAGGCACTGTAATTCCATTAATAATACCCTGTATCAACACCAGTATTAGATACACAACGTAAATGGAGACACCTGTCTTGAAAAGGATATATGATAACGGCAGAAATAAGAATTTTGCAATGGATTTTGCAATGGATATACCTCTTATTTTCCCGGTTGCATTAATTGCCGTGTTTAATCCCGAAGACAAGTTTTCACACATGCGGATGACTAATTGGCATTGCAGGAAAAATACTGCATAATCAGGCACGTTCTTCAACCATATTTTCAACAAATCGGGCATCATGATTATTGCAGGCAGAGCAAAAAGGGAAGTCGTAAGAAATGTGGCTTTAGATCCTGTCAAGGCAAAGTTTAATACCGTTTCATGCTGCTGTTGCCCTTCGGTTTTCATTATGACAGGATTCATGGCTTTTACCAAGGTATTTGTGAATGCCAGCAATTGACCGCATAATTGGTTTGCCACTCCTTGTGCTGCATTGACGATTGTACCAAAAAACATATTCATCACAATACCGAGACCATTATTGGTAATAAATTCAGCTCCTGTATAAAACAAATTCCATCCTGTAAATCCTGTCATTTCTTTCATTAGCCGCCTGTTCCAATACCGTTTAAGTTTAATGGTACACTCCTCGTAATGCCGATGGCAATAAACTCGCATTATGCTAAGTGTAATTAGCGGAATACAAGCCATAAGCACACCATAGGTAATGAGTTTGTCGTTTAGAGTGTGAACACAGGCGAATGCAACCATAAGTTTCAGGAATGATTCTATAATGCCTACAAAAGCGTAATACCGCATGTTTTCATGAGTGATCAGTGTCGCATCGTAAGGTGCACTCATGACAGTAAACATTGTACTTACTATAAGTGATCCATATACTACTTTTGCTGCATTAATACGCTCTGCCGGAATATTCAGTATGCCATTGAAAAAAAAGTAACCGGCTATTAACAATGCCGTTCCTACCAGACACGCAAGGATAAAATGTAATATAAGGCTTACATTAAAGATGCTTTTTTGTTTTTCCTTGTCTCCTTCACCTTCTGTATAAGACATAAATCGCTGGGTTGCTGTACTCATTGCTGCATTAAGAAACCCCAGCATACCAATTGCGCCACCAACGATATTGAAAATCCCATAATCAGAGGCTCCAAGCGAATTAAGAATCAAGCGGGTGGTATATAGCGATATAAACACCGTTATACCCATCTTGGCATACAGGTACCCGGTGTTTTTGACAACTCTGGTGGCAGTAAATGACATAATTCAAAAAGGCCGACTCAAAAGTCACTTTGTGGCGTCCCCTGAAAATGAACAACAACTTCTTCGGGACAAATCTTATGATACAACATACTTTTTAGAATTTCTGCACGATGCAAATCTGTACCGATATATTCATACATCCTTTTGTTCTGCAGATTTTTCGCCTTATTCTTTGTTTCCTTGCCATATAAACCCATGATTGAGAACAAGTTCAGTTGAAACTTCACACCTATTGCCTTTAACTGTTCATATTCATTTTCGTCCATATATAAATATCGCTCCGGATGTGCCAATACAGGAAAATACCCTTTCCTTTTTATCCGTAACAAGATCTCATTCAATCCCATGGGAGGATTAAAATAAGACGTTTCTACGAGCAACTTGTCATTGTCCAAAGTCAAAAGATCATCATTCTCCAGCCGTTCCTCAAACAGACTGTCCAACATATTCTCGGCCGCAAGCTTCAGTCCCACTCTCCCTTTGTACGCAGCCTGCAAGTCAGAGAAGCGTTCTCTCAGGCCCTGAGTGGTATTCGGAATATCCTCCATGATGTGCGGGGTCAGCCAGACTTCCCTGACCCCCAATCTTTCGTATTCCGCGAGTATAGCCAGGGCTTCGTCCATGCTCCGCACACCATCGTCCACACCCGGGAGGATGTGGCTGTGCCAGTCGGTAAAGCCAAGCAAGTAAGCACTTTCTTCCAATGTCCGTTTTTTTCGGAATAGCTTCATCGTCCGATTGTGTGCTTAATCCGGCGTATTCTGGTAGTAATAACCTTCGATGCCACGGCCATAACTATAGCCATAACGGAAGCCGAAGCGGTTGTTGCTTGCTTCCGTGCCGTTTAGCAGCAGAGCCATTTTCTTGAAGCGCTTCTCATCGTACATACGCTGCAGCTCGGGAAGCATGGCGCGTTCTACCATCCCGACGCGGATGACGAATATCGTGCGGTCTACGAGTTTCTCGATAATCTGGGTGTCGGCTACGATGTCTACAGGAGGACAGTCGATAAATATGTAGTCATATTTCTCACGGAGTTCATCGAGCAAGTCCTTCAACAAAGGTTCTGCCAGCAATTCGGTGGGGTTGGGCGGAATTCTTCCCGCCGGGAGCATGGATAATCGCGGATATTCCGGGCTATTATGAATCAGGCTGTCCGCATCGCTTACCCGTTTCCCCAAATAGTCGCTCAGTCCCTTGGAAGGGGAGCCGAAATATTTGGAGGCCGCACCGCGGCGCAAGTCTCCGTCTATGACCAATACTCGTTTGCCCTTGAGAGCAAAGCTGGCCGCGGTGTTCACTATAAGGAAGGTCTTTCCGCTTTCGGGGTAGAAGGATGTGAAGAGTATAACGTTTGCTTTCCCGTCGGAGTCGCTTCCACGCATAAACTCCAGGTTGGTACGCAGTACCCTGAATGCTTCATTGACGGGGTTGCGCTTCCCATGTTTGACAATGATTCTGTCAGCTGTGCCGGCAGACTTTTTCCTGCCC
>CAZUFB010000149.1:0-3374 GCA_964619775.1 uncultured Coriobacteriaceae bacterium
TGGTTAAAATCCGTCATGTCATGATGGATTTTAACCATTTTGCCTCACTTCTTCCTTTGGAGGGCAGCCCATGCCAGCTTCTCCCTACATCCATCGGGCCCTTGAGCAGTTCTTTCTCAAATGCTCCGCGAATTTCAAGGCCGTTGCGCTGCTTGGGCCGCGCCAGGTCGGAAAGACGACGATGCTCAAGCATCTGGCCGCAGAGGAGGCTGCCGCCACAGGGGTCGAGCGTGCTTACGTGACCCTCGACGACCTGGACGATCGGGCACTTGCGCGCAACGATCCAAAACTCTTCCTCCAGACCTACCGGCCACCGGTCCTCATCGACGAGGTGCAGAAGGCGCCCGAACTCTTCTCCCAGCTCAAAGTCCATCTCGACAGAACCGATACTATGGGGAGCGTATGGCTTACCGGTTCCCAGCCGCTGCACCTCAAGAAGCGGTTCGGTGACGAGAGTCTTGCAGGTCGCGTGGCCATACTCGACATGATGGGCCTCTCGCAGGCAGAGCTTGCCGGACGGCCGACCGAACCTTTTTCATGCGATCCCATCTATCTGGCCGAACGCCCTCGGGGTATCGACCCCGTGGCGATGCCCGACCTCTATGCCTCCCTGTGGAGAGGCAGCCTGCCCGGTATTCGAGCACTCGACGACGATCTGTGGGAGAGGGGCTATGCGTCGTATGTGGACACGTTCATCATGCGCGATATACGCGAGACGACAACCATCGGGGACGAGGTCAAATTCCGTCGCTTCCTTGTAGCCTGCGCCGCGCTCACGGGGCAACCGGTTAACTATGCCGAGTATGCCCGCGCGGCCGACGTCAGCGAGAGCACGGCGAAGCGCTGGCTGTCGCTGCTCGCCTCGGCGTACGTGGTGCACACGGTGCCGGCTTTCTCCAGCAACGTTATCAAAGGCCTTGCCAAGAACCCCGTTCTGCACTTCTTCGATACCGGCCTCGCATCCTATCTCGCGGGATATCTCAGCCCGCGGTTGCTCGAAAACGGCGCCCTCAACGGCCATGTTCTTGAGACGTTCGCGTGGGGCGAGATCGTCAAAAGCTGGCAGGCAACCGGCCGCAAGCCGCAGCTGGCGTTTTTGCGGACGCTCAAGAAGAAGGAAATCGACCTGGTGCTGACGATGGGCGGCGCGTCCCACCCCATCGAGGTCAAACGCAGCGCCAGCCCCGGCAGGGCCGACCTCAGGAACCTCTCGCTTATGGAGCCGCTGGGCGCCGGGGCGGGAACCGGCTGCGTCCTGTGTCTGGCCGACCAGGCTCGTCCGATCGACGGTAGGAACTGGGCCTTTCCCCTGTGGGCCATCTGACCCCGGCGACCCTCAAGAGTTTGCGTGGACGGATCCCGCTGCGGCAGGAGAGGGCGAATTGCTGGTGTAAGGGCGTGCTATCCTTACGTGTTGCCAAGTCAGATACGAAAGGTCATCACCCCATGCGTCAAGAGCACTTGAGGAACATTGCCATCATCGCCCACGTCGACCACGGTAAAACAACGCTGTGCGACAAGCTGCTGCGCGCCACCGACGCGTTTCGTGCCAACCAGGAGGTGCAGGACCGCATCCTCGACTCCAACGACCAGGAGCGCGAGCGCGGCATCACCATCCTCGCCAAGAACATCTCGATCGAGTACAAGAGCGTCAAGATCAACGTCATCGACACCCCCGGCCACGCCGACTTCGGCGGCGAGGTCGAGCGCGTGCTGCGCATGGCGGACGGCGCGCTGCTGCTCGTCGACGCGTTCGAGGGCCCCATGCCCCAGACGCGTTTTGTGCTGCAGAACGCCATCGCGGCGGGCCTGTCCATCATGATCGTCGTCAACAAGATCGACCGTCCGGGCGCCCGCCCCGAGGAGGTCGTCAACGACGTGCTCGACCTGATGTGCGACCTCGGCGCAACCGACGACCAGCTCGCCTTCTCCATGGAGCACGTCGTCTACGCGTCGGCGATGAACGGCTACGCCCGCCTGTCGCCCGAAGACGGCAACATGGACATGTACCCGCTGCTCGACATGGTCATCGATGAGATGCCCGCCCCCGAGGTGGACCCGGACGCGCCGCTGGCCGTCCAGGTGGTCAACGTCGACCACGACAACTTCCTGGGGCGCATCGGCGTGGGCCGCATCTACTCGGGCACCGTGCACGACGGCGACAAGATCCTCGTCGTCAAGAACGACGGCTCCACCTCCAACGCCACCGTGCGCAAGCTCTACACCTTCGACTACCTGGGCCGCAAGGAGTGCGACGAGGCCGTTGCCGGCGACATCGCGGCCGTGGTTGGCGTCGAGGGAACCGACATCGGCGACGTCTACACCTCGCCCGAGGACCCCCAGCACCTCGAGCCGCTGCACGTCGACCCGCCCACCCTCTCCATCATCTTCGAGGCGTCCACCTCGCCGCTCGTGGGACGCGAGGACCAGAACAACATCGTGGGCGCGCGCCAGCTCAAAGAGCGCCTGATGGCGGAGAAGGAATCCAACATCACGATGTCCATCAACGAGCTCGAGGACCACACGGGCGTCGAGGTGGCCGGCCGCGGCATCCTGCACCTCTCGGTGCTTATGGAGACGATGCGTCGCGAGGGCTACGAGTTTCAGGTGGGCCGGCCGCGCGTCATCTACCAGAAGGGCGAGGACGGCAAGACCCTCGAGCCCTACGAGGAGGCCGTGGTCGAGACGCCCGCCGAGTACGCGGGCAAGGTCATCGAGCAGTTCGGCTATGTGGGCGGCGTCATGACCAACATGGAGACCTACGACGACCGCGCCAACGTGAAGTTCAAGATCCCCACGCGCGGCCTCATGGGCCTCAAGACCCGCGTGCTCAACGTGAGCCACGGCGAGGCCATGATGTACCACACCTTCCTCGAGTACGGCCCTTACGCCGGCGACGTGAACTCGCGCAAGAACGGCCTCATGATCTCGATGACCACCGAGAAGGCCGTGGCCTACGCCCTGGGCACCCTGCAGGAGCGCGGCACGCTGTTCATCTCGCCCGGCGACGAGTGCTACGAGGGCATGATCGTGGGCGAGCGTCCGCGCGAGGGCGACATGGTGGTGAACGTGGCCCGCACCAAACAGCTCGGCAACCAACGCAGCTCCACGGCCGACATCGCCGTGCAGCTCACCCCGCCGCGCACCTTCACGCTTGAGGAGGCGCTGGAGTACATCGCCGACGACGAGCTGGTGGAGGTCACCCCCCGCCACATCCGCATGCGCAAGCGCCTGCTCACCGAGACCGAGCGCCGCAAGGAGAAGGTGCGCAAGATGAACGCCGCCGCCGGCGCGCAGGGGTAGGGCAAGGACGTGCCCCTGCCCAGACCGGCGTTTTCAGCATAGACGGGCATGACGAGGCCCGACCGCCGAGA
>CAZUFB010000150.1:0-3262 GCA_964619775.1 uncultured Coriobacteriaceae bacterium
CAAACGCCGCCATCGCGATCGTGGCCCACGGGAAGCTGCGCAACCTGCTCGAAGACGGCGCCGACGGGGAGCAGGGCCCGGGTTTCGTCGACCGCCCTACCCCACGCCCCTGAACCCCCTGCCGATGATCTCGGAGCTGTTGACGATCGTGATGAACGCCCCCGGCTCGATGCGGCGCACGAACAGGCGCAGCCGCATGGCCTCGCGCCGCGTGAGCACGCTCATGAGGATGGTGAGGGGCGCGCCCGTGTAGGCGCCGACGCCGTGCGTGACGGTGGCCGAGCGGTTGAGCTCGCGCACGATGAACTCCTCCACCAGCCCGGGGCGGGAGCAGATGACCGTGCACACCTTGCGCAGGTGCAGGCTCTCGATGGCCGTGTCGACCACCATCGTCTTGGCGAACAGGCCCAGCACGCAGTAGAGCCCCACGCGCGGCCCGTACAGGAACGCCGCGATGGCGACGATGCCGATGTCCACCACGAGCAGCGCCTTGCCGATCTGCAGGCTCGAGTGCTTCTTGAGGATGAGCGCCGCGATGTCGGTGCCGCCCGTGGACGCCCCGACGTCGAACACCAGCGCGCTGCCCACGGCGGGCAGCAGCACGGCGAAGCACAGGTCGAGCCACATGTCGCCGGTGGGCGACTGCGTCGAGGGGTAGACGAGCTCGACGAGCGACGTGTAGCCCGAAAGCGCGATGGACGCGTAGACGCTCCACCCCACCACCTTGAAGTCGAGGAAGAGGAGCCCCAGCACCACGAGCGCGATGTTGAGGATCCACATGAACGCGCTCACCGGCAGGTCGGGGAAGAACGTGTTGAGGATGACCGACACCCCCGACGTGCCGCCGAACGCGAAGTGGTTGGGCGTCTTGAACACCACGATGGCGACGGCCGTGAGGACGAGCCCCGCGTTGAGCGTGAGGAAGAACCGCGGGAAGCCCGGGGCCGCGCCGCGGCGGTCGGCAACCTCGGCGGCGCGGCGGGCCTCTTCGGGCGACAGGAAGCGCGAGGCCCCGCCTGCGGGGTGGGGCGAAAACGGGCAGCGGAGCCGCTGGCCGCAAGGGGCCTGCCCGCCTTCGCCTTGATCCCGAAGGCTCTCGGCTGTGGCGGCTCCCCCCTCGCCTGACGCCGGCCGGTCGTCGGGAGGCTCGGCGTCGCCCGGCCCTTCGGGGCCTTCGGGGCGCCCGCCGCCGCGTTCCCGCGCGCCTTCGCCCGCCCGGCCGGCGGCCGCCGCCTGGGCGGTTTCCTGCGGGCCGGCTTTCCTGCCGTGCCAGAAGCTGACCACATCCATGGTGCGCCCGTCCCTCTTCCGTGACGAACTCCGTGAACAAGCCGCACGAAGGATAGCGCACGGCGGCGCGGGAAAGGGCGGCGGCGTCGCCTGAGGCGCCACGTGCGCCGGGCGTTCCGCGAACGGCGCACGCGCCCCGCGGGGCCTTTGCCACCGGCAGGCGATCTTTGCTACCAGCAGGCGATGTTGCTGTCGGTGCGGCTCTCGGTGCCGCCCGCGAGCACCCCGTTGTCGAGGAGCACGATCATCTGCCCGCGGCCGAACTCGCCCGCGTCGAGCTCCACGCGCACGTCGTGGCCCAGCCGGCGCAGCTGCCGGGCGGTCTCGGCGTCGAAGCGGCTCTCCACGATGACCGTCCCGTCGCGCAGCCACTGCCAGCGCGGGGCGTCGAGCGCCTGCTGGGGGTCGAGCCCGAAGTCGACGTAGTTCGTCACCGTCTGCACGTGCCCCTGCGGCTGCATGTAGCCGCCCATCACGCCGAACGGCCCCACCGGGCGACCTTCGCGCATGAGGAACCCGGGGATGATGGTGTGGTAGGTGCGCTTGCCGGGCTCCAGCCGGTTGGCGGCCGCGGGGTCGAGCGAGAAGTCGTGCCCGCGGTTCTGCAGCGCGACGCCGGTTTCCTCCACCACGACGCCCGACCCGAAGCCCATGTAGTTGGACTGGATGTACGAGACCATGGTGCCCTCGCCGTCGGCGCAGCACAGGTAGACGGTGCCGCTTTTGGGCGGCAGGGCCGGGCCGTGGTCGGCGGCACGCGGGCCGATCTCGGCGGCGCGCAGCGCGCCGTAGGCGGGGTCGAGCAGGTCGCGGTAGTCGACCTCCATGTGATCGGGGTCGGTCACGTAGCGGAAGGCGTCGGCGAAGGCGATCTTCATGGCCTCGATCTGGCAGTGGTAGGTGAGGGGGTCCTCCTTGGCCGCGGCGGGGAAGTCGAACTCCTTGAGCACGTTGAGCGCCATGAGCGCGGCGATGCCCTGGCCGTTGGGCGGGATCTCGCACACGGTGTAGCCGCGGTAGTCCACCGAGACGGGGTCGACCCACCTGGGCGCGAAGGCCGCGAGGTCGTCGTAGCGCAGATAGCCGCCGTGGGCGCGCGAACTGGCGTCGATGGCGCGGGCGACGTCGCCTTCGTAGAAGGCGCGCCCCCCGGTGGCGCCGATCGCCTCGAGCGTGGCGGCGTGGTGCGGAAGCGCCACGAGCTCGCCGGCGTGCGGGGCGCGGCCCCGCGGGGCGAACGTGCGGAACCACTCGGCGAACACGGGGTCGCCGCGGTGGGGCTCGAACGCCTGAAACGAGGCCTCCCACACGCGGGCGAGGTTGGCCGCGCACGGGTAGCCCTCGCGGGCGTAGCGCACGGCCGGCTCCACGTTGCGGGCGAGCGTGCGCCGGCCGAAGCGCTCGGTGAGCGCCGCCCATGCCCCTACGGCGCCGGGGACCGTCACGGGCGTCCAGCCGCGGGCGGGCATGCGGCCGTTCTCGTCGCGCCCGTCGGCGAGCACGCGCTCGCGCGAGATGCCCTGCGGGGCCGGGCCGCTTGCGTTGAGGCCGAAGAGCCTCCGGTCGGCGGGCGACCACACCAGGGCGAACGCGTCGGACCCCAGCCCGTTGGCGGTGGGCTCCACCACGGTGAGCGCGGCGGCTGCGGCCACGGCGGCGTCCACGGCGTTGCCCCCGTCGCGCAGCGCCTCCATGCCGGCCGCCGCCGCGAGCGGGCTTGAGCAGTTCACCATGCCCTTGCGGGCGAACAGCGGGTAGCGCTGCGAGGGGTAGCGCTGGTAGGAGGGGTCGAACGGCGTGGGAATCGGCTCGGGCATGCGGGGCTCCTGTCGGCTTTGGTTGCGGGACGCTGGCGACGCCATCCTACCATGTCCGTGGCGGCGGGCGGGTACGGCCCGGCTCGGCCTGCGGGGGGCCGGCTGCGCCGAGGCGGGTGGACGCCCCGGGCCGGGCGTTTATGGCGGGCCGGACG
>CAZUFB010000151.1:0-3255 GCA_964619775.1 uncultured Coriobacteriaceae bacterium
ATGCTCATGACGGCCAGGTCGCCCTCCCCGTTCCTTCGTCACGTACACCGGCTCCATCCGCTCGTGGCAGGTGCGGGAGGCCTCGTTGTACTCGTTGCGCAGCTTCGTGCCGGAGATGGTGGTGAGCATGGCGCATCCCTTCTCGTCGCTAAAGATATATGAGACGTGGGACAGGAAGCCCTGCTCGCCGCCGGTCTGGCGGCGGCCGGGACGGCTTGGCCGGTCGCGTACCGCCGCCCCCCGTGCACCGGCGCGGGCCCGGCTCTATGCAGGCGAGGCCTCGGCAGAACTATAGGAACGCCCCCCGCTCGCCTCGCCCAGCCGCACGCTGAACAGCGGCTTGTAGGTTGCGCCGTCGCGGTCGAGCAGGCTTTTGAACAAGGTTGCGGTACGGGCCTCGTCGTCGTTGGGAAACTCCAGAGCCGGCAGGCTGCCTTGGGGCAGCCGCGCCCGGCGCGCAAGGGTCACGTGGGGGCGAAACGCCCTGCGGTCGTAGTCGAGCCCGCAGGCGTCGAGCTCGCCGCGCAGGCGTTCCACCAGGTCGCGCAGCTCGGGTGCCAAGACGACGCCCATCCACAGCGTCGCGTCGCGCGGCCGGCCGAAGGTGCCCAGACCGTCGGCGCGCAGCCTCACCGGGGGCACCCCCGCGCACGCCCGCTCCACCGCCCCGACCGCCGCAGACGCCTCGGCCTCGTAGACGTCGCCCAAAAACGCCAGCGTGAGGTGGTGGTTCTCGCGCGGGACAAACCGCCCCTCGACCGCAAGCGCCAACCGCCGCGACAGCGCGGCGACCTCGTCGGCAAAGCGCGGCGGCAGCTCGAGAGCGACAAACGCGCGCATGGCAAGATCCTTTCGACGGAAGCGCCTGGCGAAGCGCAGACATACGGGCGCGGGCATGCAGGCGCGGACAACCCCGCACGGACGCCCGGCGCGGGGCCGGCCCGGGCGCACGGACTCGGACGCGCAGGCGCGGCAGGCGTTCCCGCACCCGCAGCCAGTCTACCACCCGCGCGGCGTCGGGGCCCTCCGCCCGCCGCGCACCCCTTGCCCTGCGGCCGCTTTGGCGCTACCGTGCCGTGCAGCACCGTCACCGCAACCCGGCGGCGCCGTTTGCCCGGCCGCGAGGGCGGCGTCTGCGCCGGCCGCCGCCCAACCCGCGATTGGAGGCATGCAAAATGCCCTGCACCACCATCCTCATCGGCAAAAACGCCAGCTACGACGGCTCCACCATCGTCGCGCGCAACGAGGACTCCGGCTCGGCCGGGTTCTGCCCCAAGCGGTTCGCGGTGGTCGCGCCCGAGGACCAGCCGCGCCGCTACCGCAGCGTCATCTCGCACGTCGAGCTCGACCTGCCCGACAACCCGATGCGCTACACGAGCCTGCCCAACGCCCTTCCCGACGAGGGGGTCTGGGCCGAGGCCGGCGTCAACGAGGCCAACGTCTCGATGAGCGCCACCGAGACGCTCACCACCAACGAGCGCGTCCTGGGCGCCGACCCGCTCGTCGTGCTCAAGCCCGCCGTCGGCGCCGAGGGCGAGCCCGGCTACGAGCCCGAGGTCCCCGGCGGCATCGGCGAGGAGGACATGGTCACGCTGGTGCTGCCCTACATCCGCACGGCGCGCGAGGGGGTGGAGCGCCTGGGCGAGCTGCTCGAGCGCCACGGCACCTACGAGATGAACGGCATCGCCTTCTCCGACGTCGACGAGATCTGGTGGCTCGAGACCGTGGGCGGGCACCACTGGATAGCCAAGCGCGTGCCCGACGACGCCTACGTGACGATGCCCAACCAGCTCGGCATCGACCGCTTCGACCTTGACGACGCCTACGGCGCGCAGCGCGACCACCTGTGCAGCGCCGACCTGCGCGCGTGGATGGAGGCCAACCACCTCGACCTCACCCTGCGCGCCGCAGGCGAGCCGGCCGGGGTCTTCAACCCGCGTGAGGCGTTCGGCTCCCACTCCGACGCCGACCACGTCTACAACACGCCGCGCGCCTGGGCCATGCAGCGCCACCTCAACCCGCACGCGCTGAGGTGGGACGGCCCCGACGCCGACCTCACCCCCGAGTCGGACGACATCCCCTGGTCGCGCGTGCCCGAGCGCAGGCTCACCATCGAGGACGTCAAGTACGTGCTGAGCCTGCACTACCAGGGCACGCCGTTCGACCCCTACGCGCGCCACGGCGACCCCGGCCAGCGCGGCAAGTACCGCCCCATCGGCATCAACCGCAACGGGCAGCTGTCCGTGGTGCAGCTGCGCCCCTACGCGCCCGAGGCCGTGCGCGCCGTGCAGTGGGTCGCGTTCGGGTGCAACGTGTTCAACGCCCTCGTGCCGCTCTTCGCCAACGTCTCGCGCGCACCCGAGTACCTCGAGAACACCACGGGCCGCGTGACCACCGAGAGCTTCTACTGGGCCAACCGCATCGTCGCGGCGCTGGCCGACGCTCAGTTCGGCCTGTGCTCCAGCCACATCGAGCGCTACCAGCAGCGCGTGGGCTCCGAGGGGCACCGCCTGGTGGCCGCGGCCGACGCCCAGGTCGCCGAGCAGGGGCTTTCGTACGCCGACGCGACCCCCGTGCTCACCGAGGCCAACGAGGGCGTCGCCGCCATGCTGCGCACCGAGACCGACGACGTGCTCGACAAGGTGCTGTTCGAGACGAGCATGCAGATGAAGAACCGCTTCGCGCGGTCGGACGGGTAGCGGAAAGGCGCACACTGCGGGGCGCGCCGTGTCTGGGCGGCCGGGCGGCCCGACCCCGCAGCCGAGCGCGGCGTTAGCGCGGCAGCTCGATCTTCTTGACGTCCTTGCGGTGCGTCTCGCGATAGAGCGAGAACTTGCGCCCTATGACCTGCACGCACTCGGAGCGGGTCATGCGCACGAGCTCGTCGGCGGCCTCGCGGGCGGTGAGGCTGCTCGTGTCGAGCACCGAGCACTTGATGAGCTCGCGGGCCTCGAGCGCCTCGTTTACCAGCGACACCGTACCGGTCGTGATGTTGTCCTTGCCGATGATGAGCACCGGCGCCAGGTCGTGCGCCATGCTGCGGAGATATTTGCGCTGCTTGCTGGTAAGGGCCATGGGTTCCTCGTATACTTTCTCGCGGCCGGTCGCCTGCGGGCCCGTCCCCTGCGGGAGGGCAGGAGGGCGTGCGGGCGGGACGGCCTGGACATGCCGAAATTGCAGCCCAGCATGATAGAGCATGGGGCATCCGGCCACGAGGTCCGGCGTCGGCCCGCACAGAAACCGCCGACGAGGCCT
>CAZUFB010000152.1:0-3174 GCA_964619775.1 uncultured Coriobacteriaceae bacterium
CAAGGTCGACACCAAGACGGGCGAGGTGACCGTCAACCCCGACGTGGTGGTTCGCAACCTGACCTGCGTCGGCTACTACTAGTCGTGCGGCAACCGTATCAAGGTCGACCGTGAGACGGGACGCATGATCGGTGTGGGAGGCAACCCCTATCATCCGCAGTGTGCCTGGCCGCCACTGCCGTTTGACGCCCCGCTCACCGAGGAATATCAGTCGATGAGCTATGCCGACGGCAAGGGCAACAAGCTTCGCGGCACCATCTGCGGGCGCGGCAACGGTACGCTCGATGCCGCCTATCAACCTACCCGTATCACCACCCCGCTCAAGCGCGCCGGCAAGCGCGGCGAGGGTAAGTGGCAGCCCATCAGCTGGGAGCAGCTCATCATCGAGGTTACCGAGGGCGGTCAGCTCTTTGCCGACCTAGGCGAAGAGCAGCAGATCGAGGGCTTCAAAGCGGTGCATGACACCGAGACCCCCATCGATCCCGAGAAGCCAAACCTGGGACCTAAATCCAACCAGATTATTATCTGGAACACCCGTGCCGACGGGCGCCGTTCACTCAACTCGCGTTTCGCCACGGCATTCGGAACCCTCAACGCCTACAGCCACAACAGTTCTTGAGGCGCTGCCGGAGGAGTGAGTTCACTCTACGTCAATGGTTCCAACTTTAGCCCCGACAAGGACGAGGCCGAGTATCTGCTCTGGAGCGGCGCGTTCCCGGGTGGCAACGGCGGACTTCAAGAAGTCGCCAAGCATTTCGCCCCGCGCCTGCTCGAAGGCTCGCTCAAGGTCGACGTGCTCGATCCCACACTGGCCAACGGCTTGGTCACAGCTACGATGCCCGGCATCAACTGGGTTCCTATCAAGCCTGCCACCAACGGCGCGCTTTATGCGGCGATCGCCCAGCATCTCATAGCTAACAAGACCTACAACGAGGACTCGCTGTCCCGTCCCTCCCAGGAGGCTGCGGTGGCCGCCGGTTGGGGCGCCCACACAAACGCAACTTTCCTCGTGATCGTCGATGAGAGCCATCCCAACTACAGGCGTTTCCTACGCCCAGAAGACGCAGGCATGGAGACTCCTGAGATCGAGGAAGGTGCCACAGCGCCCGACTGGTGCATCGTCGTTGACGAAGTCACCGGCGAGCCGGCCCTCAACACTGCGTGCGACAAGGCAGACCTCTACTTCGAGGGCGAGATTAACGGCATCAAGGTCCGCACTGCATTCCTCATGCTTGCCGACTCGGTCAACGAGTACACGATGGAGGAATACTCCGAGATCACGGGCATCCCGCTGGCAGAGCTTGAGCGTATCGGTGACGAGTTCGGTTCGCACGGAGTCAAGGTGAGCGTCAATGCCGGCGCCGGCTCCACCGCCGGTGCCAACGGCTTCGACACCCCCAACGGCCGTGAGGTCCTCAAAGCCCTTGTGGGTTCCAACCAGATGCGCGGCGGTTCGTTCAGCGCTTCCGGTTCGCCTACAGTCGAGGGCAAGGGTGCCCGCTACGACATTTCCACCATCGTCGGCGCTCCTGATGTGTCCAACAAAAATGCGGCCATGATTGCGCGTACCGCATGGGCCTGGGAAGACACCGACGAATACAAGAACCGCGTGGCTGCCGGCGAAGAGGACCCCAGGCCTCTGCTGCCGTGGTATCCTATGGCGTCGCAGTCCGACAGCCAAGCGCTCATGTCGGCCATCAACCAGTATCCCTACCAGTGCAAAATCATGATGACCTGGATGTGCAACGTCATACAGGGAACGCCTGGTGCAATGCGAGACGAGGTCATCGAGCGCCTTTGCGATCCCTCCGTCATCCCGCTGCACATTGTGTGCGATATCGTGATGGGCGAGATGGCCCAGTACGCCGACTACTTTGTGCCCGACGTGACGCAGTACGAAAGCTTCGGTCTGCCTACATCAGACGGCTACGGCTGTGCCGTGCGTTGGGAGGGCACCACGCCGCTTACCGTGCAACTCGACGACGGCCGCTATGCTTGTTGGGAGACTTTCCTCATCGATGTGGCCCACGCCTGCGAGCTTCCCGGCTGGGGCGACGACGCCTTCACCGACGCCGAAGGTAACGCCTGGCCGTTCAACACGACCTATGACTATTACGTCAAGGCCATCGCCAACCTTGCCTATGCCGATGACGACCCGGTGGACGACATCGATCCCGAAGAGGCGCAGATGCAGGGTCTTGACGAATTGTCAGATCTGTTCCGCGGTGCCGTCACCGAGGAGGAGTGGCCCAAGGTGCAGCACGTCATGTCGCGCGGCGGTCGCTTCTGGACTGAGGAGCAGCATCCCTTCCGTGCCGAGGACGGTCGCAGCACAAACATGAAGTCGTGTCAGACCTACATCTACAACGAGGGTCGCGCTACCACCACCAACGGCATGTCTGACGTGTCCTATTCTGGTGGGCTGCGATACAACCCGCAGATGTTTGCCGACATGTCCCTGGTGTCCGACCACTACTCCATCGAGGAGTACCCGTTCACGGCCTCGGAGCACAAGCCTCGTTTCCGCTCGGTCACCCGTTTGGCCGACAGCCCCGTCATGCGCGACCTTTGCGCGGCGAACTACATCGAGATGAACGAGGAAGACGCTGCCGAACTCGGCATTGCCGACGGCGATACCGTGCGTGCCGTGACCCCGGCGGGAGATGTCACCGAGGGCGAGGCCATGGTGCGCTCGGGCCAGGTCAAAGGCGCCTTTGCCGTGTCTTTTGGCTATGGCCACAAGAACTATGGTGCCCAGGACCTGGTGATCGACGGTGTTGAGATTCCCGGCGACCCTGCCATTGCGTCCGGCTGTCGTCTGATGACGATGCTCGATCCGGTAGTTTCGACAGGCGACACGCTTGCATTCTGGTCGGACAACACCGCGGCGAGCCCCGGTCGTTGTGGTGGCATCTACAAGATCGAGAAGGCGTAGGGAGGTCCTGGTCATGAGCGACAAGAGGCTTGGTATGTTGATCGACCTTTCCCTGTGCATCGGCTGCAACGCCTGCGCGGTTGCTTGCAAGGAAGAGAACGACGTTCCGCTCGGATGCTTCAACGTGTGGGTGGAGAGCTGGGACGCCGATCGCGGTGACGGTTATATGTGCCGTGTGAATCTTCCTAAGCAGTGCAACCACTGCGACAACCCGTCGTGTGTTGACGTATGCCCCACCG
>CAZUFB010000153.1:0-3118 GCA_964619775.1 uncultured Coriobacteriaceae bacterium
GTGCAAAATAGTTTTGCATACAACAGCAGCATTCTTGCATACAGAATGAGGCGGATACGGCCTGCATCCATATATTTGCTTGTCGGCAGTTCGGCGACCCGCATGTCCGTCGACCTGCAGTGCTTCCTAATCTTCCAGCTCCACGCCCTCGATGAGGTCGAGCAGGTCTTGGCGCGTGTGCACGCCGGTCTTCACATAGACATGACGGATATGCGACTTGGCCGTGTTGAACGACACGCCGAGTTCCTCGGCCACGAAGTTGATGGTGCGACCCTTGGCGAGCAGGAACAAAACGTCTCGCTCGCGCTGCGAAAGCCCGCAGGCGTCGGCCACGGCGCGGCAGCGCTTGGTGAACGCGCCGAGCTTGTGGGTCGGGGCGCCGTCGGCCGCGACGCAGGAGGGCCCGTCGGCGACCCCCGTCGCATCGCCTGCGTCAAACCCCTCCGCAAGCGAGAGGGCAGCGTCCTCGTCGCGGCCATCCGCCGCAGGGCTCCCCTTACTAGCCGAGCGCAACACCGTGCCGATGGTGCGGTCGTTGAGCACGAGCATCGAGACCACGAGCAAAGCCAGCACCATGAGCATGGACACGACGACAATGAGTAAAGGGTTGTCGTCCTGCAGGCCGATAAGCTGCGAGCCGAGCAGCCAGCCCACCGTGGTGCCGAGCGCCGAGGCGCCGCGCCCCAGGCCGTACACGCGCACGGGCGACAGGCCCGACATGTACGAGACGTGGGCGCACAGGCACCACACCATCATGACGAAGCACGCGTAGGCGATGTTGACGAAATGGTTCTCGAACAAACTGCCGCCCAACGAGCCGCCTCCCACCAACGGCATGACCGAGATGCCCGCCACCACGAGGATGATGGCCGGGTAGTACAGCCTGCTGATGTCGAAGTCGTTGCCCAGAGACGAAACGAGCACGTAGAAAGCCAGTGCCACGCACGCCGTGCCGAACACGATAAGCACGCCCTGCTCGTCGAGGGTGCTCACAGTCTGCGTAAGGGTCGAGAACCCACGCGTCACGCCCACCACGGTCGACACGACGGCGATGGCCAGCACAAGCCGCAAGAAGAACCCCTTGGGCAGCGCCTGAGAGCACTGTGGCCGCTCCGCCTGCACCACCGGCTCCTCGGAGGTCGTCATCGTGCATAGGGCGGCCGCCACAGGCAGGCAGGCCATGATGACGATTCCCACGTCGCGCGGCAACCCCGCAGCCAAAAAGTAAAGCAGGCAGGCGAGGCACATCGATGTTGCGGCGTAGAGCGAGGCGCGGCGCGCCGAAACCGTGGCGTACACTGCCCCCAGCCGCAGGCAGACCCACGCTGTCCCCAGCCCGGTCAGAACGCTCGCCACCAAAAAGAGCGCGCCAGCCGCCCCACCAGACGACCCCCGCATCACGCACACCGTGCTTACCGCCGCGGCGACGGACGCGGCGAACACGGCGGCACGGCTCTCGACCACGCGGGCCGACCAGCGTGGGAACACCGCCGCAAGAATCAGCATGAGAGCCAAAGCCGTCGTCGAAAGCAGGTACATCATAAAGACGGTGTCGGCCCCCTGCTGGGTGGGGACCGACGACCCTATCAGCACGGTACTGTTGTACGACAGCCAAATCCAGGCGTAATAGCATCCAAAGCCGAGAAACTTGAGGATGGGACACTGCTCGTCGAGCTCGAGCATGAAACGGGCCAGTGGCGACGGTTCGCGTACGACGACCTCGGCTTCGCGAGCACCCTCCCTCGCACGGCATATGCGGCCTCTCGGCCTCCTCGCGGCGTCTTCCCGCCGCGCCCCCTTGTTGCCCTCACCCATGTGCCCATCCATCCCTCGCGTACATGGGCCATTATCGCATGCCTCAGCGGTCCTCCACCGACTCGGCGGCCAAATCGGTCAGGTCGTCGAGCACAGCCCGCTCCTCGGCAAGCAGACCGCGCACCAAGTCGGCGACGCCGTGGTAGAAGTCGGTGCGGCAGAACGTGTCGATGTCGTCGGCAAAAGCAGGCAGCCAGTTGGCAAGGTGATCGTTGAAGAAGCCGCGCTGGGTTGCCACCAGGCCGTCGAAGCGCTCGACGTTGCCCTCCTCGAGCGCGGCGGCCATGCGTTCGATCAGCGTGGCCATGAACTGCATCTCGAAGCCTATGTGGTCCTCGGGCGTGGTGTTGTCGGACGGCAGGTCCAACCCCTCGGCGCGGTAGTATCTGAGGGCTCCGTCGCGGGCGTCCTGCATCAGCAGGCGCTCCTCGCTCGTGTAGACGGACTCGTAGGGCGGCGCCGTGAGGTTATTGTAGTTGCCCGCGCCCAAAAACGTGTGCGCGTAGTCAACCGCCAGCTCCTGGCGCGTTCCCAGGTCGCGGTGGCGCATGTACTCCGCGATGCGCGCATAGCCTGCGCCGATTTGCGTGCCGTCCTGCGGAAAGCGCGCCGCTGCGACGGTTTCGATCTGCTCGTCGGTCAACTCGTACAAAAAGACGCTCGCCAGGAAGCGGTAGAAATCTGCCCGGGCGGCGCACGACGTCGCAACGTCGCGCTTGAGCCCCTCGTCCATCGTCGTGATGTCGGTCATCGTGGTCTCCCTCATCCCTTCGCCTATGAGTCGCCGGCCGCGGTGCACGGAGGTGTTCCTCGTCACCCAGCCGGGAGGATGCCACCGGACGATGCGAAGGGGGGCCGGTGGCACCCTCCCGACCGGCCGGGCCGGCCGCCGAGGGGCGGCCGGTCCGGCACAGCTTTACGCCGACATGGCGCCCAGCCTGCAGGCTAAGCCATCAGGTTCGTGGAGGTCAGCTCCTGCCAGGCCCCGTGCATGTCGGTCATGATGTACTTCGTGAGCGGGCCGTTGCCCGAGTCGGGCAGGGTATGGATCTGCGACTCGTCGTACTTGGCCAGCTCGACGCTCACGTCGCTCTCGGAGTCGTCGAGGTCGCCGAAGAAGCGGGCTCCGGCGGAGCAGCTCACGACGCACGCGGGCTTTTCGCCATCCTGCAGACGCTGTACGCAGCAGGTGCACTTCTCCACGACATTGGACGAGGAGTTGTAGGAGCGCACGCCGTAGGGGCAGGCATCCATGCACACCTGGCAGCCGATGCAGGTCTCGTGGTCGATGAGGACCAGGCCG
>CAZUFB010000154.1:0-3047 GCA_964619775.1 uncultured Coriobacteriaceae bacterium
CCGCGCCGTCAAAACCCTACGCGGTCACGCCCGCATATGCGCAGGCCTCGTTGGCCGCGATGTAGCCGGAGTCGATGCACAGGCCGTAGCAGAAGCCGGGCACATCATAGTAGGGCGAGTAGTACAGGCTGCCGGCGTCGGTGCCCACGACATACAGACCGTCGATGGGGTGGTTGTCGATGTCGCAGGCACGGCACTGGTCGTCGATGCGCACGCCGCCGAAGGTGCTCCAGGCGCTCGGCTCGTTCTCGGTCACGTAGAACGGGCCGGTGGTGACGGGCGTCAGGTACCAGGGGCTCGCGCCGAACTGCGGGTCCTCGCCGGCCTCGCAGTACTCGTTGTACTGGTTGACGGTCTCAACGAGGTTGGGCAGGCCGACGGTCTCGGCCAGCTCTTCGATGGTGTCGGCCTTCCAGCACCAGCCCTCGGCGATGCCCTCCTCCAGGTCGGCGGGCAGGTTGTCGAGAATGCGGTCCTTGAAGTAGGCGCCGATGAACCAGTTGGTGTCCGGGTCGCCGTACTCGCCGTCCTTGGCACCGCGGGCGGTCATGTAGTTGTAGAGTCCCTCGGTAGTCATGGCATCGACGTACGCCTGGTCGACGACCGCGTACCACGGCGAGTTCTTGAGCGTCTGCTCAGAGCCGTAGCTCATAGGGTAGTCGCACAGCAGGCCCTCGTTGATGAAGCGCTTGCCCTCGGCGTCCACGAGCAGGTTGCCGTAGTAGCCGAACTTGAAGGCATAGTTCTGGTCGTACTTGTCCTGTTTGGCAGGGCGGCTCGCCTTGGAGTTGGTTCCTCCGTACTCGCAGGGGCAGTAGCCGAACGTCTTGTCGAGCGCGCAACCAATCGCCTCGGCGGCCACGATGCCGTCGCCCGTGCACAGCGACTCGCCGCCGCGCGCAACGTTGAGCTTGCGCGTTTTGAGGAAGCGCTCCTGCAGGTCGCGGTTGCCCAGATAGCCGCCGGTGGCAAGAATGACCGCGCCGGCATTGATTTGGTAGACCGTGCCGTCCTCGGTGTTTTGCGCCACGATGCCGGTCACGGCGTCGCCCTCCTTAACGATGGAGGTCATGGGCGTGGACCACATCACCTGGATGCCGTTGTTCTCAAGCGCGGAGTCCCACAGCCCGAAGCGGTCCTCAAGTTCGTTGAGGATGAGGTGGAAGCCGCCCTTCTCGCCGATGAACGGGGTCTCGAAGCGGAAGTTTGTCTCCTGGAACTCATAGCCAATCTCCTCGAGCAACGCGACCGCGTCCTTCGACGCCTCGAGGCACTTGCGGTCAAGCGAGGGGTTGGGCGTCCAGTGCGTGTAGTCCATGATGTGGTAGAACACCTCGTCCACCGTGAGGGTGGTGCCGCCCTCTTTGTTGTGGAGCACGTCGGTGTCCACGGCGAACGGCCCGGAGACGTACACGCCGTTGGGGGCGGTGGAGTTGGCGCCCTTCTCGACGATGACGACGTTCGCGCCGTTCTTTGCGGCAGCAAGCGCGGCCACGAAGCCCGACGCGCCGCAGCCGACGACGACGATGTCGCACTCGAGGGTCTCGTCGGGCTCGGAGGCGACGGCGTCCTCCCCGCTTTCGGCGGGCTCGTCGGCGCGGGCGGCCGCAGTCGACGCGACGGCAAGGGCGCCGGCGGCAGCGGCCCCGGCGACAAACGCGCGACGGTCGATTCCACGGGCGATGCGGTCCTGGTTCTCCATGCGTATCCCTTTCTACGAAGAGAAGGCCCTTTCGACCGGCCCCCTTAGACCGGTCCGGGCGCATCTCAGGACGCACCCACCATAAAGCCTCGACAGTGTCGAACGTCAAGGGGTCGACCGAAACCGGGCGGACGCCACCGCGCGGGGCAACCGGGATCGCCGGAACGAGGGGGGTGGCAGCTACTCGATGGGCGCGAGCAGGGTCTCGACGTCGCTGCCCTTGCCATCGAGGTTGAGAAAGGCCGGCAGCAGCAAGATGTCGCCGCGCAGGCGGTAACCGTGCTCCGACAGGTATTCGAACATATCGTCGAACGTCTCCTTGCGCACGCTCTCGTCGCGCGTGAGACACCGGCGGAACCGCAGGCACTTGCCCATGGCAAGATGTCCGACGTTGCCCATGTCGCAGCCTTCGAGGCGGTACTCCTCGTGGATGGGCATCGTGATGACGTAGCTCGGGTTTATGGTCGACGCGTCGCTCTCGAAATCGGTGCGGGCGATGATGCGCGCGCAGCTCGTGACGCTCAGAAGCTCGTAGAACAGGGCGATCTCGCGCTCGTACTCGACCGACACGCTGAAGTCGGACCCGTGCGAGGCGCGAACGTACAGCTGGTCGTCGATGTCAACCACCACAAACATTTGACTATGTCGATGGTTGATGAGGTCGAGCGCGCTCTCGATGCGCTTCTGGCGATAGCGCAGCAGGTCGGCCTGGCGCCGCAGCCGCTCACGCTGCTCCATCAGCGAGTGGGCGAACTGCCCGCTGGCCTGCTCGGCATCGAGCATCTCGATGGCCTGCTCCACCGTGAAGCCGTACTGCAGCAGCATGCGGAAGGCGTTGGACCGAAAGGCGTCCTGCGGGGTGAAGTAGCGGTAGCCGTTCTCCTGACGGCGAACCGGGAAAAGGCCCTGCTTTTCGTAGAAGCGGACTTTGGAGGGGGTCATGCCGGTCATCGCCGCAAACTCGCCTATCTTGTAGGTGCGCTCCCCCAAAGCGACCCCTCCCCGTCTCAGGGCCGCCGCACGCAACGCCCGGACACCGGGCACCCTGTGCGGCAGGCGGTGTTTTAAGATTACGATAACGGTTTTATGGCTGATTGTACAGGGTGCCGCGCCGGGGCGCACGCAGAAACGTCCGATGCAGACAACCGGGGCGAGATGGCGCGCCACCGGGCACTAAAGAACGCAGGCAGGCGCGCCAAACTGTCTGGCTCGTTCCACAGGCAAGGTATATCTGCAGGTAGGCGTCATCGTTCAAAAAGCAATCGTCAACTTCTTCATCCGGTTTATGCGCCCGTTCAGCGAAGGCGCCCGTTCGTGCTTCCGCCGCCGCCTGCCCGCGCGGCGC
>CAZUFB010000155.1:0-2923 GCA_964619775.1 uncultured Coriobacteriaceae bacterium
AAATTTATGGCTTGCCCTCATTCTCTTGCGTCTGATTCGACTGTGCCGGCGGTCATTGTGCGGCCGACCCGCCGCGCGTTTGTCGCAGGCGCCGCCTGCGCGGGTGCCGCCTGCGCCCTTGCGCCGCATGCCTTCGCCGACGCGGCCGCCGACACCTCCTCCGATGCCCCGGCCGACGAGATCGTCGTCTTCCACACCAACGACACCCACGGCTACCTGCAAGGCGACGGCGAGTCGGTCGTGGGCATAGACCTGGTTGCCGGCGTGCGCGACGCCACGCCCAACTCGCTGCTCGTCGACGCCGGCGACGCCACGCAGGGTATGCCGCTCGCCTCGCTCGACAAGGGCTCCTCGGTCGTTGCGCTCATGAACTCGGCCGGCTACCAGGCCATGTGCCTGGGCAACCACGAGTTCGACTTCGGCCAGGACAACCTGCTTGCCAACGCCGAGGCGGCGGAGTTCCCCTTCCTGGGCGCCAACGTGCTCAAGGACGGCGCGCCGCTGCTCGAAGGCGTGGTCAACGCGGCGGGCGAGACGCTCGACGGCTGCTCGACGGTGCTGGAGTGCGCGGGCCGGCGCGTCGGCTTCTTCGGCATCGCCACCACGGGCACCGCGAGCTCGGTCAATCCCGAGTACGTGGCCGACCTCGAGTTTTCCGACGAGATCGCCGCGGCCGAGGAGCAGATCGCGGCCCTCGCCGGGCAGGGCGTCGACGCCATCGTCGCGCTGTGCCACCTGGGCGACGGCACGGTGCCCCGCAAGGCCGTCGAGTTGGCCGAGGGCCTTTCGGATGGTGCGGCGTCGCTTTTGGCGGCCATCGTCGACGGCCACAGCCACACGGTCGAGAACACCGAGGTCAACGGCATCCTGGTTGTTCAGACCGGCTGCAACGGGGCGGCCCTGGGCAAGCTGACCCTCTCGTTTGCCGAGGACGGGGCCGTAAGCGCGGTCGAGGAGCTGCTCGATTCGGCCGCCTGCGCCGAGCTGGCGTCGCCGTCGGCCGACGTGGCCGCCGACCTCGAGGTCGCCACAGTCGAGCAGGACGCCCTGATGGCCGAGGTCCTGTTCTCCAACCCCACGACGCTGTGGGCCGGTTGGCTCTCGGAGACCGAAATCAGTGCCCCGACGCGCATGGTCGAGACGAACTTCGGCGACGTGGCGACCGACGCGCTGCGCCAGCAGGCCCAGACGTACCTCTCCGAGACGGGTGACGACAGCACGCCCGTGGTGGCGCTCGAGAACGGCGGCGGCATCCGGGCCGCCCTGCCACGCGGCGAGGTGACTGCCGGGCACCTGGTGACGACCTTCCCGTTCTCCAACACCGTCGTGCTCAAGACCGTGACCCCCGCGTTGCTCAAGCAGGTCTTCGAGGCGGGGTTCCACGCGATGGACGGCCAGGACGGCGAGACCGGCATGCTGCTCCAGCAGACCGTGTCCGGCAGCTTCCTGCAGTTCTCGGGCTGCACGGTGACGTGCGACCCCAACGCCGAGCCGGGCGAGCGCGTGCTGCAGATCGTGCTCGACGGGGCCGAGGAGCCGCTCGACCTGACCGACGAGGAGACCCCCATCGTGCTCGCGTCGAACAACTACGTCATGGCCGGCGGCGACAACTACCCCGTGCTTGCCGACATCGAGCAGCTGGCCGAGGTGGGCGGCGAGCTCGAGGCCGTCCGGGACTACCTGGAGAGCCTGGCGGCGGAGGCCGGCGCGGGGGACGGGCTGCCCGCGCTGCCGCTCATGGCCGGGACCGAGGCGCGCCTGCAGCTGCGCGGCGACGGCTACGGGCCGACCGACTGGACGGCCGCCGTGCGCCTGGTCGATGCGGAGGGCGAGCCGCTGGCCGGCTGCGCGCTGACGCTCGAGATCGACGCCGGCGAGCAGGTGGACGTCACTTCGGACGAGAACGGCCTGGTGTATCTGGAGATTGCGGACGGCCCGCACGCCGTGTGCGAGGCCCCCGCCGAGGAGGGGGCGGCTGCGGCCGAGGTCTACGTCGACAACTACATGGGCTACGGCCTGGTCGAAGACGACCTGCGCTCCTATCCGCAAATCACGGTGACGGGCGCGTAGCGGGCAGGACGGGCGGCCGACAAGGCCCGCAGGTACGGGCGACACGGGACTCGGGCGGGCGATGCAGCCGTCCCGTTCGGCCTCCGGCCTTGTCCGCCGTCGCTGCAGACGCCGTTTTGGGTGTGCGGCAGCCGACAGAAGGGCATCCTCCTTGAGGCTCGACCGACTTGGGGCGCTCCGGGCCGATCGCTCACCTCCGGGCCGTTCCCTGTCTTGCGGCCTGCCTTGTGCCGCAGCCACCGCCTGCGCGCTCGCGGAAACCTTGTGCGTTCCCTGACGCATCCCGCCCGCAGGTCGTGTGGACGCGAGCCTGCGGGCGGGATACTGTCGAGCTTCTGTTGCGTGCGCGCGGCGCCCCGTCATCCAAACGATGTGGTGACGCGACACGCGCGGCGACCTCCCCACGTTGTTGTTATTGCGGTCGTTTTGCCTGTTTGGGCGGCACGGTTGCCCTTGTTGCCAAAAAGGGTCCATACTATTTCCATCGAGTTGCGCAGCCGGCCGTCTGGAGGGACCGGCACACGGCCGCGCGACGGGGGCGGGGAGAGGGGCATGGCCGCATGGGCGGTTTTACGGGGAGGGTCGCCGAGCTCTGCCGGCAGAACATAGGCTTCGCGTTCTTCCTGGCGTGGGACTACATCGCGCTGTACGGCTGCGCGATGGCCATCGGGACGTTCGTCCCCTACAACCTCGAGTACATCTGGCTCGTGTCGGGCGCCGGCATGCTCGTCGCGGCGCTTGCCGTGCTCGCCTTGGCACGACGCGGCTGCCTGCGGGTGGACCGGCGCTGGGGCGCGGCGGCGACGGCATGCTCCGTGGCCGGCAACATCGCGCTATGGCTGAGCTATGCGGT
>CAZUFB010000156.1:0-2873 GCA_964619775.1 uncultured Coriobacteriaceae bacterium
ATAAAGACAGGACGATCTCGGGTCAGCTGGAAAACATTGTTTATTGGGAAATGAGGCGTAGAGGCTATGATACTTTTATAGGGAAACAGGGTAGTCTTGAGGTTGATTTCGTGGGGATTCGCAGGAATGAGAAAATTTATGTTCAGGTGACGTACAAGATGGAATCCGATTCGACGATAGAGCGGGAATTCGCACCTTTACTCTCTATTTCAGATAATTATCCGAAATTAGTTGTGAGTATGGACGAGACCTGGCAGGATAATATCCAGGGGATAAGGCATATACATATTGCTGATTTCTTGACGGATAATCAGTGGTAGCGAATGATTATAATTTTTTAACGGTATTGGCACCGTCTCATTACCCAAAATGTCCAAGTGGCCATAATGACTCTATTCGGGGGCACCTCGATCGGGGGGTTTGAAACGGCAAAAGGGTGATCCGGAAGCGGCCGGGTCACCCTTAACTATTTTAGTTCAGGCACTTACGTGACTTGAGTTGACGTAAACCTGATTTATTCGAAAATGCGGTTCTATTCCGTTCTGGTAAGCCTGTACTGGATGTAGCCGTGGAAACTGTAGAGATACTCCCTGTTAGGGTCATAGAAATTTAAACTCAGATACCAGTTCGTACCGTAGTACTCGGTCATGATGTCGCCCCAGGAGCTTACATAGAGCACACGGAAGAGAAGATCGTCCCCGTCCTTGGTAAGCAGTATCTGCTCCTCCCTGTTGTACAGTGAGTTCGCGGTGTCGTACACCGTCATGATACCGGTGCTCTCGTCGAACTCGAACTCTCCGTTGATTCTCAGGATACTCGAACCCGAGATGTAACCCTCGTTGAGAGTGATACGGTCCCCGCCGAAGACAATGGAGCAGTAGGCGTTTGCTTCCTCCGAGAACTCGACCTCCATAGCATCCTCCGGGGAGATGGGATTGTAGGGATATAGCACGTTCCACCGGTTGGCATAGTCCTGTGCGAACTCCCATGCGGTGATGGATATGCCCGTGGGATACCCGCTTTCGGGGTTTATATACATAGCCAAGGTCTCCTCCTTGTCAAACTCCGCCACATACGCGCTCCAGGAACTGTCCTGGAAATCGGAAAGCAGAACCTTTGTGGGATCATAGGTGTCCTGCACTACCGTGAAGACCGCCGCATCCTCGGCTTCGGAATACAGGACAGTAACCCGGGTCTGCCTTGAGGCCTCACCGGTATTGGCGTCCACTACGAAACTGATAGTACCTGCGGACTCATCCACACTGAAGGAATGAACCCACGAGTCATCTGCAATAGTCTCGATATACCCTGTAGAAGAACCGGTAACGATATAGTCAACTGAGTAGGTGCCACCCGCGCCCAAAGCGCTCACTTCGGTGGAACTGATTGTAAGCACAGAAGGTCCGTCCGGTGTCTTGTCTTCCGTCGTACCCTCTTCTTTGGAACAAGACATTGCTGCAAGAACGGCGAGAGCCGATGCAACAAGCAAACAAAACTTATTTTTCATGTTTAAAGAAGTTAATCAAATTGCGCACAATTTATATAACGGACCCAACTTTCGCAAATATTTTTGTTAATTGTGTCACTTAGGCGGGTTTGTTAAGGGGGGAGTACCTTTGAAAGGGTACAGGGAGAACATTCGTCGGGAAAGTGCAGGGCACCTCGTTTATGAGGGGCGAAAGTTCACCAAGGGAGCGCCCTCCCGAAAAATAATCGGGACTACTTCATCCACAGTTTTTTAGTTGCAAGTTTATGAGCCCTGGAGATTGCGCACTTTTTACAGAGCAAATACATGAGCATCACCACGAACATTCTGTTGCGTTTGATAAAAAGGAAGCTCCAGAGCGACGGGTAAAGTGACAGATAATTTTTAATCTCTTTCAGGTCACTTTCGAGGGTATCGTCGAATCCCCAGTATACAGCTGCTGCGCAGTGATGCAGATGCACCTTCGCAAGTTGCTTTTTGAGACGCGGATATGCCTCGTTCTCCTTTAGCAGATCATCCGTGATATGTATGAATCGCCTGAAATCCCGATATTGTCTTTCTGCCTTGGTATGGCAGGTCGATTCACTGCGTAGACGATAATCCACCGCAACATAGGGAATGGCCCTCACTTTGCGGGCATTTACGGCAAGCTGTGCGAAAAATACGAGATCCGCCCCCGTGCACAAATCGTAGTCATATTTCAAGTTGCTTTTGAGAAAAAGGGATGTCCTCATGAAATTGCACCACAGCATCCAGTAATTTTCCTTGTGTAAGGTCAGGTTCAGATATGAAACCCCGTCTGTAACGGAGAATTTGAGCTTTTTGCAAACTCTTTTCCTCCCGTTGGGATACCAATATTTGAAAGGACAGGCAACTATATCTATATCCGGGTCGGCCTCAGCCGTGCTGACAAACCTCTCTATCGCCTCGGGGTATATTATGTCGTCGCTGTCGAAAAACAGCAGGTACTTCCCGGATACCCTGTCGGCTCCGGCTTTCCGGGCCCGGCACATACCCATGTTCTTTTCAAGATCAACGCACGCTATGCGCCCGTCTCTTCGCTCGTATTCGCGGATTATGGACAAAGTGTCGTCAGTGCTGCAGTCATTCACCAGGATCATCTCCCAGTTGCTGTAGGTCTGGGCTATAAAGGAATCTATGGTCTCTGAAATATATTTACCGGAATTGTAAGCGGTTATTACGATAGAAACTTTCGGGGCGGTGCTGCCTGAATCCATGGTCAATATTCTCTTTGTTTCCGCAAATATAGTAATTTAGTTTCTTCCAAGGCAGTTGGGCATGTTCTACGAAAGCTTTTCATGGGGAAAGCAAGCCTATATCGCCAAAGCTGAAACCGCTCCTGTACTGCCTGTCGAACCTGCCCCAC
>CAZUFB010000157.1:0-2800 GCA_964619775.1 uncultured Coriobacteriaceae bacterium
ATACCAGGCTGCTCAACTATGTCAACCACTTCTAACTTAAAGGCACCCATAAAGTTAGCTTAACACAACTCCTACACAAACCACGGCCCCCTGCCTCTACCCCGGCAAGCGGTCGTGGTTCACCACGCGGTAGAACAGCTCGCGCACCTCAAGAGGGTCGTCCGACTGGGCCAGGGCCCACATCGTCTTGGCGACCAGCGCCTCGGTGGTCATGTCGTCGCCCTTGAGGATTCCCAGATGGTCGGCGTAGGCGCGCCCCACCTCGTAGACGCCCAGGTCGAGCCCCTCCTCGGGAACCTGGGTGGTCACCACGAGCGTCCGCCCCGAATCGACCCAGTCAAAGATCGCCCGCTCGAACGACGCGTCCTCGTGCTCGGGTATGCCGCCGATGCCGAAGGTCTCCACGATGACGGCGTCGTAGTCGCGCTTGAGCAGCTCGAAGATGCCCGGGTTGAGCTCGGGAGTGAGCTTGAGCACGAACACGCGCTCGTCAAGGCGGTCGTAGACGCGCATCGGGCCCGGGTCGGCGGCCGCGCGGCCCGTGCGGACGATGCGGTCGTTGCGGATGAGGGCGAGCACCGGGTAGTTCACGCTCGTGAACGCGTTGAAGCTCATCGTGCGCTGCTTGCGCGCCCTCGTGCCGGCCACCACCTCGCCGCCGAACACGATGGACACGTCGCGCGACCCGTCGTCGGCGGCATAGAGCAGGCTGTGGTAGAGGTTGAGCTTGGCGTCGGTGAAGGGGTTCGCCATCGGACGCTGCGAGCCGGTGAGCACGACGGGCTTGGGGCTGTTCTGGACGAGGTACGACAGCGCGGCCGCCGTGTAGGCCATCGTGTCGGTGCCGTGGAGCACCACGAAGCCGTCGTAGCGCATGTAGTTCTCCACCACGACGTCGCGGATGCTCATCCAGTCGCGCGGACGCATGTTGGTGCTGTCGATGTTCATCGGCTGCACGACGTCGAACCGGCAGATGCCCTTGACCTCGGGCACGTAGCCCACCAGCTCCTCGCCGGTCAGCGTCGGCGCCAGCCCGTTGCCGTCCTCGGCCGACGCGATGGTGCCGCCGGTCGCTATCACCAGGATGTCCTTCATGCGCGCCGCGCGCCCCCTTCCGTCCGCCTTGCGCCCATCCCGCGCCGAACCCCTACGCCGTCTCCCCCGCCGGCTCGTCGAACAGCCGCGACGCCTCGGCCAGCAAATCGACGATGTGCAGGTGCTGCGGGCACACGCTCTCGCACGCGCCGCAGGCCAGGCAGCTGCCGGCATGGGCGTCCGCCGCCTGCCAGGCGTAGTTGCCCTTGGCGCCCTCCAGGTCGCCGTAGATGCGCTGGCGGTTGAGCGCGCTGAAGATGCCGGGGATGTTGATGCCCTGCGGGCACCCCTTCACGCAGTACTTGCAGTTGGTGCAGGGCACCGAGTCGATCTTGTCAAGCTCGGCCTGGGCCCGGGCGACCACGGCGCGCCCCGCCTCGTCGAGCGGCTTGAAGTCCGCGAAGGTCGCCAGGTTGTCGGCCATCTGCTCGCGGTTGCTCATGCCCGAAAGCACCGTCACGATGCCCGGCAGGCTCGCCGCGAAACGCAGGGCCCAGCTGGCGCACGAGGCGGACGGATCGGCGGCCTTGAACACGTCGGCGACGCTCTGCGGCGGGTTGGCAAGCAGGCCGCCCTTCACCGGCTCCATAATCACGACCGGCTTGCCGTGGCGCAGCGCGCACTCGTAGCACAGGCGCGACTGGTTCTCGTGGCTCTCCCAGTCGGCGTAGTTGATCTGCAGCTGCACGAACTCCACCTCGGGATGCGCCGTCAGCGCGGCGTCGAGCTGCCCGGCGTCGGCGTGCATCGAGAAGCCCAGGTGGCGGATAAGCCCCTCGGCCTTCATCTGCTGCGCCCAATCCCACAGGCCGTAGTCCTCGAAGTACTGCGTGCGGCCTTCGCCCAGGTTGTGCATCAGATAGAAGTCGAAGTAGCCCGCCCCGGTGCGCTCGAGCGAGGTGAAGAGCTGCTGCTTGGCCTCGTCGGCGTTGGCGGCGCGCTTGGCGAAGAGCTTGCTGGTCAGCGTGTAGCTGTCGCGCGGGTGGCGCGCCACAAGCGCCTTGCCGGCAGCCTCTTCGCTGCCCTCGTAGGTGAACGCGGTGTCGAAGTAGGTGAAGCCGGCGGCCAAGAAGTCGTCGACCATCTGGGCGGTCTGCTCGACGTCGATGGAGCCGTCCTCGCACCTGGGCAGGCGCATGAGGCCGAAGCCGAGCTTGGGGATGTCCTTGCCCAGGTAGTCCGGGCCCAGGTTGCATGCAAAGTCCGTCATTGGCGCGTTCCTCTCCTCGGGGCGTGCAGGAGGCGTCGCCGGGCGCGGTGCGGCTCGAGACGCCGTGGCACCAGTCTAGCCGCCAAAACGCCCCGCGCGCAAATCGGGCCGCCGCTCAAGGGGCCACCGGCACACGGAGCACACGGCACGCAAGGACGAGGGCGCCGCCGCGACCGGGCGGCGCTTTCCCGTCCTACACGCGAATCAAACAAACCTTGAAACTGCCGTGTCTTTTGCGCATGGTACATTTATTGTCTGCCGCACGGTGCGGCGGCAGACCGGCGCAGCGCAGAAGACCGCGGTCGCCGGCCGTCGCCCAAAGGAGAGGGACGGGGACGCCATGCCACAGGAGGAGACGCAGGTTGCCCAGAAAACCGCGCGCCGCACCGGCTCCGCGGTCGTCGTTGTGGCGGCGTGCGTCATCGTGTTCCTCCTCGCCGTCTACTGCGCGGGGTGCATCTTCTTCCACCAGCGCTTCTGGCCCAACACCCGCAT
>CAZUFB010000158.1:0-2682 GCA_964619775.1 uncultured Coriobacteriaceae bacterium
AAATTGCCCGTGCAGACAATGACACCCTTGCGAGCCTTGATGCGGATTTCGGTACCGTCCTGGTCGGCCACGATGCCGAGGACCTCGTTGGAGCCGGGCTGCGTCACCAGGCTCACCAGCGAAGTTTTGGTCATCGGCTCAATCCCGCGCGCCTCAAAAGCGTCGCTGAAAATCTTCCACAGGCCGGTGCCTCCCGGATCGGGGCACACGACCTTGTCGGCCTCTCCGATAATCGGGTCATCGTAGTTGGGGGTGAACCAGTGGCAGCGCGCCACGGGCGTCATTCCCACCGATTCGTAGTTCGAGGGCTGAGTGCCGATGTTCAGCCCAGGCTCCGTCGAGTATTCAAGACCACCCTCGATGCCGCCGCTGAACTCCCACTGGTCGAGCGGTTGCCCTCCCAGGTCGTCAATCAGCCAGTCGATGATGGCCGCCGAGTTGTCGCAGATATCGCGCACCAGGTCGGCGTCGCACAGGTTGCCCTGCATGGCCATCCAGTAGTCATAGAAGTCATCGGCGTTGTCCTCCACACCGAGCGCCTTCTGCACCTGCGAGCCAGCCGCGGCGACGCCGCCTCCGCAGCGACGCAGCTGACCACCGAGCCAGTCCTTCTTTTCGATGACCATGACATCGGCACCGCCGTCCGCCGCGGCGACGGCCGCGGCGACGCCGCCGGTCCCGCAGCCGCACACGACGACGTCCGTCTCGTAGTCCCAGGTAAGCTCCGTCATCTCGTCGGCCGAAGCGGCAGCAGGAGCCACGCCGCCTACCAGCGCGGCCGCAGCTGCGGCACCGCCGGCGGCAAGGGCGGTTCGACGGGTCATCTCCCGGTCAAGCACGGTAGTCCCCATAGCAATCAATCCCCTTTCACATCGCCTTGCGCTTGTCTGACATATCCAACGGGCCCAAACTCCCGTCGAACTACTGAACTCCTGCCGCCTGCAGGCCACACGAGCGCCCGAACGTGATGGCCGTGCCGTGCGAGGTCGCCACCACCGGATACACCGGATACTCGTTAGCGTAACGGCCTCCTGCGACGTTGCCCGCCGCCCACAGATGCGGGATGGGGTCGAAGTTCGCATCGATTACCCGCAGGTTCTCATCCACCATAACGCCGGCCGTCATCAGGCCGGTAGCGATCAGGCTCGACGCGCCGTAGTACGGCGGCGTCGAAATGGGGTACATGCGGTCGGCCCGCTTGCCGAAGTCCTCGTCGACCCCGGCGGCGCACAGCTCGTTGTAGCGCTCGACACTCGCCATGGCCATCTCAACCGGCAGTCCCAAGAACTCGAACAGCTCCTCGAGCGTGTCGAATCCGGCAAGGAAGGTCGTCGGCTCCTCCATGGCCCTATCCAGCGTCGCCTGCATCTCATCCTGGTCTATGGTGTTCGGATTGGGCATGCCGTGGCTGATGGGCTGGTTTTGAACCATCTCAGGCCATGTGGCGTCAAATATTTGATAGGCGACCTTGCCCGGCTGGCGAACGATCTGGTTGGTGAGGGACTGTCCGTCGCAGTCCTCGTTCATGTAGCGCTCGCCTTTGGTGTTCAGGCTCAGCGTCGTCGTGTTACCGATGCCCATCATGTCGGCAAACGTATGGTCCATGTGCGCATGCGGCGCCGGCTCCATCATTCCACCGGCCCAGATTGCCATCTTGTGACCGTCGCCGTTGGACGTCTCGATAGCCACGGGCTGACCGCCACAGTTCCAGTAGAATTCCGGGCACAGCGCTTTGACCATATCGATGTTGTGGCTGTAGTCGCCCGTGCACAGGATGACGCCGTTGGACGCCTCGTACTTTGCGTACGTTCCGTCGGCGAGCTGGGCGTACACGCCAGTGACCGCACCCGCATCGTCCTGGGCAAGCTTTACGGCTTTGGTCGAGAACAGGTAGCGGGCACCCTCGTCGACCGACTTCTGGTACTGTTTGGTGCCCGCGGCGATCCAATCGACGAACTCGATGCCCGTGCAGTACTGCTTGCGCAGCTCGTTGGCGTTGTCATACGCCTCCGGATTGGGCCAGAACTCCAGGAAGTACGTATCGCTGTCGTCGAGGACCTCTGTGAACCAGTCGAACGTCTCGCCACTCTCGTTAGCCCATTTATGCCACAACCGCTGGTTGGGGCGATTTCCCATAGCACGACAAATCTCGTTGACAACCTCGTTGGCGTCGTAGACCGCGCCGAGCTCCTTTTGGTATGTCGAGTTCAGGGCACCGAATACCAAGCCGCGGATGGTAACCGTTTCCGCCTGCTCGAGGACCACAACGTCGGCTCCCGCCTCAGCCGCCGCACGCGCCGCCGCAATACCCGCAATACCCGCTCCGACGATAACCACCTCAGCCGTTTCGACCGACACGCAATCGGCATCCGTCACGGCAGGCGCCTCTTCAAGCCAGTCGCCCGACTCAAACGGCTTGGTCGGCACCGGATACTCGCTCATCGACCCACCCTCTTCGTCGGCATACGCCGTGCGCACGCCCAGCATCCCCACGCCTGTCCCAGCCGTCCCAAGTCCTACCAGCGCCAGAAATGCCCGACGGTCGAAGCTGGAGACTTTTTCACTCATATGCCCCTCCTTATATGCCGAAGTTTTCCTATACGTTCGTTAGTTCGTTAGTTCGTCAGTACTTGGTACTGGGCGTCGTCATAAGATTTAGCAAACCGGTCTTTTCGCGCCTAG
>CAZUFB010000159.1:0-2613 GCA_964619775.1 uncultured Coriobacteriaceae bacterium
AGATTATAATGAGAATGGCAGTGCTTTCAAGTCTGCTTGTGCTGTCCTGGTCGTGCGAGGTGTATGAGTATAACAACAAATCCAGGAGTAGCTCAAATTTTGTTTACTTCGGAGAGAGACTGGTCCGTTACTCAAGCGAGAGTTCTGTGACCCTGCTGACCAGGCTTGTGGTATATGAGGAACGGGTGAATGTCGAGGGATACACTTATACGTATTATTCAGACGATAATCTGGTACTCGATGTCGTCTGGCTGGCGGACAACTGCTGGGAGGTCAGCGGGGCCAACGAAATAATGAATTTTACTTTGCAGGTAGAGAGAGGACCCAGTGAGACCCTGGAGGACGACTACAAGTGGTCCGTCAGTTCCTTTTCGTTGAATTACGACGAGTCCAACGGCTATTCCGCCGTCATGACGACAGAAGGGGACATAGTGTACGATTGGCGCAAGTACTCTACATACACGAGCAGGGAATGGGTCTTGTTGCAGAGCGGAACCTATTATCTGGAATCTTTCATCTCGGGCGTCGGAGCAGACAGTTGTATCTTGAGGTACTATTGGGGTACCTGCACCTCGGAGAGCTATCAGTCAAACGTGGGTTCCGGATTGCCTGACGGAATCTGACAGATTGTCACAGGAACATATTTTGATTTCCCAGCGCGGTCCGGCCACAGGTCGGGCCGTGTTAGTACATACGGAATCAAACAGTTTCAGATATGGCAACAGAAGCATTGAAAGGTAAAATCGGAGTTACCACCGAGAATATTTTCCCGGTAATCAAGCAATTTCTTTATTCGGATCATGAAATTTTCCTGCGCGAGCTGGTTGCTAACGCAGTCGATGCCTGTCGGAAGATGAACGCCCTGGCCTCTTCCGGCGACTTCAAGGGTGAACTCGGGGAATTGAAAGTGAGGATAGAACTCGATGAGAATGAAAAGGTTCTGCGGGTTATAGACAACGGAATCGGAATGACATCCGAGGAAGTGGACAAGTATATCAACCAGATAGCCTTTTCTTCAGCCGGGGAATTTCTTGAGAAGTACAAGGACCAGCTCTCGTCCATTATAGGACATTTCGGTCTCGGTTTCTACTCCGCCTTCATGGTTGCGTCCAAGGTGACCATAGACACGCTCAGCTGGCAGGAAGGGGCCAGACCGGTAAAATGGAGTTGCGACGGCTCTCCGGAGTATACCATGGAGGAGGGCGACAAGGCGGAGCGCGGCACCGTAATCAGCCTCTACCTCGACGAGGATTCGGCGGAGTTCGCCCAGAAGGGCAGGATAAGCCAGTTGCTCGGCAAGTATTGCAAGTTCATGCCCGTACCCGTGGTGTTCGGCAAAAGGACGGAGTGGAAGGACGGCAAGAGCGTGGAGACCGACGAGGACAATGTTGTCAACAGCCTCGAACCTATATGGACCCGTACTCCTTCCGAACTCAAGGACGAGGATTACCTGAAATTCTACAGGGAACTCTATCCCATGGAGGAGGAACCCATGTTCTGGATTCATCTGAATGTCGATTATCCCTTCACCCTGACCGGCGTTCTCTACTTCCCGAAAATCAAGGAGAGGATGGCTGTCAACAAGAACAGGATTCAGCTCTACTGCAATCAGATGTTCGTAACCGACCATGTGGACAATATAGTGCCCGACTTCCTCACCTTGCTGCACGGAGTCATAGATTCGCCCGACATTCCTCTGAACGTCAGCAGGAGCTATCTCCAGAGCGATGCGAATGTCAAGAAAATCAGCGGCTATATCACCCGCAAGGTGGCAGACAGGCTCGAGGAAATATTCAAGGAGCAGCGCGGGCAGTATGAGCAGAAGTGGGACAATATCAAGCTGTTCATAGAGTACGGCATGCTCACGGATGAAAACTTCCGCGACAGGGCCATGAAGTTTGCCCTCCTGAAGAATACTGACGGCAAGTATTTCAGTTTCGAGGATTACCGCAAGGCCATAGAGCCTGCCCAGACGGACAAGGACAATAACGTGGTCTATCTCTATGCTACGAATACGGAGGACCAGTACCAGTTCGTGGAAGGGGCGAAGAATATGGGCTACGATGTTCTGCTGATGGACTGCGAGCTCGACAGCCACTACGTGAACCTGCTGGAAACCAAGTTGGAACATACACGCTTCGCAAGGGTGGACAGCGATTCCCCGTCCAAACTCATACCCAAGGAGGATGAGGTCCGTCCCGAGATGAGCGACGACGACAAGAAAGTGCTTGAGGAGATGTTCAAGGCTGTACTGCCGCAGGGTAACGATTATTTTGTCGAGGCCAGGAATCTCGGGGAGAATGCGGCTCCGGTGATGATTACCCAGAACGAATTCATGCGCCGCTACCGCGAAATGAGCGCCTTGGGCGGAGGAATGAATTTCTACGGCTCCGTTCCCGATTCCTACAATATCGTGGTCAATATGCAGAATCCTGTCGTGTCCGGGATATGGGATGCGAAAAAGGAGGCGGCCGACAGCTCTGCAAGTGACTTCGCTTCAAGCAACGAGCTCCTGCATCAGATAGTGGACCTTGCACTGCTCGGCAACGGTATGCTCAAGGGCAAGGCCCTGGCTGACTTCATAGCCCGCAGCGAGAAATTCCTCGGGAAATA
>CAZUFB010000160.1:0-2587 GCA_964619775.1 uncultured Coriobacteriaceae bacterium
ATATACTTTTGAGGGTTTGACAAGAATTCATCTTCTTCTACAAAAGCAATATAAGAGCCGGTTAACGCATTTACACACTTACATCGACTACAAGAGTACTCTTTGGGGTTCTGGTTATATCTATTTTTATTTATAATATCATAAACCTTTGAATCATAATAATTAATAACTGAACATCCATCTGGGTTAATTGTTGTATATTTAAACCAATCATATCCTCCATTTACTTTCATTATGACCCCAACAATTCCATTAGTATGTGATGTTCTATTTTTCCTTGTTATATCTTTGAGGCAATATTCAATTTCCCAATCAATCCACTTACTCTCTTTCATATGCGGGGAAATAATTACAATTGTTACAGATGTGTCATACATCATATCTCTCAATTTTTTGCGTATATTTTCAGTAGATGTGTCTGTTAAATCTGGAGAATCACTTGTCTCTCCCTGATAGAACCTTGCACCATCTCCCAATGCTTCTATTATTCTATCGCGAAGCTTCTGTGCCTCGTTATATTTATAAGAAATAAAAGTTTTATGTGCCATAATTATTTTACCTTTTTAACTATTCCAATCACTATTTCAACTATTTCATCCAAAGTTTTCTCGCTATCACCTAAAGATTCAATATCATGACGATATGTGTCAAATGTATGCTCGTCTTGTTTTTCTCTTAATAAATCCCCCCATAGTTCTTTTGACATATATCCTGTTCGACCAATAGGTATTAAAAAATTACCCTGTCCTTTTGAGATTTCATACTCGGATCGCATACCATAAGACATAACGATGGTTCCATTTTCTTCCTTGTTCCCCAGTAAGAAAATTGATATACCACTATGTGATATCATATCTTGCCTATAAATCTCCCAATTTTTCTCCGTATCTTCACCCTGTGGAAAAGGTCTAAGAATCAATTGATCTGTAAGCGATTTTTTCTGATTATAATATATCTCAGTAAGAGCACCACTTATTACCGCACTACCAACACCTAAACCATACCCTGAAACTATTTTATAACCTTCACAAATTAAACGACCGCTTAATTTACTTATAAATTTTTCATATGCATCTTTACCATCTGGTTCGTATTCTGCTGCAGCACCAGATATATACACTGTTCGACTATTATAGATTCTCTTTATAATTCGCAATATTTCTGTTATCTCTGAATATTCTTGAATAAGAACAGTTTTTATATTGAATCGTTTTAAATCATCGATAAAATATGACAATTTCCTTTTCTCATATTCGAATTCACTTTCATCTTCGCAGTCATCTCTAAAAATATCCTTCAAGAAGCAATAGTGTTCTCTCATATTTCCCTTTAAATGTGTCCTTAAATGAGCGCATATATAAGAAAAATTAGGGTCTGTAAAGCTAAAGCCTATAAACAAAAAAGTTTTTGTCATTAGGTCTCCGGACAATGCATTTATAAAAGGTCCTTTTTCCTGACTATATGATTCATAGTCATCGCGAATTAATACGGCCTCTTCTGGATGATCCACATCTCCATGCATTTTATAAACTACGACATTGCGTCCCTTTAAAGAGGTTGTGAGGTTTGCACAACAAGTTTTTACATCACATATTTTACCATTATTCTCCAATGACTTCTCTATCAGTTTATCATAGTTTGTAGTCCAATATGTAGAAATCGGCAATTTAGCGAGTATATTATGATTAACATTTGGATTTTTTCCTGTCTGGAAAGCATCTTTAATTATATCATTTAATCTTGTACGATTACTCCCATTTTTATTGTAGTAGTACTGTGCTATTGCTACTAAATCTGACTCCTTTTCAATGTCAAGTTGCAATTCCTCTGCAATTTCTCTTAATAATTGCTTCCAATTAACACATCCACTTGGAGCAGATAATCCTGCACCTGCAAAAACGGCAGCATCGCCATTATTAAGTGCTTTAATATAATTCTTTATGAAAACCTCCTTACGTATTGGCATAACTCAAATTTTATTTTGGATACTGATTGCGAATTCTAATAGCTTCTTCTACCCACTCATTTATGTGCTCCTTAATATAATCATAAACATATGTGCTAGTTTTATATGGCGGATTATAAACCTTGCATATCTCAGATAAATTAATTTCATTACTATCGGCAGGATGATTATGTTCGGCTATATAGTTGACTGTTTTATCAATACAAAATAATTTGAATGGATTATACCCTTTTATATCCTGTTCTCCATAAGTGTTCTTTAAATTATGCACATAAATACCAACAATCCCTTTTCCCTCTTTCCAAGCATGCTCAATTTCATATCTACACCACTTTCTTGATGAAGTTTCAGAACCAATTAATACAATAACGCAAGAGCGATATTCCATATGACTATTAATCCATCTTTTAATAGAATCCTCTCCTTTACGCTTAACCTCTTCCCATTCATTTGAAGAAACTGGCGTATTCCCTTCTACTACTCCTATATTCCGGACTTGTCCAGCTCTCCATGAGTCATTTTTAAAATGAAAACTGTAAAATACTTGTCTTTTTGTCATATGCTTAAATAGTTCCTATATGCAAAAGTACAAAAAACAGCTCAAATTATCGAATATAATTC
>CAZUFB010000161.1:0-2544 GCA_964619775.1 uncultured Coriobacteriaceae bacterium
GTCCGCCCGTGCTAATCCTACGCTTGGCTCAGCGCGTCCTCGACAGCGGCCTGGAAACCGCGCAGGGTGTTGGAGGCACCCGACGCCACGTCGAGGGCGTTCGGGTCCTGGGTCTCGACGAGCTGCTCGCAGTAGACCGGCAGGGCCTGCCCGCCGATCTCGGCGGTCTCGGAGTTGCTGACGACCTCGACGGCGGTGATCTGGCCGCCCTCGACGGTGACGCTCACGGTCAGCGCGCCGCCGTAGCCCTGGCCGGTACCCTCGTAGGTGCCATCTGCGACGCTCGAGACATCGACCGAGGAGGCGTCCTCCTCCTCGGCGGACTCGGCGTCAAGCTTCTCCTGGTAGGTCGTGGCCTTCTCCGTGGCGCCCTCGAACTCGCCCTTGGCGCGCAGGGCGGCGTTCTGACCGGCATAACGGCCGAAGACCATGGTTTCGCCGAGGTTGCCCGAACCGTTGTACATGTCGGCGAACACGGAGCCCATCTCGCCGCCCTCGAACAGGCCGGGGATCGGGTAGCCTTCGGTGTTGATAACCTGGGCGTAACCGTTGCGGCGCGGACCACCCTGGGTGTTGTACATGGTCGGGCCGATCTTGACGGCATAGAACGGTCCCGTCTCCACGGGCACGGTGCACATGCGGCCCCAGTCGTCCTCCTCGCCCTCGCCGTCGTTGGCGTGGCAGTGGGCGTTGTACTTCTCGAGCGCCTTGTCGAGCTCGCCGTCGGCGTTGAAGTCGGGGGCCTCGCCCAGGTCGCGGATCTTCTGCGAGAGCTCCTCGATGGTCTCGCCCTGGATGACCTGGCCGTCCGCCAGCTCGTCGACGTTGCCCTCGCTGAAGTTGGGCATCATCGCCGTGCCGATCTGCGCCGAGTCGACGATGTAGTAGGTGGGCAGGGGCAGCGGGGTCATGATCCAGCGGCCGCCGATGTCGATGCGGCCGTGGCGGTTGGTGGCCGTCTCGTCCTGGAAGCGCTTGCCGCTCGGACCGGCGAAAATGCCGAGCGGGTTAAAACCGAAGGCCAGCGACGAGCAGGTCGACAGGTATGGGCTCTGGTAGGCCCACATAAAGCCCGAGACGTTGCTCATGTGCCACAGGTCGGCGCCGACCTCCATGGCCATCTTGATGCCGTCGCCGGTGTTCATGGTGCCGGCCTGCAGGTACACGTAGGGGGTCTGCGTGTAGTTGGCCATCATGTCGGCGTTGGCCTCGAGGCCGCCTGTGCACAGGCACACGCCGCCGTTGGCTTTGATGTTGAGCTCCTCGCCATCCTTCTCCACAACGCAGCCGATCACCGCGCCGGACACGTCGGTGATGAGGCGCTTGCCGGGGCAGCTTTTCCACACGGTGAGGTTGTCGTCGTCGACGCGGGCGTTGACGGCGCTCATGCACAGGTTGTAGTAGCCGGCGTCGAAACGCGTGCCGGTGGCCGTGAGGCACAGGCAGTTGGCAGACTCGGGAATCTCGGGGAACTCGGCCCAGTTGTAAACCCAGCCGGAACGCCCCAGGTTCCAGGGGTTCTCGGCAAGCTTCCAGTCGGTGTTGCCGTACTCGTAGGGCATGTTCTCGTTCTCGGCGGGACTGTTGTCCTCAACGGGGCAGATAACCTCGGGGTCGCCACCCAGGGTGTCGGTCATCCACTCGAAGTTGTCCGCGCAGCCCTCGCAGTAGGCGCGCAGCGCGTCCTCGTCCCAGTTGTTGAACTTGCCCATCAACGAGGAAAGGTAGGTGTACAGCGCGTCGGCGTCGTCGGTGGCCATGACGAACTGGCCGCTCGCCTTGGTGTTACAGGGCTCCTGCCCCTCCGGGGCCTTCTCGCACACGAGGACCTTGACGCCTTCTTCGTACGCGGCGACCGCGGCGTTGGCGCCGGCTCCGCCCAGACCCAGGATCACGACGTCGTACTCGGCGTCCCAGGCGATGTCCTCGGAGGCGACCGTCGTGGTGACCGGCTCGTCGGCAAAAGCCGAGCCGGCAGCCACAACGCCCATCGCGGCGGTACCCAGGGCGGCACCTTTGAGAAAGTTCCTACGGGAAAGATCGCTCATTGCAAAATCCCCTTCCACAATTCGCGGACGGCGCGCCCCCTTGGCACGCCGCGTTCCACGGCCAATTTAGCCACCTGCAGACCCGATGCGGAAGTGCCAAAAATGAGAAGGAGGTTCAACCGAGAAGTTTAAGCAAGCCTGTCATCCTGACACGCCTTTCTTCATGACGGCCGTGGTCGCCGACAGGCGTCTCATTTTGCAACCTACAAGTAGGCATCCTGCGTAAACTGGGTGTTTGTTGGGCAAACCTTCAAGTAGCCGCAAAATTATACAGACGTCAGCAACCACGGCCGTCATGGAGGGCCAACCCGCATTCCCCCGCCTCCCCTGCCGTCAGAGAACCGTCGCGCGTTATCGCACGTATGCGGGAAACGTGCCACAATGGGCACGCGGAGGGGACCGCACAGACAAGGGGAGTTCGATGAACGACCAGCAGCGCAGACTGTTCATAAGCGTCGTCGACGCAGGGAGCTTCTCGAAGGCGGCACAGGAGGGG
>CAZUFB010000162.1:0-2525 GCA_964619775.1 uncultured Coriobacteriaceae bacterium
CCTAGAGCCATCCGCAAAAACACCAGGCGTCGTTGCGTCCGGGCTTACGCACCGCGCGACAGTTCTGCAAGGACCACCTCAAGAATCAAAAACCCGTGGGAGGCGGTCGAACCTCCCACAGGCTCGTCATCCATCATTGGCAGAGTGGGCAAGCGGCACCTCAACGTCCGGCAGCCCCCTTATGCAGGGCCCGCCCCCTGCTCGTCCGCAGCAGCGTTGAGTTCGGCAAGGCGCTCTTCGTAAGCGATGGCATCCGCCAGGTCCTGGTCGACATACTGCGCAATGTGTTCGCCGGCCACATAGCCCTGCGTGATGGCAAGGCCCACCGAGTTGCCCGCAAGCAGGGTGTGGTACTGCACTGCATAGCGGCCGCCCGCCGTGTTGCCGATGGCGTACAACCCGTGGATAATGGTGTCGTCGGGACGGCGAACCTGGTAATTGTCGTTCACGAGCACGCCCGACATCTGCACCATGCCCGAAGAGACACGTCCCTTGGACGTCGTGGTGGAGACGCCAAAGAACGGCGGGGTGTCAAGCGCGTTCATAAGGTCGGTATCACGACCCCAGTCGGTGTCCTTGCCGGCGGCGCACATTTCGTTGTAGTGGGAGATTTCGTCGAGCAGGCCCTGCTTGGCGTCGCCCTCGTAACCTAGAATGTCCGCAAGCTCGTCGAGCGTCTCGGCGGCGTACATGCGACTCTTGTTCATGCCGTAGCCGGTGAAGCCATAAACCTCGAAGCCATCGGGGCCGGTCACGTAGTTCTCAAGGTCGGCCCTTACCAGGTCCCATTCGCGAGCGCATGTGGTGGAGCTCATATTATGCTCGTAGCCCTGGTTCATGATGTTCTCTTCCCACTTGCCATCGGCGATAGTGCACATGAGCTCGCCGGGCAGACGGCGCGCAAAAAAGCCCTGGCCACCGAACTGCAGCTGGGCGTCGTTGTAGAAACGCTTGCCGTCGGGGCCGAACACAGGGTAGTTGCCGATGGCGGTGAGGCCCGGGGCGCCCATGCCATTGCCGAAGTTCATGGCTGCACGGGGACCAGGTTCCATGACACCGCCGGCCCAGCAGGCCAGCTTCTGGCCCATGCCGTCCTGACCCATACCTGCAAACGCCGAAGGGTCGCTCGTATCGACACCCGAGATTTCGGCAAGCTGGCGCACTTCGTCCATGAGGGCAAGAACCATCTCGCCGTTGCCCGAGAAATCGCCGCATGCCAGCAGCACCGCCTTGGAGGCGTTGACCTGCACGTAGCCGTCGGGGCCGTCACCGATGGCGCCCGTCACGTCGCCGTCGTCGTTCTGAAGGAGCACCACGGCGCTCGTCGCCCAGAGCCACTGGGCACCGGCATCCTGGGCGGCTGCGATGTTGGCACGCATGACAACCGACCACGCCGGCTGGTTCTGCCCGTTGCCGAGGTTGTCGTTGAAGTCGCGGTAGCTGATGGTGCCCGGGAAGCTCGAGTAGCCGGAGTGGTTCACCTGCACGCTGTTGCGGCCGTTGGGGAAGCTGTAATAGACGCTGTACTCGTCGAGCTCCTCCTGGGAGACAACCTCGCGCACATAGTCGGTCGCCTCGCCCGAGCGCGTCGCAAATATCTTGGCGTTGTAGGGCATCGAACGCACGTAGGTGCGCAACTGCCACTCGTTGAAGACGGCCATCTCGTCGATGGGCTCGGCACCGGTGTCGAGGTACGCCTGGCTGTTGACGGTGCCGCAGTCGCAGCCAACCGGTGACCAGTACTCCTCGGTCATTTTCTCCATGACGACGACCTGCATACCCAGCTCAGCCGCCTTGCGCGCGGCGACCAGGCCGGAGTTGCCGCCGCCAATGACAAGAAGCTCTGTGTTGATCGTAGTGGCGATGTCAGTCGGGACCTCGGGTTTCTCACCCAGCCAAGCGGGAGCCTCACCCGAAACGGCAATCGAGCTGTACTGACCGACCGCGGGGGCTGCCACAACCTCGGCCTCCCCTGTCTCCTCGGCATGCGCCTGCCCGGCAAGCATGGCGATGGCGGCGGCCGACGCGGTGCCGATCGCAGCCCCCTTGAGCAGAGACCGACGGGAAACGGCATTCTGGCTTTCCATACCTGCTCCTCCTCCACATCCGTAAAAGATTGCACTGTTGCGATGCAGGGTTGTGGAATCATAACTGCAGACAACAGTAAGTTGCAACCAGCAACTTTGTTCTTATAAATAGCAACCCTTTGACCCCGGCGAATACACCCTAAAATGGCGAATCGGAGAGACCCCTTCGGCACATGGGTCATAAAAAGGAGGGCGACACGCGCACGGGGTCACCCGAAACGGGCAATAGACAGAAAAATACCTGCTCGCCAGCCTAACAAGCAGGTGCGACCACCCTCGCGTCAACGCGCCGGGCCGGAATCGCCATGCACGGCAACTCCGGCCCGACCGGTGAAATGCAGGATGCACGGCACAGGGCGCTGCAAGCCCGTGGTGGCCGCCCTGTCCGCCCGTGCTAATCCTACGCTTGGCTCAGCGCGTCCTCGACAGCGGCCTGGA